>JAYVSR010000238.1:0-5305 GCA_043775155.1 Burkholderiales bacterium | reverse complement strand
GATCAAAAAACCTCCGGCCTGCAACCCGGCGATCTGGTGATCGTGGCGGGCCGGCCGTCGATGGGCAAGACCGCGTTCTCGCTCAACATTGCGGAGAACGTCGCACTGGCTGGCGGCATCGTTGGCGTGTTCTCGATGGAGATGGGCGGCACCCAATTGGCGATGCGCATGCTCGGCTCGATTGGCCGTCTCTACCTGCATCGTCTGCGCACCGGCAAGCTGAGCGATCAGGAGTTCAGCCACTTCGCCACCGCTTTCGAGCAGTTGCAGGAAGTCAAATTACACGTCGATGAAACGCCGGCGCTGACCGCGCTGGAACTGCGCGCGCGCGCGCGCCGCCTGCACCGCATCTACGGCAAGCTTGATCTGATTGTGATCGACTACTTGCAGTTGATGTCGGGGTCGTCGAACGCGGCAAGCGAAAACCGGGCCACCGAAATTTCCGAAATCTCGCGGTCGTTGAAAGCGCTGGCGAAAGAACTCCACGTCCCGGTGATTGCGCTGTCGCAGCTCAACCGCAGCCTTGAATCCCGTACCGATAAACGCCCGATGATGAGCGACTTGCGTGAGTCCGGCGCTATTGAGCAGGACGCCGACGTGATTCTGTTTATCTATCGCGACGAGGTTTACAACTTCGAATCGCCAGACAAAGGCACTGCCGAGATCATCATCGGCAAGCAACGTAACGGCCCGATTGGTAAAGTGCAATTGGCGTTTCTCGGCGAATACACCAAGTTTGAAAATCTGGCGCGGCCTGGCAGCTATTGACGGTGTTGGGCTGCGGTGCTGCTGCAGGCGGTGGCGGAAAACGTTAACTCCCCTCTCATGGGTATTGACATCTTCGGGATTGGATTGCATGGCGAACAAGATCAGTTCGAATGCTTATCGTTAGAGGGGAAATTCGCCAGAACCCTTGGTGGGCGCGCTTCTCAGGCTTATTATTCAGGCTTATGTTGAGGATGCTCGCAACCGTTAGAGGGCGGGCTTGGGATACTCCAGCAGCTTCGCAATCGTGCGCTCGAAGCGGTCGCGCTTGGCGAGCAGCTTCTCCTGGCGCGGTGTGATCAGCATGGTGTGGCGCAATGTTTCGAGCTTGTCATTGACTTCCCAGCCGTTGTGCGGGTTGGTCACCCACAGTGCGGTGTCCATCCGGCGCAGATCAAACGGCACCGAATAGCCGCGCAAGGTTTTCTTGCCGCGCTTGGTGTAGTACTCGTGGAAGTAAGACATCGTAAGCTCGCGCAGCGACCGATACACCGGATCGCGGTAGCGCAGCGGCACACCATTGGTTTTGCTGATCGCGCCCCAGCAGCGCCCGCGTTTGAACAAGGTGATGACGTGCGGCCAATCGACGATGTCGCAATGCATGTAAAGCAGCAGCGGCGGCTCGCCATGCACCCACAAGGCGCAGGCGGCCAGCATGGCGCCTTCGAGGCAATGGGCGCGGCGCTGGCGCAGCACCTCGCGCACCGAGAGGAGGGTCTCGCCGCCGAGTTCGTGATTCGCCGGTGTGGCGTTCAGATACGCCTGAATTTTCTCCGGCGTCGACAGGCGTTTCAACGCGGCAAACTCGCTGCGGTTCAGGCCCAGGTCTTCGCGGCGCGCAACTCGCTGCTTGGTTAGGTTGGTCATGCCTCGATGGTAGCAAAGGTGTGTGTGTCGCGGTCTCCGCGGTGCGTGCTGTAACCGTGTTGATGCGCTTTGAGTGCGGTAGCATGCTGCGGATGAATTCATCCGTGACCACAAAATCCGTGTTGTTCGTCTGTATGGGCAATATTTGCCGCTCACCGACGGCAGAGGGCGTGATGCGGCGCAAGTTGATGCAACGCGGACTGGCAGACGTGATTGCAGTGGCCTCGGCCGGCACGCACGCGTATCACATTGGCAATCCGCCGGATAACCGCTCGCAGGCTCATGCGCTGCAGCGCGGCTACGACATGAGTACGCAGCGTGCGCAGCGGGTGAAGACGGCCGACTTCGATATGTTTGACTATGTGCTGGCGATGGATGAAGACAACCTCGCGCTGTTGCGGCAGCAGTGTCCGCCGCAGCACAAACACAAGCTCGCACTGATGCTGCGCTACGCGAAAAAATATCCGCAGCAAATCGAAGTGCCTGACCCTTACTACGGCGGCGCGGCCGGGTTTGAGGCGGTGCTCGACTACATCGAAGATGCGTGTGACGGCTTGATCGCGGCGATCATCGCGAAACCGTAATCGGGATCCGCCGTGGCCGTTGCATGGCGCAGCCGTGATTGCGGCGTTGAGCGACCACCAATATTGAACCAATAAAAAAGCCGGAAACCCTTGGTAGACAAGGCTTTCCGGCTGTTGGCAGAGTGCGGACCGAGGCCCGCAATGCGGCTTACTTACGCGTCTCGACCTGTTGCAGCGGCCCTTGATCCTGCACCGGCGACGGACGGGGTACACGCGGCACGCGCGCTGGTTCGACATAGCTGCTGGCGCGGTCGTAGGCGGCGCGCCATTTTTGCGAGTCGGTTTCCACCAGTGCCAAACCAGCGCCGTCGAGCATCGTTTGGCGTTCGGCAAGCAATTGCTCGACCGGCTTGCGCATCACGATGGGCTCAGCAGCTTGCGCTGGCGTCAGCACGGGGGCTGGCACCGGTGCAGCGATTGCGGCGGGTGCGGACGCAGAGGGAGCAGGCGTCGCAATCGCAGCAGGCGCAGCGGTTGCGACGGCATCAACTGCATGCGTCTGCGCTGGAGCAGAAATTGCATGTGCAACCGTCGTCGTGGCTGCGGCTGTCGCAGCGATGGCTGCCACTGCGGCTAGAGGCGCGGCATGCGATTCGCTGCTTGCGTGTGTCGCGTTTGCGGACTCGGTGTGCATAGGTGCGGGAGCCGCTTCGTGCGTGCCGGCGTGGCTTGATGCCGAAGCGTCAGCGCCATTGCCCTCAGCTTGCGACGCTTCACCATTGATGCCGGTGCCATCGCGATCTTCGCGTCCGCGCCCACGGCCACCACGGCGGCCACGGCGACCACGATTGCCGCGGTCTTCGTCGCCACCGTCGCGCGGCGCGCCATCGGCACCAGCGCCGACCGTAGCAGTTTGCGCGATGTCGCCAGCGTCACTATTGACCGGTGCGGCGAGTGCTTGCGCTGAAGTTGTATCACCAGCGTTGTCGCGCGACGGACGATCACCACGTGGCTGGCGCTCACGTGGCGGACGATCACCGCGCTCGCTACGTTCACGGCGCTGGCCGTTGTTGCTAGTTGCAGCGCTGCCCGCGCTTCCATTGGCACCATTGCCTGCGTTGTTGTCAGCGGCGTTGGCACCGGCGGTCATCTCGCCATCGGCCTTGGCAACTTCACCGTCGCGCGGTGGGCGCTCACCACTCTTGCGCTCGCCACGTTCCGGGCGCGGGCCGCGCTCTGGTCGGTCACCACGTTCATTGCGCGGGCGCTCACTGCGCTCACCGCCGCGCTCGCCACCGCGATCACCGCGGTCGTTGCGTCCACCGCGGCGGCCGCGGCCATTGCGATCACGATCATTGCGGTCGCCGTGTGTCTTTGCGTCCGGCGTTGCTGCCACCGGTGCGGGCATGATGTTGTCCGGTTCGGCTTTTGGTTTGAACCAGCCCATGATGCGGCTGATGATGCCTTCGCTTTGCGCTGGCGCAGCCAGTGTGGCAGCGCCGGGTGCTGCGGCGCTGCTGGCTGTAGCGGCAGGCGCTGCAGGCTCGTGATGCGGCGGTGGCGGTGCGTCCGGTGTGATGCCCTTGACCAGTGGCTCCAGCTTCTTTGGCGCGTTGCCCGCTTCTTTGCGCATGTAATTCTGTTGCTCCGGCTCGACCACCATCTCGAAACTTGGCTTCATCGAATCCGGAATGTCTTCGTGGCGGATGCGCTCGATCTTGTGCTGGGGCGTCTCGAGGAACTTGTTTGGCACCAGCAGCACCGAGACGCGATTGCGGATCTCGATTTTGCTGATCTCGTGACGCTTTTCATTGAGCAGGAACGAGGCGACATCCACCGGCACTTGCACGTGTACCGCGCCAGTCGACTCCTTCATCGCTTCTTCCTGAATCACGCGCAGGATGTGCAGCGCCGACGATTCGGTATCGCGAATGTGGCCGGTGCCAGTACAGCGCGGGCACACCGTGTAGCTGGCTTCCGCCAGGGCCGGGCGCAGACGCTGACGCGATAGCTCCATCAACCCAAAACGCGAAATCTTGCCCAGTTGAACGCGCGCGCGATCCGGTTTCAAGCCATCCTTCAGTCGCTGTTCGACATCGCGCTGATTGCGCGCGTTTTCCATGTCGATGAAGTCGATCACGATCAGGCCGCCCAAGTCACGCAAGCGCAATTGGCGCGCCACTTCGTCGGCCGCTTCGAGGTTGGTGCGGGTAGCGGTCTCTTCGATGTCGCTGCCACGGGTTGAGCGTGCCGAGTTGACATCCACCGCGACCAGCGCTTCAGTGTGGTCGATCACAATCGCGCCGCCAGAGGGCAACTGCACCGTGCGCGAATACGCCGACTCAATCTGATGCTCGATCTGAAACCGCGAGAACAGCGGCACCGGGTCGCTATAGCGTTTGACGCGCGACACGGTGTCGGGCATCACCACCGACATGAAGCTGGTGGCTTGTTCAAAAATATCGTCGGTGTCGATCAAAATCTCGCCGATGTCGGACGAGAAGTAATCGCGAATCGCGCGGATCACCAGCGACGATTCGAGATAAATCAGTTCGGCGCCCTTGATGCCGTCGGCTGCGCCCTTGATCGCGTCCCACAGTTTGAGCAGGTAGTTCAAGTCCCACTGCAACTCGTCGGTGGCGCGGCCGATGCCGGCGGTGCGCGCGATCAGGCTCATGCCGTCCGGGTACTGGAGGGCATCCATCACGTCTTTGAGTTCCTGCCGGTCTTCGCCCTCGATGCGGCGCGACACGCCGCCGCCACGCGGGTTGTTCGGCATCAGCACCAGATAGCGCCCGGCCAGCGAAATGAAAGTGGTGAGAGCCGCGCCCTTGTTGCCGCGCTCGTCCTTCTCGACCTGGACCAGGAGTTCCTGGCCTTCTTTCAATGCTTCCTTGATCGTTGCGTCGCGTACCGACACGCCTTCGCGAAAGTAGGAGCGGGAGACTTCTTTAAACGGCAAAAAGCCGTGGCGGTCAACGCCGTAGTCTACAAAACAGGCTTCGAGCGAGGGCTCGACGCGGGTGATAACACCCTTGTAGATATTGCTTTTACGCTGCTCGTGACCAGCAGTTTCGATGTCGAGGTCCACCAGCTTCTGACCATCGACGATCGCGACGCGCAGTTCCTCTGCGTGCGTCGCATTGAAC
>JAYVSR010000237.1:0-4383 GCA_043775155.1 Burkholderiales bacterium | reverse complement strand
GGCGCGTTGAGCTTGGCCTGCTGCTTTTGCCAGGCGTCCCACAGCATCACCAGCGAAAACGAGAAGATGAAAAACAGAATCAGGCGGCGCGTGTCCATGGAGGGCATCTTGAAATCAATCAGTTAAGGCGTGCGGTGAAGAAAGGCAAAGCGGGAGGTGCGCCCAGGCGCGTGCCCGATGCTGTCGTGCAGGGTCAAATCTTGAAATTTCGCTTGAGATTTCGCTTGAAGTTTCGCTGGCGGCACCGGATCGTAGCCACCGGCATGCCACGGATGGCAGCGACACAAACGGGCGCAGGCCAGCCCAGCCCCGCCGAGCGCACCGTGGGTCTGCAACGCTTCGACGGCATATTCGGAACAAGACGGCTCAAAACGGCAATGACGGCCCAGCATCGGGCTGATCGCGTACCGATAAGCTTTGACGAGCGCAATGAGCAGGGTTTTCACCAGTGGCATCTCCTGCTTTATGAACGCGGCAAAGCCTGCATCAGCCCGGACAACTCGCCGAACTGCGCGCGTCGGTCCAGCCCGGCGACTTTGGCAGTGATCTTGAGTACGACATCACACACCGCAGTACCACCCTCGCCTGCCGTCTGGCCTTCCGACCAAACACGAAACAATGTGCGGCTTTGGCGCTTGATCAGGTTACGGCGCACCGAGGTGCGCGCGAGCTTTTTCGGCAGTACCAGACCGAGACGGGAGACTGGTGCCGTGCCAGCGCGCCACTGTAGAGAAAAATGTGGCGAACGCGAACGCTCGCGGCTTTTCAACACGGCGGCGAAGTCATCGCCGGAAAGCATGCTTGAGCGCCGCTGGAAGACGAGCTAAACGGGAAAACCCGGACTAACGGCTTAGACGGCGAGACGCACACGGCCCTTGGCGCGGCGCGCGGCGATGACAGCGCGGCCACCTTTGGTTTTCATCCGCACGAGAAAGCCGTGGGTGCGTTTACGGCGCACAACCGATGGTTGGTAAGTACGTTTCATGATGCGTGGGTCCTTGGATCAAAAATCAGAAGAAAAACCAGTTTGATGTGAGCCTAACCGGTGCCGCGCGGAACACGCGGATGGAGATACGCCGCAAACCCCGCATTGAGGCAGGTTCAAATCCGGCGAAACCCGTAATTAGACACCAAATTTGCCTTTTACGTCAACGAAAACCCCCCCTTCTCACGCCTATCCTGTACCCCCGGCGCAACCGCTGAAGAGAGTAGAATTGCGGCATCAAAAAAGGTGTGCGCCTGAGGCCGGAGGAGACCCGGAAACAGGCCGCCGCATCACCAAAAATCACCCGACAAATTCGCCGCATGCCAGCCACGCAAATTGCCCGCGCAGACGACCGCGCCAATGACCATCTATTGTCCAACGCCAGCTTCTGGGAACACTGCACGGCGCTGTTTGGCAAAGAATTACCGAAGCAGCAATTCGAAACTTGGATCAAACCCCTGGCGCCTGCGGACGCCCAAGGCGCGCCGGAGAGTAGCATCGAAGTGCCTGGGGTCATCGAGTTGGTCGCGCCGAATCGGTTTGTCCAGCAGTGGATCAAGGACCGCTACGTTCAGCGCCTGGAGAGTTTGGCGGCTGAATATTGGGGTACTGCAACGCGCATCAATGTCACCTACACGCCGGTGGCGCGCAAGTCTGCCAAGGCGATCGATTCACCCGGTGATTCACTCAGCACGGCGGCGTTGCAGCCCGCGCGACTCGATACACCGTTGCCCGCCAGCGCCCCCAGTTTTGAGAAGACCCGGCTTAATCGCGACCATTCGTTCGACGCTTTCGTCACCGGCAAAGCGAACCAACTCGCCCGCGCCGCCGCAATTCAAGTGGCGGAGAACCCCGGCACCTCGTACAACCCGCTGTTTCTCTACGGTGGGGTCGGCTTGGGCAAAACCCATCTGGTGCAAGCGATTGGCAACACGCTGTTCCAGGCCCGGCCGGACGCCCGGATCCGCTATATCCACGCCGAACAGTACGTCACCGACGTGGTGCGGGCGTATCAAAAGAAAACTTTCGACGAGTTCAAACGCTACTACCACTCGCTCGATCTGTTGATCATTGATGACATCCAATTCTTCAACGGCAAAAATCGCACTCAAGAAGAATTCTTTTATGCCTTTAACGCCCTGATCGAATCACGCAAGCAAGTCATCATCACCTGCGACACTTACCCGCGCGAAATTCCCGGTATCGAAGACCGCTTGATCTCGCGGTTTGGCTGGGGGCTGACAGTGGCAATCGACCCGCCAGAACTCGAAATGCGGGTCGCGATTCTGATCAAAAAGGCCGAGAGCCAAGGGATCACACTCGACGAAACAGTAGCGTTCTTTATCGCCAAACATCTGCGCTCCAATGTGCGCGAGCTTGAAGGCGCACTGCGCAAACTGGTGGCTTACTCGCAGTTTCACGCCAAAGAAATTTCGCTTGAAGTAGCGCGCGATGCCCTGCGCGATTTATTGCGGGTACAAAACCGCGCCATCTCGCTGGAGAACATCCAAAAGACAGTGGCCGATTTTTACCGGATCAAACTGCCCGAAATGTTCTCGAAAAAACGTACTGCTGATTTGGTCAAACCGCGCCAAATAGCGATGTTTTTTTCCAAAGAACTCACCTCGCTCTCGCTGCCGGAAATCGGCGATGCTTTCGGTGGCCGCGATCACACGACGGTATTGCATGCCGTACGCAAAATTACCGAAAACCGTAAAACCGATACCCAACTCAATCACGAACTCCACGTGCTCGACCAAATTATCAAGGGCTAGACACCGCCGGGATAAACACAGGGGATAACCACTGAATACACTGTGGATGAAATGGGGATAACTCCACTATTTCGATCAAACCAAAAAGTTATCCCCATTCACCGCTTGGCTTACCCACAATAAAACCAACCCCACCCTGACCAGCAAGCCATTGAAACAAAACAATTAATCAATGTTGTCCCGAAATCCACAGGCACTTATTAGTTGTTATTAGTTATATAAAGGAATAGATCATGCAATTAGTCTCTGCTGAACGCGACGCACTGCTCAAGCCGATCCAGACCGTGAGCGGAATCGTTGAACGCCGTCACACCTTGCCGATTCTGTCCAATCTGTTGATTCGTAAAACCGGCAGCGAATTGAATTTTCTCGCGACCGATATCGAAGTACAAATTTCTACCAAGGCTGAGGGTGGTGCCGGGCCGGACGCAGCGACCACGGTAGCAGCGCGTAAGCTGCTCGACATTCTGCGTGCACTACCCGCCGGGCCAGTCGCCCTGGAGTTAAACGGCAAGAAGCTCAACATCAAATCTGGCCGTTCACGTTTTGCCTTGCAGACCTTGGCAGCGGAAGATTTTCCGACGGTTGCGGCGGCAACGGATTTCAAAGCCGGTTTTTCGATCACGCAAAAAGCGCTCAAGGGCTTGCTGGCATTGGTGCAGTACGCGATGGCGCAGCAAGACATTCGTTACTACCTCAATGGGCTGCTGCTGATCATCGAAAAAAATTCCGTCAAGGTGGTGGCAACCGACGGACATCGTTTGGCGTTTGCTGCTTTGCCGGTAGAGGCTGACGTTGAAAAACAAGAAGTGATTATTCCGCGCAAAACCGTGATCGAGTTGGAACGCTTGCTCGAAGACAGTGATGAGTTGATCCGCATTGATATCGCCAGCAACCAAGTGCGGTTTCAGTTCGGCAATGTCGAACTGGTATCGAAACTGGTCGAAGGCAAGTTTCCTGATTACAACCGGGTGATTCCATCCGGTTACAAAAACGGTTTCGATATTTCGCGTGAAGAGTTGATTGGCTGTCTGACCCGCGCGGCGATTTTGACAAATGAAAAATTCAAGGGTGTGCGTTGCGTCGTCGGTGACGGTAGCCTGAAAATTAGCTGCACCAATACCGATCAAGAGGAAGCGCAGGAAGAGGCTGAAATTGATTACCACGGTGACACCATTGATATTGGTTTCAACGTGACCTACCTGCTCGATGTGCTCAATCACCTCAAGACCGAGAAGATTCGCGTGTCGCTCGGTGACGCTAACTCAAGTGCATTGATCACCGGTGGCGAGAATGCTGATTTCAAATACGTTGTGATGCCAATGCGGATTTGAATCCGAACCTGAATAAAAAATATTTTCCGCAAGCCGGTGCAACGGTGAGCGCGGATCTTTAGTCCAAGTTAGTTCTGAGTTGTTTTGAATCACTCGTCAAAGAGAATCACGCATGTCGGATACACCGAATCAACCGCCCGATCAGTCGCCCGAAACGCCGCAAACGCCATCACAAGAGAGTCAATACGGCGGCCGCAATCCATATGGACAAAATTGGAACGGGAATAGCGCCCCACGCCACCGGCGCTGCAGGCCGCCGCCGCCTTGGCCATCTGCGAGACAGAGCGTG
>JAYVSR010000236.1:0-2504 GCA_043775155.1 Burkholderiales bacterium | reverse complement strand
CAAAACACCGGCCCGGCTTTCACGCCTGCCGGCCCTACCGGCCAAAGAAGAATTTCTGCAACAGATCACGCCTGATTTGCGCAAGACCGTCGAAGCGCTGCAAAAGCTGTATCAAAAGAAATGACGCGTTTTATGCTCGATACCAATGTCCTCTCCGACATTGGCAACGAGCGCGAGGGCTGGCAACGGATCGTCTCAAAAATCCATCTGTACGGACAGCATCGTTGCGTAGTCAGCGCGATCACTTGGCATGAGTTGCGCTACGGCATCGCCAGCGGTGACGGCAAACTGAAAAAATCCACCATCGCGCTGCTCGACCAGGTCTACGCGCGATTCGAGGTGATGCCGTTCGACGAACCTGCCGCTGCACAGGCGGTGGTCACCAGAATGGCGCTGCGCGTACCCGGCAAACCGATCAGCTGGCCCGACGTGATGATCGCCGGTCATGCACGGGCGCTTGGCTACCCGATAGTGACTTCTAATGTTGCGGAGTTTGGCCGCGTGCCTGGCTTGACAGTGCTCAACTGGCGTGCATAGCTCGGGCTGAAACCGTTGGTGGAAGCGGATCTCAAGAGTTGGGGGAGTAATGTTTGGACTGATGCTGCTTGGAATAATCGGATTGTGGATTCCCGTCACGATTTTGATTGCCCTCTGGATTGGAAAGCAACTGCCAGACAAGCCGTGGCGCGAAGCCGCGCAAGTCGCGCTGTTCCCGCTGGTGTTTGGGATTCCTATTCTTGACGAGATCATCGCTTGGCCACAGCTGCGGGCGCTCTGCGGAGGTGCCGATGGGTACACTACGCACTGGGGATGACGCAAGAAAAGGCGGCTGGGCGAACGGTGTATCGCCAGCGTAGCGATGAAACGAAGATTCTGTTCCCTTTCGTGTCCGTGGATTATGGTCGAACAGAACTCCGCGACGTCAGCACGGACCAGTTGATTCTTACTGCTCACAGCGCCAAGCCAACGCAATCTCTATTCGCTTTTCCGGATGCTGGGGGCGGTCGGCATTCTTGGATTCTCAACCGGTGTCCCAGAGAACGAGACCAAGCCGTGGCTGAAAGAAGCAGATTTTTGGTCAATGAAGTCCTGAAGCTCAAGATCGTGGAAAAACCCAGGCCCCCTCAATGAATGCTGCGAAAGCATGCCTACCTTGGACGATGCACTTACTTATCAGTGCGCGCTAAATCAAAGGGGCGGGGAGCAATTCGATGCGTGAATCGCCCTGGCCGGTAAGCCTGCATTCATGTATTAGAGCTGTTCCTCGATTTCTAGTTGGTTATGCAAGCATCTGATTAATATAAATTATTAGTATTACGCCTAGCCAATTACTGCAACGCAACATAAAAATCGCTTGACCTCTTTCGTAGCAACTGCGAAAAAGCACGACCGTTCGGTTTATTTCAATCCGCTATCGTGCTCTCCGCTGAAACCTCTCTCCCAAATACTCACTCGCCCAGGCCGTCAAAGGGCGAGCAAACGCGCGAGCGCATTCTTGATGCGGCGCAGGCCATCGCCAGCCGCGAGGGGCTTGAGGGCCTGACCATCGGCAGCATTGCCGAGCGTCTCGGCATGTCGAAGTCCGGCGTGTTCGCGCACTTTGGCAGCCGCGAGGATTTGCAGATCGCGGTGATTGATGACTACGCGCGCTTGTTTCTCGATGCGGTGTTTTTCCCCGCGCTGCAACTGCCACGCGGCTTGCCGCGTTTGACGGCGATGTTCGAGAACTGGCTGGACCGCATCCAGTTTGTGGAGATTCCGCATGGCTGTGTGTTCGTCTCGGGCGCGGTCGAGTTTGACGACAAGGAAGGCCCGGTGCGCGACCGCATGGTGGCGGTCAACCGCGCCTGGCAGGGCGAGATGCACAAAGCGGCGGCGCAAGCGATAGAGCAAGGGCATCTATCGAAGGAGTGCGACCCGGAACAACTGGTGTTCGAGCTTTACGGCCTAGTGCTGTCGCTGCATCATGACGCGCGGCTATTGCGTGATGCCCGCGCCACCGCGCGCGCGCGCGTGGCGTTTGCCCGCACCATCGGTTACTACGCATTGCCCGCGGCGGCGTTGCCTGCTGCACAGCGCGGCAGGGCTAAAAAGTTTGAGGGCAAGGCGGCAGCCAGGCTGGTTTCGCAGCAGCCCCGCCGCGACAGCCGCAAGCAGCACTGAAGTCACCATTTTTCAAGAATCGTTTTGACAATCGTTTTCGACAACCCAGCAACACAGAAAGAAATCACCATGGCTCAATACACCCCTCCATTGCGCGACATGCAATTCGTGATGCACGAAGTACTGCACGCCGAATCGATCATCAAACAATTGCCGGCAGTCGCCGAGAACACGCGCGAGCTGATCGACCAAGTGGTCGAAGAAGCCGGCAAATTCTGCGCCGAAGTCTTGTTCCCGACCAACCAAACCGGCGACCGCGAAGGGTGCAAGCTTGATCAAACGACGCACGAGGTGAAGACCCCGGCCGGATTCAAAGAGGCTTACGCCAAATTCGTCGAAGC
>JAYVSR010000235.1:0-7525 GCA_043775155.1 Burkholderiales bacterium | reverse complement strand
TCGCCAGCCCTTTGAGGTTGTCCGTCAGGGCGCGCTTGATGAACTCCGGCGTCGGGTGCTGCGGCTCACCAATCCCAAGACTGATCGGTTTGAGGCCCGCGGCCGGCGGGGTGGAAGCAAACAAAACGCGCAGCCGTTCAAAGGGGTAGGGCTGCAACAACGATAGACGCGGATTCATACCGCAATTATAAAGCCCGCTATAGTGAGGCGATGCGTGAGGCGAAGCCGCCCGCGCGTTTGTTTGACTTGTTGCTTGCTCTCCGTTTACCCTCCGCCGATGAATGATCGTTGTGAATGCGTCTGCCCGCTGCCAATATTTTTGCCTTGCTCACCGGTGCTCTGATTTGGGGGTTGGTCTGGTATCCGTATCGCTACTTGCGCGAGGCTGGTTTGGCGGCGGCGTGGGCGACGGTGTTCACCTACGGTTTTGCGTGCCTGCTGCTCAGCGCAAAGTTTCACGAGCAATTGTGGGTGGAGCGGCGCTGGCGCATGTTGCTGGCGGTGGCGATTGCGGCGGGCTGCGCCAATGTCGGTTTTTTGATCGCGGTGATCTACGGCCAGGTGGCGCGTGTGGTGCTGTTGTTTTACATCGCCCCGGTGTGGACGGTACCCTTCGCCTGGTGGCTGCTGCGCGAGACGCCGTCGCGGGTGACGCTCGGTGCCACGGTAGTAGCGCTGGCGGGTGCCGCTGTGATGCTGTGGAACCCGGCGCTAGGACTACCGTGGCCGCGCGATTGGGCCGAGTGGCTGGGACTAGCTTCGGGGGTCACGTTCGCGCTCGCCAACGTGCTGATCCGGCAGAGCGGCGAAATGCATATTGGGGTGCGCTCGTTCTACATCTGCGCCGCCTGCGTGCTGATCGGTTTCGCCGCCGCGCTGGCGCTCGATCAGCCTCTGACGATGCCTGCCGAACTCGGATTGGTGGTGACGCTGACCTGCCTCACCGGTACGGTCATGTTGTTGTGCAACTGGGTGGTGCAGTACGGGTTGGCGCGCACGCCTGCCAATCTCGCCATCGTGATCTATCTCTCCGAGCTGGTTTTTGCAGCGCTGAGCGGCTGGTTGCTTGCGGGAGAGACGTTGGGAGGGAAGGAGCTGGCAGGCGGCGCGCTGATTATGGCCGCCAGCTTGTTGTCGGCTTGGTTGGCGCGGGATCGCCCGGCATCTGCTGAGGAGCTTTTGGGTGAACGGCCGGGCAGCCGGTCCGCTGAATAAAAAAACCGCCCAAAGGCGGCATTTTTTAATTTGGTCGGCGTGAAAGGATTCGAACCTTCGACCCCTTGCACCCCATGCAAGTGCGCTACCAGGCTGCGCCACACGCCGAAAAATAAATTATATCAGCAGGGTGCGCTTTAGGCGGTCGACGCTACGTCTGCAGCACCGCCATGCCTGGTCTTGACTGCGCGGCGCAGCTTTTTGTAAAGGTCGGGATGATCGTTTTTGAGGAAGTCAAGTACCTCAAAGTCTTCGCGCTTCACCCGTGATAGGTCGATGCGTTCGACATGCACCAGGCGCAACAACTCGCGCACTGGCTTGGGCATGTCGCGCCCAGACTCATAACGTGAGCCGCCCGATTGGGTGACGCCAATCTGGGTCCAGAACTCGTCCTGATTCAGGCCCAGCTTGGCGCGGATCTCGCGCGGATCAAATTTTTCAAATAGTCCCATGCTTAGTCTCGTACGAGTGGAGGTTTATGACAAGATAATATTCTCATGGAATATTCAGTTTGCGCTTGATGGCTGCCAGAATTAACAAAAGTTCAAACAAAGTGTGGACTGTTGCACGCCGGGCTTAACAGAGATGCTGCGATGCGATAAACTGCTCGGCTTTGTCGAACATTTTCCGAGCGTCCTTCTAATGTGTTCTAGAGGGGCTTGACGGTCGGTGGCGTAAAAACTATGGCTTTGATTGTCCACAAATACGGCGGCACTTCGGTAGGCACGACCGAGCGCATAAAAAACGTCGCCAAACGGATTGCCAAATGGCACCACGCGGGTCACAAGTTGGTGGTAGTGCCTTCGGCCATGTCGGGCGAGACAAATCGCCTGATCAGTCTGGCAAAAAAAATTGCGCCCAGCCCGGACGCGCGCGAACTTGACGTCATTGCTTCGACTGGCGAGCAAATCACTATCGGTTTGCTTGCACTGGCGCTGCAAGCCGAAGGGCTGAAGGCCAAGAGCTACACCGGCGCGCAAGTGAAAGTGCTGACCGACAGCGCCTTCACCAAGGCGCGCATCATGAATATCGACGACAAGGCGATTCGCGCCGATTTGGCCAAAGGCTATGTCGTCGTGGTGGCCGGCTTCCAGGGGATGGACGAGCAGGGCAACATCACGACCCTCGGGCGCGGCGGCTCGGATACCTCGGCAGTGGCCCTGGCAGCGGCTCTCAAGGCCGATGAATGCCTGATCTACACCGATGTCGATGGCGTGTACACAACCGATCCGCGCATCGTCGAGGACGCGCGTCGCCTAAAGACCATAACCTTCGAAGAAATGCTCGAGATGGCCAGTCTCGGCTCGAAAGTCTTGCAGACCCGCTCGGTGGAGTTTGCCGGCAAATACAAGGTGCCGCTGCGCGTGCTCTCCAGCCTGACCGATCCGATGATCCCGCTGGACGTGGAAGCGAAGTCCGGCACCCTGATTACGTTTGAGGAAGACCAGAACATGGAACAAGCTGTTATTTCCGGCATCGCGTTTAACCGCGACGAAGCCAAAATCACGATTCAAGGGGTACCGGATCGCCCCGGCATCGCATATCAAATTTTGGGGCCAGTGGGCGACGCCAACATCGACGTTGACATGATCATTCAGAACGCCAGCGTCAACGGACTGACGGATTTTTCTTTCACCGTGCATCGCAACGAATACGCCAAGGCAGTCGAGGTGCTCAACAGTAAAGTGAAGGGCGCGATTAACGCCGCCGACATCAAGGGCGACGACAAGGTCGCCAAAGTGTCAATGGTCGGCGTCGGTATGCGTACCCACGCCGGCATCGCCAGCCAGATGTTTCGCACGCTGTCGGAAGAGGGCATCAACATCCAGATGATCTCCACCTCCGAAATCAAAATTTCGGTAGTGATCGACGACAAATACATGGAGCTCGCCGTGCGCGCGCTGCACAAAGCGTTCGGTCTCGATCAGGCGAGTTGATGTGCGGGAAAAAAACGGCGAAAAAATGGGGATAGTGGTGCGGACGCCGCATGAACACCTTATAATTCGCTTAAGCCTTCGGAGATGTGGATGAGCGGCTGAAATCGGCGCCCTGCTAAGGCGTTATACGGCGAATAACTGTATCGAGGGTTCGAATCCCTCCGTCTCCGCCAATAGTATGTTTCAAGTAGTCCAAAGAAGTCCTTCAAAACCCGCGATTCCCCTCTAGGATCGCGGGTTTTTTGTTTAGTAACGTCCAACTAGGGGTATTGCAATCCGGCAACATTTGGGGGTATGGTTGGGGGTACGACGGAAAAAAATTGGGGGTATCGTGTTTTTTCCTCCCATTGGAGCCTCTCATGCCAGTACTGGAGCGTCTCGGGGCGATGGCTGAAAACTGTCGGCAGGAGCCGTTCTAGGCGATACTCCCCTTGGCTCTACATCCCGCCCGGATAATTTGGCCCTTCGCTGCCTTGCGGCACCACCCAGACGATGTTTTGGGTGGGGTCTTTGATGTCGCAGGTTTTACAATGCACGCAGTTTTGCGCGTTGATTTGTAGCCGGTCGGTGTTGTCATCGCTTTTCACGAACTCGTACACGCCCGCCGGGCAATAGCGCGCCTCTGGCCCGGCGTATTGCGCAAGATTCACACTGACTGGAATCGACGCATCCTTGAGCGTGAGGTGAATCGGCTGATTCTCCTCGTGGTTGGTGTTCGAGATGAATACTGAGGACAAGCGGTCGAAAGTAATCTTGCCATCCGGTTTGGGGTAGGCAATCGGCTCGAACTGGCTCGCGAGTTTGAGGCGCTCGTGATCCGCGTGTTGGTGATGAAGGGTCCACGGCACGTTGCCGCCAAACACTTTTTGCTCGATCCCAACCATCAAAGTACCGGTGTAGAGACCCTTGCTCATCCATTGTTTGAAGTTGCGCGATTTGTTCAATTCGGTGTGCAGCCAGCTCGATTTGAACGCTGCCGGGTAGGCCGCCAACTCGTCGTGCGCGCGGCCCGCAGCCACTGCTTCAAATGCCGCATCGGCTGCCAGCATGCCGCTTTTGATCGCGGCGTGGCTGCCCTTGATGCGCGAGGCATTGAGAAAGCCGGCGTCGTCGCCGACCAGTGCGCCGCCGGGGAAGCTGAGCTTGGGCAGTGACAGCAAGCCGCCAGCGGTGATCGCGCGCGCACCGTAGGCGACGCGCTTGCCGCCTTCGAAAAATGGCTTGATCATCGGGTGCAGCTTGTAGCGCTGAAACTCTTCAAACGGTGAAAGGTATGGGTTCTCGTAGGCCAGGCCGACGACGAAGCCGACTGACACCAAATTATTTTCGAGGTGATACAGATATGAGCCGCCGTAGGTAGAGGTGTTGAGCGGCCAGCCAGCGCTGTGCAGCACCAGCCCCGGGGTGTGCTGCTTCGGATCAACTTCCCACAACTCTTTGAAGCCGATGCCGTAGACCTGTGGGTCGCTGGCTTCATTGAGCTTGTAGTGCGCCATCAACTGCTTGCCAAGATGGCCGCGGCAACCTTCGGCGAACACGGTGTACTTGGCGTGCAGCTCCATGCCTTCCTGAAACGCGTCCGTCGGTTGCCCATCGCGGCCAACCCCCATGTTGCCGGTGGCAACGCCTTTGACCGCCCCGGTTTCGTTGAACAGCACTTCAGCACCGGCGAAGCCAGCGTAGAGCTCGACCCCGAGTGCTTCGGCCTTTTGCCCGAGCCAGCGGCATAGATTGCCGAGCGAGATGATGTAATTACCGTGGTTTTGAAAATTGCCGGGCAGGGCGAAGTTCGGCACTTTAAAGCCGCCGCCTTCGGAGAGAAACAAGAAGCGGTCTTCGGTGACCAGCTGGTTGAGCGGTGCGCCATCGGCTTTCCAGGTTGGCCACAACTCGTTGATCGCAATCGGGTCCATCACGGCGCCCGAGAGAATGTGCGCGCCGATCTCCGAGCCTTTTTCGATCAGGCAGACGTTGATCTCGCTGCCTTTTTCCGCAGCGCGTTGCTTGAGGTGGATTGCCGTGGCTAAGCCGGCTGGGCCGCCGCCGACGATCAACACATCGTATTCCATCACTTCGCGGGTCATGGTGTTTCTCCAGATCTGTTCTAGCGGGTGATTTTGCGCAGTGCGGCTAGCGGCTGCAATCGAAAGGGGGCGGTCATGCGTGGCGCATTCTTCAGGTCAGCCGCTTTAGCGCTGCCCGGTTTTGACCTTGCCCAACACATCGGGAAACTCGCGCGGCGCGCAGCGCCAATATTGCTTGGGTGCGCTGACAGTGGCTCCCAGAGCGGCTGCGGCATGCCAGGGCCAGCGCGGGTTGTAGAGCATCGCGCGCGCCATTGCCACCATGTCAGACTTGCCGGAAGCGACAATTTCTTCGGCCTGATGCGGATCGGTGATCAGGCCCACCGCGATAATCGGCAGGCCGGGTACGGCTTTGCGGATTGCTTCGGCGAACGGGACTTGATAGCCGGGGCCAAGCGTGATTTTTTGTAGCGCCGGGGCAACGCCGCCGGACGAACAATCGATCCAGTTGCAGCCACGTGCGTAGAGTGCTTTCGACAATGCAATCGACTGCTCTACGTCCCATCCGCCTTCGACCCAGTCCGATGCAGAGATGCGCACGCCGAGCGGCTTGTGCGCGGGCCACGCGGCGCGCACGGCGTCGAACACTTCAAGCGGGAGGCGCATGCGGTTTTCCAGCACGCCACCGTATTCGTCGGTGCGTTGATTGGCAACGGGTGAGAGGAATGAGTGCAGCAAATAGCCGTGGGCGCCGTGCAGTTCGAGCGCTTCAATCCCGAGGCGGTCTGCGCGTTGGGCGGTCGCCACAAACTGCGCGATCACCTCGTCGATTTCGGCGTGCGTCATCTCATGTACCGGCGCTTCGCCCGGCATATGCGAGAGGGCGGAGGGGCCTGCGGGTGTCCACGCGTCTGGCTCGCCTTGCGGGATCAACTGCCCGCCGTTCCAAGGCTCACGGCTGGACGCCTTGCGCCCGGCGTGGCCGATCTGCATGCCGATCAAGGTGCTGGCGTACGGTCGCACGGCTGCGAGCACGCGCGCGAGCGCGGCTTCGTTTGCGTCTGAGTAGAGACCAAGGCAACCCGGCGTGATGCGGCCTTCGGCGGAGACCGCAGTGGCCTCGATGAACAACAATCCCGCGCCGGACATGGCCATTTGACCCAAGTGAATCAGATGCCAGTCCTGTGCGCTGCCATCGACGGCGGAGTACTGGCACATTGGCGAAACAACAATGCGATTGGCCAACTCAAGCTGGCCGAGTTTGATCGAGGAGAAGAGGGCGGAGGTCAATTGCGGGCGGCTCGAAAAAGTGAGGGGGGGAAGGTGGCGTTGGATGGCGACCAGCGCGATGCGGGTAAAGCGAGCGCGAATTGTAGCGGCACTGCACTCAAGCGATTGCGCAACGCGGATTGCCATTACACTCCGGCCTTCCCTCAACTGAAGCAAATCAGATATGGCATACGAAATCGATTTATCCGGCAAGGTCGCGTTGGTCACGGGTGCCTCCAGCGGCTTGGGCGCGCGATTTGCGAAAGTGCTGGCCAGTGCCGGCGCAACGGTGGCTCTCGCGGCGCGGCGGATGGACCGCCTGAAAGAGCTGCGCGCCGAGATCGACTCTGAAGGCGGCGAAGCGCATGTCTACCCGCTCGACGTCACCAATGTCGCCAGCATTCGCGCCTGCATCGCGCAGGTCGAGCGTGATTTCAAAAAGATCGACATTTTGGTCAATAACTCGGGTGTGTCGGCGACCTCTCGGATCACCGACACGACCGAAGAAGACTACGACTACGTGATGAGCACCAACACCAAAGGTGCGTTTTTTGTCGCCCAGCAAACCGCTAAAGTGATGATTGCGCAAAAAACAGCTGGCCGGATTATCAACATCGCCTCGGTCGCCGGCTTAAAAGTGATGCCGCAATTGTCGGTCTACTGCATGTCAAAAGCAGCAGTGGTGCAGATGACGCGGGCGATGGCAGTGGAGTGGGGCCGCTACGGCATCAACGTCAACGCGATTTGCCCCGGTTACATCGTCACCGAGATCAACGCCGCGCATTTTGAGTCTGAGGCCGGGCAAAAGCTGGTTGCCATGCTGCCGCGCCGCCGGGTCGGGAAACCGGAAGACCTGGACGGCGTGTTGATGCTGCTCGCGTCCGATGGATCGGGTTTTGTTAATGGTGCGGCGATCACCGCCGACGACGGATTGGGTGCGGCGTAACGCGCCAGCGCGGCTCGGCTGACGCCGACGCAACCGAACCACAAGCACCGCCTAAGTGCTTGTTTCAAGGGGGCCTCCAGCCCCCTTTTTTTCGCCTTGTCAAGAGGGCGGGCGGAGATTAATTGATTGTTTTT
>JAYVSR010000234.1:0-2344 GCA_043775155.1 Burkholderiales bacterium | reverse complement strand
CGCTGAAACTGGAAGTCGGCGGCCACACCGACAATGTCGGCAATGCCGATGCCAACAAGACCCTGTCGGAAGGGCGCGCCAAAGCTGTCATGAAGTATTTGACCGACAAGGGCATTGCCGCTGCGCGCTTGAGCGCCACAGGCTACGGCCAAACCAGTCCGGTTGCTGACAACCGTACCGACGACGGCCGTGCCAAGAACCGCCGCGTTGACTTGGTCAAGAAGTAAATCAAAGGGGGCAGCGGGATATTGATTTTCTAAAAGAGAAAAATCGTCGCTGACCCCTTTTTTGTGAGACCAGGGGTGGGTGATATGGCTAAAATTCCCGAAGTTCGTGGCTGCAACGCTTGCAACGAAATAGAGTAGTGCCGAGAATTGTCGGCTCTACCGACTGCATATTGAGGACTTCACCATGATCAACGAAACAAGCGATACAGGGCCTAGCCACACCTTTTGAGTGGCGCAAGCCAAACAGTTGCGCACGATTAAGTTTCAGCTTTATCGCGAGTTGTTTTGCCTCAAGGTCGAGGAAATTTGCCTTCGTTTCCGCTTCCTCTGGCATAAGGTCAAGCGGGTCGCGCATCGGATCTTTCACCCAGGGCTCGCGCTCATAAATCTCGCGCGCCTTCGTATCAAGAGCATGCTCTTCTTCGCGGAGGCGTTTCTTCAGGTCTATTACCTGTTGAATAAGGTGGCGACTCATTTTAGAAAGCCCCATAACGAACAAGTTAATGGGCCGCGCACTTTTGCGCTGTCCCAGAGAGCGAAGCGAACGACTTGACCTTAGTGTTACGCATTAGCGGCGTGGAAGTCCTGCTTTGGTGGTGGCTTGTGAATGGTTGCAGATTTGAAACTCAGCATCCCACAGCTTGATGCGACCGGCAGCTTGATCATGTGCAATTTTAAAGCTCTGAGGTTTGTTGAACTTCGCTTGGTTGTGGCGAATTCGGTGACTACCAGCGCGCTCGCCCATTTGGTGAGGGACGCTTCCCAGCGGAATGGTAATCGTCCCGTAGGAGAAAATTTCGCATGCAAAGGTAGTTGGAATCAAGAGCGCGAAGTGGGCCTGATATATCTCCACCTCAAGGTCCGAATGATCTGAAACTTGACCCTTCCAGTCCTTAGAAAGAATGATGACACTCCGAGAGATAGGGATGACCTCAACTGTTTCGTCAACTTTGCAAAGACCGTTCCAACATTGGTAGTGATTAACTGATACTTCGTACTCTTCTCGCGCGTTTGCGAGAAAGGATTCCGGGCTATACGTCTCCCAGAACCAAGGTCTGAATTTTCTTGCTTCTGGGTCGTCGATTCCCCAGTACTCGCGATGATCACTCCAGTACTTCTCCCATGTGGGAGCTGTTCGTTGAGAAAACGACAAAAGACGCCATTGAGTGCCAATGCCATCTAGAGCCGTCCACGTTGCTGGTGTGAATCGATCGCCGAAAGCCATGGTGGTGCGAGTCGCCTAACTAAATGTAGGGATCACAGAGTCTCCCTACCGTTCCACGCTGTCTCCCCACCATGCCACACCCGGCGAAGGAAAATTCTTTTTGATCAATGACTTGAGTCGCACCATGCCGCATAACACCCCCCACTAACACTTTCACGTTTTCCGGCACGCACAACTTGAGAATTTAGCCAATCAAAGCAACTAGCACAAACTCCTTATTTGGCGGGTACTTCCAACCATTTATGCTCAAAACCGCCCGCCAATCCTAGAGTTTCGGCTTTGTCTTTTCAAGCACCTGGTAGTACGTTTCGTTCGGCTTGATCATATTTAGCTCGACTCT
This sequence comes from Burkholderiales bacterium, assembly GCA_043775155.1. Taxonomy (GTDB): domain Bacteria; phylum Pseudomonadota; class Gammaproteobacteria; order Burkholderiales; family JAEUOS01; genus CANJDH01. The sequence continues at coordinate 552 of JAYVSR010000234.1, read as the reverse complement.
AGCGCGCTCTTCCACCGCCACCAAGCCTTCTTTGAGATCCCGCACATCCGCATCGAGCCCGGCGTTGCGCTGGGCGAGCGTGGTGTTCTTATTCTTCTGTTCCGTGAGTTGTTTGTTTACGTCCCACACGCGCAGCCAGCTGCCTTTGCCGATCCAGAGTGGATATTGAATGGCAAGAATGAGCACGATCAACGTGTGCGGCAAAAATCTCACGTTCGGTCAACCTCACTCGTCACGCCTCACCCCTTAACGTAAGTTGTAGTAAGCCGACTTGCCCGGATAGCTAGCCGCATCACCCAGCTCTTCTTCAATCCGCAGCAACTGGTTGTATTTCGCCATCCGATCCGAGCGTGATGCCGAGCCGGTTTTGATTTGCATGGCGTTGGTGGCGACAGCGATATCGGCAATCGTCGTGTCTTCGGTTTCGCCTGAACGGTGTGAGATGACGGCGGTGTAATTGGCGCGCTTGGCCATCTCGATCGCGGCAAATGTCTCCGAGAGCGTGCCGATCTGGTTAACCTTGATGAGGATCGAATTCGCCACGCCCTTCTG
>JAYVSR010000233.1:0-8506 GCA_043775155.1 Burkholderiales bacterium | reverse complement strand
ATTCGCCACGGTACACATGATCTCGTTAGTCCGCACAACCCCCGACCCCAAAACCTGTGGCTTTATACCCATGGTTTGCGCGACGACATCAATGACTTCAGCGACGCTACGGGCGCGACCGCTGCCCAGATTGTAAATTTCTACCCCCTGCGGAACAGTCGCCAAGCTCAAGAGCAAGAAGTCCACCAGATCCTCAATGTAAAGATAGTCTCGCATCGGTGCCAAATCGTTGACTTTGATCACCCGCTCACCGCCCCCCGAAAAACACTGATTGACGATCGCTGGAACCAAAAAATCGGCATTTTGCCCAGGCCCGTAAACATTAAAGGGACGAACGATCGTACAACGAAGACCGCTGGTTCTAGCAAAAAACGCACAGACCTCTTCAGCCATCAATTTACTAAGCGCGTACGGGTTTTGCGGATCTGGTTTAACGTTTTCATCGATCGGGATGCCGCCATGATCTCCATAGACATAGGCACTCACACAGGTAACTGGGATCCGCCTGCGTGCGCAAAAGCGAAGAACAGAATAAATGCCGCCTACATTTATTCGGAAATATTCTTGAGAATTCTTCCAGCTATCAGGAACAAAAGTTTTGGCTGCCAGATGAAATACATGATCGACCAACATATCTGAGGTATCTGCCAGTATCTGGTGATCAACGATATCGCCATCCGCCGTTCCCAGCGAAATAACCTCGAAATTCGCCCGTGTGAGCGCCCGGCACAACGCTGCACCAATAAATCCTGTACCTCCTGTCACCAACACACGTCGCATGTATGCCGCCAAGTTGTTATCTGCAGTCCGGTTGTTCCGGTATTCCAATTAAATGCGGTTCCATCCCGCCCCTTGAACTCTCTGCAGTCCACCGGAACGGCGTCGGATACGGCCTCACCACAGATAACGGGAAAACCGCGCCAGATTCGAAAACCGCACCAGATTCGATGCCATTCATCGCCGACGGCCAAAATGAAGCAGCTGATACCCCGGCTGTCCCGGGGCATCGGGTTCTAGTTTTCGTTTTGGTAGATATGCGCTAAAAGAAAAGTGATTGCAGACAGCGTACTCAGGAGCCATCCATTGCTCGTATTCCAATTGGCCGATTTTGTGTCGGTTGCCTTGTTTTCCGATGCGCTGATTTATTGAAACGAATTCCTCAAAGCCGCAAACTTTGAGCATATCGACGTAGCGCGACACGATACCGGCATCCATCTCCCCAAAAGATGCAATATTGAGTCCAAGATCAAAAGCTGGCACCAAATGCAATTGATCCGGTGTAAGAAGCGAACAGACAATCCTCTCACCGCTCAGGTCAACAGTTTGCCGTTTCGGATCAAATACACTCACTCGATCAGTCCCAAATTCCCTGATCATCAGTTCCTGCGAGAATGCCAGCGTCGGGGGAATGTCCACAATAACGTATGCTTTGGTAAAGCCGGATGAGAGAAAAATCCGCGCCAACTCTCCTGACCCAGCTCCGATCTCTAAAATAGTGCTCGGTTTCGACGGCAATATATCCAGCAGCCGCAAGAATGTATTGAAGTGCAGAAGAGTCCGAAAACTGAGCCATCTCCCACCAACCAGCACTCTGTCTGTACCATAGATTGCCGGAGATCGCAGATCGTACTTTCGCACTTGCTCATCAAATAATTCCGCCGCATAGGCCACCAGTGTTTCGTAGTGAAGGGCCGCAATTGAACCGTGGTGCGCCGCGCGTCTGGTGTCAAAGCTCCAACTCCAAAGTCTGCGGAACAGGCGCCAGTCGGGAAGCCGGACCAACGCACCTTGCAACTTTCGCGCTAACCGGTAGGCGATCTTGCGTTTTTCGAGGTTTGCCAAGTCAGCTACCCCATTGGCAGATCCTCCGCTGAACGTATCCGCAAGATATGCACCTTCAGAAAATGGCTCACAACCCGAACTGCGTATCTGCATCGAGATCATCTTGGCATAGTGGAACCAGTATTCCCCCAACCACCCCGCCTCAATCAGCGGCAAAACATGCGCTTCGATCCGGTCGAAGCGGTCCTGGAAACTTTCGTTACACGTTTTTGCCATGCTATCTCCACCAGTCCAAGATGCTACGATGAAGCCACCATGCCAAGTTGGCCTCAGATACTGGCTCGGTAATTTTCAAAGTACTGCTGCGGAACCGATACGACTATGGCATTCATCATTGCTGCCAAATGCACCAGTCGCGGAAATTGACAGTGAACGAATATTCGCGATTGATCCGCAAGCACAAAACCCGTATTTTAACTTTAAGCAGCGCCACCAAGCGCCACGGCGCTTGGTGGCGCGCAGCCAACATCGAGTACATGCTCGCTTTGCGGATCAATCGCGCCAACGGTCACTGGCCTCAGTATTGGAATACCAAGACCACTCCCTCTCCTGAGCGCGTGATCCCTTGATCTCCAGTTGCCACACTAGGCGCTGCGCCACCAACGCAGCAAATGCGGCGATGACCAGAAAGTGCATAAGCGTCGGGACGACCTTGCATTACGATCATTTTGAGCAGCACCAGCGCGCCCAAGTGCAGGGCAATGCTCGCCGCGATCCAGATCATGGTCGCTTGCGCAGCAAGCGTGCCGGGTTGCCGACCACCATTGCGCGCGCGGGTACATCCCGGATCACGTTTGCGCCAATGCCGACCAAGGCTCCGTCACCAATGCGCACGCCTTGGTGGATACTACTTGATGCACCGATGTAGCAATTTCTGCCAATTACGACATCTCCTGAAATCGACGAATGCGCACCGATCATGGTGTGGTCTCCGACGCTGCTATCGTGAGAAACAACCGTACTTGGAAGCAGCACACAGTGGTCGCCTATGCGGGATTCCACCCCAATAAAGCAATGCGCCTGAATCATAGTGTTCAAACCGATTCGGGCGGACGAAGCTATTCTGGCCGTCGGGTCGACTATTTGCGCCCAATCTGACGCGCCGGCGTCGAACGATTCGATCAGTACCGCCCGCGAAAGGTAGTTCGCCGGCCCGCCTGGGGCGGCAAGCAACTTTGCATGACCCTTCCACTTTTTCGGCCAAGCATCGCGCCCTCCCAGCATCGGCAGGCTAGAACGCGTGATTTCAGTGTGGTTGTCGTCAAGAAATCCGCAAATTTCGATTTGCCCCCCAGCGGCGTTCAACGCTTCGATTGTCGCAACCGCCTCGCGAGCATTGCCGCCAAAAGGAAACAGGACGATTCGCATAATCCAGATCAATTTTTGGATGTCGAAAATGCGATGGCCACGCGTGCCACGGCCGCTTCCGTCATGCCGTGAAACCGCGGTACAAACATGGTGTCGTGCTTGTGCGCTTCGCTGTGCGGCAATTGCCATATGCATCCATATGGCTGCTCCTCGTGGACCTTCATGATGCCAGGCTTGGCGGCAATGTGCGCGTCCGCAATCCGCATGCAATGAAGCGTTTGATCAATGCCTGACCGGTGAATCCGGCACCGCCGGTGAACAACGCGTGTTCCAATAGACTCCTCCCGTTTTCTACCGTCGCAGCACAAACTGCGCGTCAAACCGTGCCACGCAATAATAGCCGCCGCCGCCAATTAGACGCAAAAACCACTTGCGGGGCAACAGCAGCCGCATTGCCGACTTGAACACCAGAACCCCCGCCCGGAACACCCTCCCCTTCACCGATGTTCCCGCTGGCGTCTGGGGTACGGAGTCTGTCATGGCGTACACATAAAGCTGCTCAGCCAACGGGGTCAATCCAAGCTCCCGCACAAAGTAATGCACATTGTTGGCATCAAATTCGCGCACATGCCCGTTGCTATGGCGGCTGCCGGGGTATTCCTTCGGCGTGCAATAGTTATCGAACAGCGAAGACTCAACCGGCAGCTTGATCAGAAACAACGGACAAACCGCTGCCAGCGCCTGAATAAAAGCGGCTGCATCCGGAATGTGTTCCAGCACATCAATCAGTGCGATGCAATCAATCTTTGAGCCCGACACTTCCCGGACTTGCGCGGCCGTGCTTGCAGGATCTAGAGAGGCAGCACGATGGAAGGCAATGCCGGGTCCAGCAAAATGCGCCTGAGCGTAGTCAACCGCGCTGGCCGAGAAGTCTAAACCATGCGCGGAAGACAACCCCATCCGCTCCTTGAGCACAGAGAGGAAGCGGCCATAACCACAACCGATTTCTACCACGCTGCCGATGCCTTCGAGCGCAGTGGCCGGCAAGCCAACGAGAATAGCCTCCACCTTGCGCTGCGCTGCGGCCACATCGAATTCGATTGCGGCACGGTCCTTGTCAGACCAAGCGGCATAAAACGCCTCGAGACCAGAAGCACGGTGATTCATGTTGTTGGCAGTCTGCGCTTCAAAGGCGCCAATAAGCCGCAACCGCCCCGGCAGCAGCCTCGCAATCAAGCGCGCCCTTGACGTCAGCGATCACGCCCGGCCCCGCAAGGCGAGCCCGATACTCGCTCATCGGCAGCGCGGCATATTCACTATGCGCGACGGCAATGATGATAGCGTCGGCCAAAGGAAGTTTTTCCCATTCTGTGAGCACGATCCCATATTCGTGCTTCGCCTCGCCCGCATCCGCCGCCGGATCATGCACACTCACCTCCAGCCCGTAACTGAGCAACTCAGCGATGATGTCCGGCACGCGCGAATTGCGCAGATCGGGGCAGTTTTCCTTGAACGCCAGCCCCAGCACGTTAACCTTCGCGCCCTTGAGAGAAACACCTGTCGCGATCATTAGCTTGACCGTTTTCTGGGCGATGAATTTACCCATGCCGTCGTTAATCCGTCGCCCTGCGAGAATCACCTCGGGGTGATAACCGACAGTCTCGGCTTTGTAAGTAAGGTAGTAAGGATCGACGCCGATGCAATGCCCGCCCACCAGACCGGGACGGAACGGCAGAAAATTCCACTTGGTCCCGGCCGCCTTGAGCACATCGAGCGTATCGATGCCAAGGCGGTCAAAAATAATCGCCAATTCGTTCATCAACGCGACATTAAGATCACGCTGGGTGTTCTCGATCACCTTGGCCGCTTCCGCCACCTTGATCGATGCCGCGCGATGCACCCCGGCGTCAATCACCGAGCTATAGAGCGCGGCAACGCGCTCCAGCGTGGCCGCATCATCGCCCGCCACCACCTTGATGATTTTCGTCAGCGTGTGCTCGCGGTCGCCTGGGTTGATGCGCTCAGGCGAGTAGCCGACGTGAAAATCGCTGCGCCACTTGAGCTTTGAGTATTGTTCGAGCACCGGGATGCAAACTTCCTCGGTAGCGCCGGGGTAGACGGTTGATTCATACACCACGACCGCGCCGGGCAGCAACTGCGCACCAACCGTTATGGATGCGCCAATCAGCGGGCCAAAATCAGGTTGATGCGCCAAATCTACCGGTGTCGGCACGGCGATGATGATGGCAGTTGCTTGTTTCAACAATGCGGGATCGGTGGTGACTTCCAGATGCACTGCTGCGAGTAATTCCCCGGTAGACACTTCGCCGGTCGGGTCAATATACTGGCGATACGCGGCGACTTTGGCAGCAGACACATCGAAGCCGATGGTGCGCACCTGGCGCCCGAACGCCACCGCCAGCGGCAACCCAACGTAACCCAGGCCGACGACCGCGACGACTTCCTGCCCTGCTACTGAACCTGCCTGCACGCTCATTATCCGACCTCAAACCCGGCTATTCACTAGCCATTAAACCCGATAGTACTCACGGTACCACGCGACAAAGCGCGCGATACCATCCTTGACACTGGTGGCGGGCGCAAAGCCGGTCCAGTCGCGCAAAGCGGTGGTGTCCGCGTTAGTGGCCGGCACGTCGCCCGCCTGCAATGGGAGAAAATTCTTTTGCGCCACCCGTCCCAGGTTCTGCTCCAGCGTCTCGATATAGGTCATCAACTCGACCGGCTGATGGTTGCCGATATTGAACACGCGGTACGGTGCATTGCTGGTGGCCGGGTCGGGTGCCGCCGCGTCGAACGCGGCATCCGGTGCGGCTGGTTTGTCGAGCACCCGGATCACGCCTTCGGCGATATCATCGATATAGGTGAAGTCACGTTGCATGCGGCCGTGATTGAACACGTCAATCGGCCGGCCTTCGAGAATCGCCTTGGCAAACAGGAACAGCGCCATATCCGGCCGGCCCCACGGCCCGTAGACGGTGAAAAAGCGCAAGCCCGTCACCGGCAATCTGAACAAATGGCTATAAGCATGGGCCATCAGTTCGTTTGATTTCTTCGTCGCCGCATACAGGCTGACCGGATGATCAATGTTGTCATGCTCGGAAAACGGCAGGCGCGTATTGCCGCCGTACACACTGGAGCTCGAGGCGAACACCAGATGGCCGACGCCGCCGTCGCGGGTTCCAATGCCTTGATCGCGGCCTCCCGCATGCCGGCAGCCCTCTAGCACGTTGACGAACCCGGCGAGATTGGCGGCGACGTAGGCTTGCGGATTTTGCAGCGAATAGCGTACCCCCGCCTGCGCCGCCAGATGCACCACGCGCTCAAAGCCTGCGTGTTCAAACAGCGCTGCCATGCCGGCCTGATCCGCGACATCAAGATGCGTGAACCGGAAACCTGACTGCCCGGAGAGCCGCTCCAGGCGCGCTTCTTTGAGCTTTACGTCGTAATAATCATTGAGGCTGTCGAGCCCCGTCACCTGATCGCCGCGCGCGAGCAGACGCTCTGCTACGTGCATGCCGATAAAGCCGGCCGCGCCGGTCACCAGAATTTTCATGAGTGGAATGGAATTGCGGTGCGTTTGAAATATCGGTGCGGTATTTGAGCGCGGATCGCCGCTTACATTTGCCGCAGGCCTTGCAGCACGGCATGGCGACCGCCAGCCGGAGCAAGCGGGTTGGAGCAGGGACAGGCGAGTCCAAAGGGTTAAGGGTTGCCTACAAAGAGACGACTGCCTATAAGGGAGGCCACCTACAAGGGACTGCCTATAATTATACGTTTGTAGGCGCTCTTTCATCCGGGCCAACGCACCGATGCCGCTCAAAATCTGCCAGCTCTGCGCAGTCGATTTCACCCTCAAGCACTTCATCACGCCGCTGATTGACGGCATGCGTGCGGAGGGATGGGGCGTGACTGCTGTGTGCTCAGATGGCTCGTTCGTGCCCGCCATGCGCCAGGCGGGCTATGCGATAGAAATAGTGCCGATTGCGCGCGGCCTCAATCCGTTCAAACACGCGATTTCGCTCTGGCGCCTGATCCGCCTGTTCCGCCGCGAACAATTTGATGTGCTGCACACGCACACGCCGGTCGCAGCGCTGCTTGGCCGCATCGCCGCGCGCATCACCGGCATTCCACTGGTGGTGTACACCGCACACGGATTTTATTTTCACGATGACATGAAGCCCGCGCCTAAAGCGGTCTTCACCGCGCTCGAACGGCTCGGTGCCAAGCTCACTGATTTATTGTTTACCGTCAGCCAAGAAGATGCGCGCACCGCGCTGGCAAAAAATTTCATCCCGAAGGAACGCTTGCTCGCGATCGGTAACGGCGTCAATCCCAAACGCTTCGACCCGACGCACACCGATGCGCGCGCGCGTCTGCGCGACGCATTTGGCATCCCGGCCGGCGCGGTGGCCATCGGCATGGTCGGGCGCATGGTCGCGGAAAAAGGCTATGGCGAATTTATCGATGCAGCGAAAACCGTTGTGGCACAAGGGTTTCCAGCCTATTTCATTGCGGTGGGAGAGCGCTTGCCGAGCGATCATGCGGCCGGCATCGAGGCACAGGTTGCGGCTGCAAAAACCGCGCTCGGCGAGCGCCTGATCTTCACCGGCCTGCGCAGCGACATCCCTGATCTCCTGGCAGCGATGGATGTTTTCACCCTGCCCTCGTACCGCGAAGGCATGCCAATCACCATCATCGAAGCGATGCTGATGGCCAAACCAGTGGTGGCGACGAATATTCGCGGCTCGCGCGAAGAGGTGGTCGCGGGCGACACCGGCCTGCTCGTGCCGGTGCGCGATGCCGCCGCACTGGCGCAGGCCTTCACGACGTTGATTGGCGACGCACCATTGCGCGCGCGTATGGGCCTGGCCGGTCGCGCACGCGCGCTGGCGCTGTATGACGAATCTAAGGTGGTGGCGCTGCAAATCGCCGCGATCCGCGCGCACTTGCCGGCGCATTTGGCGGCGCGGTTGGCAGCGCAGTTGGCAGCGGTGCCGCCCGGCCGATCTGAGATTCGCCAGAGCGTGAGCAAAGCGTGAACACCGTAAACACCGAACCGCACCTGGGTCTCGTCTGGCTCGCCGCCGCTATCGCGTCCGGCGCTGCCGCAGCGGTGATTGCGCTGATGCTGGCGCACCGCTGGCCGCTCGCGATCGACCAGCCGAACGAGCGCTCACTTCACATCAACCCGGTGCCACGCACAGGCGGCCTGGGCTTGCTCGCAGGCCTGCTCTGCGCAGCACTCGCCACTACCCTGCTGCAAGGCGCGTGGCCGTGGCCGGAAACCGCGCTGGCGGCAGTGCTCGCCGCCGTGTCGTTGATTGACGATCAACGC
>JAYVSR010000232.1:0-6052 GCA_043775155.1 Burkholderiales bacterium | reverse complement strand
TGAACATGCCGGAGAACAGGTAAGAGAGCGCCGGATGGTTGTGCCAGTAGCCGATCATGCTTGCCAGCAAATCGGGGCGGCGCAGGAACGGCGAGTCGGTCGGCGTCTCTGCCCCGAGCACGAAGTGATTGCCGCCGCCGGTGCCAACATGACGGCCATCGAGCATGAACTTCTCGGTCGACAGCCGGGTCTCGAACGCCGAGTCGTAGAGATAAGTGGTGAGGTCAGACAATTCGGCCCAGCTCTTGGCCGGCTGAATGTTGACTTCGATGACGCCGGGGTCGGGGGTGACGCGCAGCACCGTGATGCGCGGGTCGCGTGGCGGCTCGTAGCCTTCGAGGATCACCGGCAGCTTCATCGCCTCCGCCGTCGCTTCGATGGCGGCGACGATTTCGAGATAGTCCTCAAGCTGTACCACCGGCGGCATGAAGAGGTAGAGCTTGCCTTGGCGTACCTCGACGCACATCGAGGTGCGGGTGATCCAGCCGGCTGATTGATGGTCTTGCGGCGTTGCGTCTGGGGTAGGAAATTTTCGGGTCAGGCGCGCGGCTTCGCGTTTCTTCAAACCGGCGACACCGCCAAACCCGAGGAGTGGATCGAGTTCGTGTTCTGATGCCATGGTGCGATACGGGTCGATCTCCGCGTCGACCCAGGCGGCGCCTGCCGCCGGTGACATTGCGTCGCTCTGCGCCAGTTGGCGGATGCGCCGGTAGACCGGCAGCGGTGGAAACGGCTGGGTTTGATCCGGTTGATGCTGGTAGGGGTAGTCATGCTTGTCCGCCCACGGCTGTGAGTCGAGTGGAATGCGATAGCCGACCGGCGAATCGCCCGGCACCAGATAGCAGCGCTCAGCGCGTAAAAACCACTGGCCGGTTTGCCAGCGCGCCGGGCCGCGCTCGCTGCGCGCAACTGGAAAGACGAAACCGATCACCTTGTCGAGTTGTTGCGAAAACACTTTGCGCAGACGTTCGCGTTCCATCTCGTCGTCGAGCCGCGCGTCGAACGGATCGACGTTGACCGGCAGCTTGCGCTCGCGCCAGAGGTAGTACCAAACGTCTTCGTACGCCGGGAAAATGTATTTCGGATCGAGTGAAAGTTTTTTTGCAATGCTAGCGAGAAATTCTCTGGCCTGCTCTTCAGTCACGCCGTAGTCTTTGTTTTCATCCGCGAAGAGGGATGTGTCTTTCCAAATCGGTTCGCCATCCTTGCGCCAGTACAGATTGAGCGACCAGCGCGGCAATTGCTCACCCGGATACCACTTGCCCTGGCCGTAGTGCAGCAAGCCAAACGGTGCGTACTTGGCTTTGAGCTTCGCCAGGAGACCCGCTCCCAGCTTGCGTTTCGTCGGGCCGAGCGCATCGGTATTCCACTCTTTTCCGTCGCGGTCGTCGACCGAAACGAAGGTTGGCTCACCCCCTTGGGTCAGGCGGACGTCGTGCTTTTTCAGGTCGATGTCGATGCTACGGCCAAGTGCGTCGATGTCGTGCCACTGCTCTTCGGTGTACGGTTTGGTGACGCGCGGCGCTTCCCACACGCGCTCGACCTTCATCGAGTGCGAGAACTCGACTTCTGCCTCGTCGTGGCCACCGCTGATCGGCGCGGCCGACGAGGGCTCGGGCGAGCAGGCAAGCGGAATGTGGCCTTCGCCAGCCAACAGACCCGAAGTCGGATCGAGACCGATCCAGCCGGCACCGGGCAAATAGACCTCACACCAGGCATGCAGGTCGGTGAAATCGACTTCGCTGCCGGAGGGGCCGTCGAGCGATTTGACATCCGGCTTGAGCTGGATCAAATAGCCGGAGACGAAGCGGGCGGCGAGGCCGAGATGGCGAAACAATTGCACCAACAGCCAGCCGGTATCACGGCACGAACCTGCTGCGAGTTCGAGCGTACGCTCCGGGCTCTGCACGCCGGGTTCCATCCGCACCAGATAGCGGATATCCTTTTGCAGGCGCTGATTGACCGCGACCAGAAAATCGTTCAGCGGCATTTTTTTCGCCGCCACCAAGGCCTTGGTTTCCTGGACATACTGCTTGAATTTGGGCTTGACGGGTTGGGTCGCCAGATAAGGTGCCAGCTCACGCGCCAGATCGGGCAGGTATTTGAAGGGAAATTGTTGCGCGTAGGCATCAACAAAAAAATCAAACGGGTTCAGCACCGACATTTCAGCGACCAGATCGATTTCGATGCGCAGTTCGGTGGCTTTCTCCGGAAACGCCAGACGCGCGAGGTAGTTCGACTGTGGGTCCTGCTGCCAATTGACAAAGTGTTCAACCGGCAGCACGTTCATCGAGTACGAGAGGATACGGGTGCGGCTGTGCGGCGCCGGGCGCAGGCGTACCACTTGCGGGCCGATGTTGATGCGGCGGTCGTACTTGTAGTGCGTGACGTGATTGAGGGCTACATGAATTGACACGATGGGTATCCTTGATGCGGGGTGATGCGATGCTAACAGGATGCGCGCCAACAGCGGAAATCGCCGGGAAACGTCCTGGGAGGGGTGGGGCTGCGGATTCAAATATGCAAGACGCACGCCAGCTCGGCCGATGCGTCTTGGCCGGGCGGTGAAACCCGTTAACATTCGCCTCATCGTCCAGCTTTCACTTCTGTCATGACCTACTGTGTCGGCATCCGCAACGAAGCGGGCCTGGTATTCCTGTCCGACTCACGCACCAACGCGGGGGTTGACCAGATCAACACGTTTCGCAAAATGCATGTGTTTGAAGTGCCGGGCGAACGTGTGATGGTACTGATGACCGCAGGCAACCTCGCGATCAGCCAGGCGGTGGCGAGCGGCATGCGGATGGCGATGCAGGTGACCGGCGAGAAAAGTTTGGCGACCTGCCCGAATATGTTTTCGGCCGCCAAACTGGTCGGTGACCAGATTCGCAAAGTGTATGCGCGTGATTCAGCGGCGTTGAGCGAGGCGGGCATCGAGTTCAACATTAGCGCTATCTTTGGCGGTCAGGTACGGGGCGAAGCGCCGCGTTTGTTCAGCCACTACTCGGCCGGTAATTTCATCGAAGCGACAGACGAGACGCCGTATTTTCAAATCGGCGAATCGAAATACGGCAAGTCGATCCTCGACCGCGTGATCGAAGGACGCCTGACACTCGACGAAGTGGCGAAGTGCGCGCTGATTTCGATGGATTCGACCGTCAAATCAAACTTGTCCGTCGGCCTGCCGCTGGATTTGCTCTGCTATACGCGTGACGAATTGAAAGTCACCAAGCACAAATTGATCGACTCGAAAGACGAATACTTCGCCTCGATCCGGGTGCGTTGGGCCGATCAGTTGAAGAAAGTGTTCAACGAATTGCCTGAGCCGGGGTATTGGCCCTGAGTCTGTTGGAGCCGCCGCTGGCGCTGGCCGATGCGCGCATGGTGGCCCCCGTTATCTACGCACTGCCTGCTACCGCTGGCTGGCGCGCCCGCGGCGCGCATCGTGCCCTGCGTCTGTGCGGCTGGCAGATTCGATTTGACGGGCAGTTGCCTGCGCCGCGCGGCGTGATCATCGCCTATCCGCACACCTCGAACTGGGATTTTTTTATCGGTCTTGCAACCATCTGGAGCCTCGAGTTGCCGATTCGCTGGGTTGGCAAGGAGACCTTGTTCACTGGCTGGCTTGGCAAAATCGCTGGGCCGGTGCTGCGCCGCTGGGGCGGCCGGCCGGTGTTTCGTGCGCAGCCGACCGGCATGGTCGAACAACTAGCGCAGACGATGGCGGCCGAGCCGTGGTTCTGGCTGGCACTGTCACCCGAAGGCACACGCCGCCGCCTCGACCATTGGCGCTCCGGGTTTTATCATTTGGCGCTGCGTGCGCAGGTGCCGGTCGGGTTGGCGTATTTCGATTTTGTGCGGCGCGAGGTGGGGATCAGCGGCTTTGTTGTGCTTACCGGTGATGTGGACGTGGACATGGCGCGTATCGCTTCGTTTTACGAGGGGCGGCGCGGATGTTTTCCGGCGTTGGAGAGTCCGGTGCGGCTGGACCCGCAAGCAACTGGCAATTTCAAGTAAACGGATTACGCCGCAGCAGTTGTGTGTGCCAGCGCCCGGCGCGCGATCCGCGCGAAGTACACAGTGCAAATCGCCGCTGACAGGGCCATGCCAGCGATCGCGCCGGCCCAGAAACCCTGCGCCTGCATGCGCGGCGCGCCCGCAGTCTCGGCGAATGCAAGCCAGTAGCCGCCACCGAGTCCGACGATCCATAACGCGAGAGCGAATGCCACCATCGGCACGACGGCTTTTTTGTAGGCGCGCGCAATGTTGGCGGCCACCGTGTTGGACGCGTCGAACACATGAAACACCGCCATCAACAAGGCGAGCGGCGCGGCGAGGGCGGCGACGCCGGCGTCGCGCGTGTAGAGCCGGGTGAGCGGAAGATGAAACGTGACGATCAACAGGGCCACCGCGAGCGCGGCGGCGAGACCGATCGCGATGCCGGTCCAGCCCGCCGCGCGGGCGCGCGCCAGATCACCCGCGCCGATCAATTGCCCGACCACGACTGCCGATGCGGTCGAGATGGCGAGCGGCACCATGTAGGCGAGCGCACCCAGATTGGCGGCGATCTGCTGTGCCGCCGAATGCGTCTCGCCGAGGCGCGCAATGAACAGGGCCATGAAGGTGTAGGAGGTCACATCGATTAAAAACGACGCGCTGATCGGCAGGCCGAGTTTGATGATCTGCCATTGCGCGCGCCAGTCGATCGCATCGGGCCGGGTGAAGATGCGATAGCGGTGAAACACCGGCGCAAGGCGCAGCCACACCAGGGCCGCAGCGAGCATCAGCCAGGCCTCCAGCGCCAGCGCCCAGGCGCAGCCGATGCCGCCTAAGGCGGGAATGCTGCCGATGAGCGGGATCGCACTCAAGCCCGGCACCGCTGCGGCACCGTACATCAACAGCCAATTGAGCGGCACTTTCAGCACGAGGCCAAGGAGCTGAATCACCATCACCGCGCGCGGCTGCGAGATTGCGGTGGAAAAACTGTTGAACACGCGAAACAAAAACATTGCCGGCGCTGCCCACATCAGCGAGCGCAGATAGGCGCGCACGTCCTGCGCGATGTCCGGGTTCATGCCCGATAGTGCGAGGAAAGGATCGGGAAAGTAAAGCAGGGTTTCGCCGATGGCAATCATCAACAGTGCCGTCCAGAGTCCCTGGCGCACGTCGTGAGTAATGGCGTCGTGACGGCCCGCGCCGAAATGCTGCGCGGTGATTGGTGTGAGCGCGATCAGCACGCCCATCAGTGTGACGAAGATCGCCATGTAGATCGATGACCCGAGGCCGACCACCGCCTGTGCGCGTGCCGAATAGTGGCCTGCCATGACGGTGTCGATGACACTGTTGGCCATCACCGCCAGTTGCGCAATCAGCACCGGCCAGCCCAAGGTGATGATCCGTTTGGCGAGGGAGGAATACATCAAGGTTTCCGAGGAGGAAAAACGCAAAACCGTTGCGGGACAACGGCTTCAGGGCGGTCGATGATGGCTGCTGCGCAGTTGGCTAGCGCTGATGATGGCTGTTGGCCGCGGCGCGATCAGCTTCCCGCAAGCCGCGCGAGGAGGGACCGGGTGGAGGCGTCGGTATCGGGCGGCAGCGCGCCACCTGAGAAGCCGGGCAGCAACTGCGTCGCAATGCGTTTGCCCAATTCAACCCCGGGCTGATCAAACGAGTTGAGGTTCCACAGCACGCCTTCGACAAACACCTTGTGCTCGTAGAGCGCGATCAACGCGCCGAACCCGAAGGCGTCGAGCTGCGGCAGCACGATGGTGGTGGAGGGCTGATTGCCCGGTGTGGCGGCGCGGTTCTGGGCATCGCCCTGCATCAGCGCGGCTGATTGTGCCAAGGCGCTCGCAGCGAGCATCCGGGCGCAGTCGTTGCAGGCCGGTTGGGTAAGGATGAAATCAGACGGCACCAGATGCGTGCCTTGATGCAGCAGTTGATGAAACGAGTGCTGGCTGTTGGTGCCAGTGCCGCCGAACAGCACCGGCGCGGTGGCGTAGCCGATGGGTTTGCCATCGCGGTCCATCCGCTTGCCGTTCGATTCCATTTC
>JAYVSR010000231.1:0-6455 GCA_043775155.1 Burkholderiales bacterium | reverse complement strand
ACCCACAGCGGCGGACGCTCGCGGTCGATTGAGTGACCAGCGCCCGCCGCTGTGGATAAGTCTTCCACCGCTTCACACACAAAACTCCGGATACTTCCGGTGATTGAGAGCATCGCGTAAACTTCGCGCGGCTTGCGAACTTACCGAACGGGGCGCGCTGCGCTCCGTTGCTCTTTTTGCGTGCCGCGTAGTGTGCTTCGCAATGTGCTTCGCAATGTGCCTCACTACGCGCCTTGTTGTGCGCGCTCTACCATTCCCCCAACGTGACCCCCGAACACCGCAAGCAATGGGCCTTCGCGCTCATCTTCATCACGCCCGCGCTGTGGAGCATTAATTATCTGGTCGGGCGTCTCGCCGCCGATACGGTGGCACCACACATGCTTGCGCTGGGGCGCTGGTTGATTGCCGGCGCGCTTTTAGGCGCGGTGTCGTGGCGCGAAATCGCCCTGCATCGGGCAGCGATTCGCCAGGAGTGGAAACAATACCTGGTGTTCGGCGCGCTCGGCATGTGGGTCTGCGGCGCGTTTGTTTACATCGGTGTGCGCACCACCAGCCCCACCAATATCAGCCTGATCTATGCGGTGTCGCCGGTGTTGATCGCGCTGGTGTCGGGCACGTTGTTGGGCGAGCGGCTCGGGCGGGTGCAGATCGCCGGCATCGCGCTGGCGCTAGCCGGCGTGCTGCACGTGATCGTCAAAGGGCAGTGGGGCGGATTGGCGCACGTTACCTTCACCGCCGGCGATTGGTGGATCGTGACGGCAACGATTGCCAGGTCCGCCTATGCGCTGTTGCTCAAGGCCTGGCCGAGCGCGTTTGGGCCGGCAGCGCGGCTGGCGTTGTCAAGCGTGGGTGGCCTTATTGTGCTGCTGCCCTTCACCATCGTCGAGGCGATTTGGTTCATGCCGACGCAGATGTCGTGGGCGAGCTTTGGTTACATCCTCGCGGCAGCGCTGTTCCCCGGTTTCGGCGCCTATCTCGCGTATTCCTATATGCAGCGCGAGCTTGGCGCAGCAAGGGTCGGTGTGGTGCTCTACCTCGGGCCGATTTACGCGGCCGCAGCGGGCTGGCTGGTGTTGGGTGAACCGGTATACGGCTTTCACTTCGCCGGGGCGGCGTTGATTCTGCCGGGGATTTTTCTCGCGACACGACCGGCACCGGTCGGTTGAATCTCGAAACCGCCCGGCTGGCGAGTTTGCGAATCGGGCTGAAAGTGGCTACTGGAGCCACTTTCAGCCAGTTTCCCCTCTGCAGAACCTCAGCGTTTTTGACTGGCAGTGGTGGCCGCGTTGCCGCTCATGTTGGCGTCGTAACCCGGCGCAACCCACGCATCGATCACGCAGATTTTTCCGGCGCGCACCTGCGCCAGGCCTTGATCGATCGCTGCCTGCAAGTCCTGTTTGCGTCTCACCGGGCCGATACCTTCGGCCCCCATCGAGCGCGCCATCATCGCGATGTCGATCGCCGGGTCGCTCATGCGCTGGCCGATCCATTTGTTCTCGACCGGGCGGCCGCGCTCTTTCGCGACGCGCTCTTGGTGCAGCTCATCGTTAAAAAATGAATGGTTGTTGCAGACGATCATCAATGTGGGAATGCCGTAGTGCGCCGCTGTCCAAATTGCAGTATTGCCCATCAGGAAATCACCGTCACCGATGATTGCCACTGCAACGCGGTCTTTTGCTTCGGGCATGTCGCGCAACGCGAGCGCGGTACCAATCGTGTTGCCCGGCCCGGCACCGACACCGCCGCCGCCGTCTGCGCCGAGGTAATCGAGCGGGTGATGGAAGTCGCGATACGCGCCATTCCAGCCGAGGGGGAGGCGCGCGAGGCAGATGGAGTCCGGTGCAGTCTGCGCCAGTACATCGGCGACGGCGCGAATGCTGACGATGTCATCCACTGGCGCAGCGGGTAACGCTGCGCGTGTGGGCCAAGTCTTCGCGGTTTGAGGAGCGACTGCGTCGAGCAGTGCGGCCACCGCCGCATCTGGTTCGCACAGCATGAACACATCGGCTGGCGGCAGACTGCCCATGTCCATGCTCCAGCCGCGATGGCTGTGCGCGTCGAGGGAGACGTGAATTACTTTCGCGTTGCAGGCTGTTCCAGCGGTGGCGGCTTGCTTGAATGCGCCGCCCGGATCAACCCAATCGAGCAGCAACACCACATCAGCGTCTCGCACCGCCGCGCATGCGGCTGGTGCCATGAAGTTACCCGGCGGGCCGACGAACTGCGGATGCGCAGTGGGGAAGGTCGCGCCAGTCTTGAGATCAGACACCACACGCGCCTGCAACTTCTCGGCGAGCGCTACGCGGCGCTGCC
Source organism: Burkholderiales bacterium (assembly GCA_043775155.1). GTDB lineage: Bacteria > Pseudomonadota > Gammaproteobacteria > Burkholderiales > JAEUOS01 > CANJDH01. The sequence continues at coordinate 4,142 of JAYVSR010000231.1, read as the reverse complement.
AATCGTCGACATTGCGCGACATGCGGCCCAACAAAATCACCGGGTTTTTCGCGCCATTCAACAACCCGGCAGCGCGCGCAATCTCGGCAGCAGCAGGTGGCGGCGCCGTGGGCGCAGCATGGCGCGCCACATCGGGGATCGCTGCGAGTCCATCAGTCTTCGCTTCCTGCAACGCCGCATCAAGATTCACATACACCGGGCCGCGCGGCGCGGTCTGCGCGATCTGGCTTGCCCGCAGTAGTGCTTCGATGGCGGCAGGAATCGAGCCGGGCTGGTTGTCCCACTTGGTGTAGTCGCGCACCAGTGCGCCTTGATCAGAGGCAGTGTGAATCCAGTCGATCCAAGGGCGGCGGCGCGCTGCGTCCCACGGGCCGGTGGCGCCGAGCAGCAACATTGGCACGCGGTCGCACCAGGCATTGAAGATCGCCATCGTCGCGTGCATCAGGCCGACGTTCGAATGCAGCACTGCGCCCATCATCCGCCCGCTGGTCTTGGCGTAGCCGTGTGCGATGGCGACGGCGTTTTCTTCGTGCAGACACAGCAACATTTGCGGCGCGGCGTTGCCAAGGTGATTGACCAGGCTGTCGTGCAGGCCGCGATAACTCGCGCCTGGGTTGAGCGCGAGGTAAGGCACATCGAGCGCGCGCAGGCAGGCGGCGATCGAGTCGCTGCCCCAGGTGCCGCCGCTTTCGTTGTCGCCGCTGGCGGGCGTTTCAGTATTCGAAAGGGCAGTGGTCATGAATGAAGTCGTGAGTAAATGAAGTGATGCGGCGTGCGGTGAGGAATGCAGCGCCGCGCAACATGCAAATCGGCGTTCGCAAGTTCAGTCGGCTTTGATATTGGCGTCGCGAATTACCTTGCCCCAGCGCGCGTAGTCGTCGCGAATCGTCGCAGTGAGTGCATCAGGTGTGCTGGTCGCCGGCTCAATGCCCTGCGCCGCCAGCGTCGCTTTCACATCTGCCGCACCGAGTATTTTGGCGATATCGCCATTCACTTTCGTAACGATGTCCTTTGGTGTCGCTGCCGGCATAAACACGCCGAGCCAAATATCGACCGCGACCCCAGGCACCGTCTCGGCAATCGCCGGCAGATCGGGAAACGCGGTGAATCGTTTGCTGCCCGCCCCTGCGAGCAAGCGCACCTTGCCGTCCTTGATGTGCGGCAGCAGCGAGTTGACCGCGCCGATGAACACCTCAATGCGTCCGCCCAGCAAATCGGTGATCGCGGGGATCGCGCCTTTGTAAGGCACATGCTGCATCTTCAGCCCGGCCACATGCGCGAGCATTTCTGCGGCGAGATGCTGCGGTGAGCCGTTGCCGGACGACGCGTAGTTGAGCTTGCCAGGGTTCTTCTTCGCATACTCCACCAGCTCGGCGAGATTGTTGGCCGGCACCGAAGGATGCACCACCAGCACAAACGGCACCGCCGCCACGGTGGTAACCGGCGCGAAATCCTTGAACACGTCGAACGGCATTTTGCCAACGTGCGGATTGGTAACAAAAATATTGTTCGCGCCGAGCAGCCAGGTGTAGCCGTCGGGCGCGCTCTTCGCCACTGCGTCGGCACCGAGGTTCATGCCGGCGCCGGGGCGGTTCTCGACGATGACGGGCTTGCTCCATGCTTCGGTGAGCTTTTGCGCGATCAGGCGTGCGACCACATCATTGCTGCCGCCGGGGGTGATCGGCACGACGAACTTCACCGGGCGTGCCGGGTAGGCAGGGGTTTGCGCCAAAATCTCGGCGCTCGTCGAGAGCAAATACGCCAGAGCGCAGACACGCCAAAGTGTGACGTTGCGTAGTCTCATAATTGTTTTCTAGATAGCCAAGCGAAGCATAAAGTGTAGTGCAAAACATGTCCTGTACCCACGTGTTTTCAAAAGCCCGCTGGCTCGCATGGATTGAAGGGGCAGGTCAAGCTTATTCGCCGTTGTTGGCGTTGACCATGTCGGTCAGGGAGATGTAGTCCTGCCCCTCTCGCTGGATCAAGGCGACTTCGGCGCCACGGACGGTGATCGTGGTGTTGGTGACTGCCTTCTTCACGCGGCGGCGCCGGGTGGTTCGAGAATTTCGTGCTCACGGCGATCACGCCGGCTTGGGCGGAAGTTTCGGCTTGGGTTTTTCAGTCAGGTAGTTGGCGGTGGTGATGACCTTGCGCCCCGACTTGGCCTCAAGCTGACGGCGGGCGCCACCCGCAACGGCACCGCCTTCGCGCGCAGCCTGCTTGTTTTCACCAACCCCTGCGCGTCTTTGTTGCGGGCGATCTCGGTAGTGGCGGCTTCGCCCAGCATGGTGAAGATCAACTCCAGATCGGTCATGTGGTCGCGCAGGTTTTCGCGTTTCAGACCTTTGAGATTTTTGTATTCCGCAGGCGTCAGGCCGAACGCCGCCTTGGAAATTTCGGCGGTGAGGATGGCGAAATTTTTTTGATCCCCAACGCCGCGTTTTTCCCACTCGCCGGTCAGCTCGTCACGGACGGCAATGCCACGAACGCGCTTTTCGATCCAGTCATCGGGGTAGCCTTTTTCCTTATAGAGTTCCTTCATCCGCTGCTGCGCAAGCTCGGGGTTTTCGATTTCCTGCACGCGCTCGTAGCCGACTTGCGCCAGCCAGCGTTTGAACGGCTCGGCCTTCGGGCTGGGGATGGACTGGATGATGCGGAAGGCGGCTTCGGTGTTGACGCAGTCCGACTGGTAAGTTTTTCCGTCTGCGCCAGTCAAGGCCACCTTTCTACAAAATGTAGAAAGGTCAACGCCCGATCCCGCTTTCTCCCGCCGCTTCATGGCGTCCCAGTATTTGGGCGGACTGGCGCTGTCGGTCAACGCGCCGACGATGTCGATCACCGAGAAGTACCACTGGTCATCAACCCAAGCGCGACGAATCTGGCTTGAGCCGAAAACGACTACTTTTTCCGGCGAATCGGCCGAAAGTTCTTTGCTCATGGGTTTGTCTCTTTCTGAAGGCTGGCGCGGACTGCGTTCCTCGCATCCTCTGTGCCGATGAATGCATAAGGCAACATTTTGTCAAGGCGGCATGCTGAGGACCGTTGGTGCAAGCGGGCTTGCATCATTCGTATTTCCAAGAATTCCTATTCATGCGGTTTGGGCAGTATACTATAAAAAAATATAGTATAACAATGAAAATCAAGGCAAGCGCATCGAGTGCTCACGGCGATTGCGCTGGCGAGCGGCGGCGGCATCAAGGTGGCCGTATCGGATTCTCGCGTCACGTTTGCGAGACTCACGCGCAGTCAGATCGACACCTACATCGGCACCGGTGAGCCTTTTGACAAGGCCGGTGCGTACGGCATTCAGGGCCTCGCCGGCACCATGATCAGCCACTTGTCAGGCAGCTATAGCGGTGTGATGGGATTGCCTGTGCATGAGACGGCACGGTTGTTGGGTAGGTAAGGCGTCAGTGTTGCGGTGAACGTCCGGCCTTCAAGTTTCAACCCGTGACAAAGTGTCACGGGTTCACCTCCCTCCGCAATAAGCCTTTGTTTTAACTTGCGCCAGTAGGTGCCTGCGTCCGCACTGCCCGTAAGTAGTTAGTTTCAGTTGTAGACAAAATGTCGACAACTGAACTTCGCTCTGTCTGGTTTGCCCCCCATATGCTGTACCGACGGTAAGTAGAGAGTCTGATCAATCCGCCGGAAGTCTCGCTTGTGGTTTAAATCTCAGGGCGAGAAAAGGCCTGAAACCGTTGGTGGGAGCGGTTCTCAGGATTTTTCAAATACGCCATTTACGTCTCGCGCCAACTGCGCAATCCGCTTCAGCTCATCCGCTTGCGCCTCGTAGGCGCCCAGGTGGGCGCGCATCAGGCTTTTCCAGAGCCTTCCGTGGTTGGGCACGAAAAAGTGGAGCAACTCGTGGACGATCACGTAATCCCACAGCGCGGCATTGAGGCCGGGGAGTTCGTCGCTGAAATTCAAATGGCCGGCGGTGGAACACGAGGCCCATTTGTTGCGCATCGGGCGAACCCCCAGCCAGACCACTTTCACGTCCAGTTTTTCGGCCCAGTGACGAACGCGCTGCTTGAACGCGTCTTTGTGATCCTTTGCCTGCATCGCGCTAAATCCGATCCGCCTTTTCGAGCAGGGTAAACAGCGCATCCACCATGGCAGTCACCCGGTCCAGATCGGCGGTC
>JAYVSR010000230.1:0-8428 GCA_043775155.1 Burkholderiales bacterium | reverse complement strand
ACCCACAGCGGCGGACGCTCGCGGTCGTTTGAGTGACCAGCGCCCGCCGCTGTGGATAAGTCTTCCACCGCTTCACACACAAAACTCCGGATACTTCCGGTGAACACTGAAACTGCACACAAGCGCAGAGTTGACAAGCCCCGCATCTATTGCTGTCTCTGGCGTTCGCTTTACCGGAGACCCTCTGTATGCACCATCAACCCTCGAACCATTGGTCGCGGGCATCGTTGGCAAATCGCAACCGCTGGCCGATCTTCGCTTAGCGACTGCGGCTATCACGCAGCGCTATCGTGACGACGGCTATTTCCTCGCTCGCGCCTATATCCCGCCACAAGAAATGAAAGACGGTGTGCTGGTGATCGCCGTTTCCGAGGGCAAGCTTGCGGATGTGAAGGTTGAGAATACGTCTCGGGTGAGTGATGCTGGGGTGCGGGATTATTTGGCTGCGTTGAGTCTTGGGGCGCCGGTGAGCCGTGGGCCGATGGATCGGGTGACTTATCTGTTGCAGGATGTGCCGGGCATTGGGCGGGCGGATGCGCGGTTTGCGCAGGGGCCTTCTACTGGCACTACCTCGCTGGTGGTGCAGACCACCCCTGCGCCGCTGGCTACCGGACGTGTCGATGTCGACAATCATGGGTCGCAGTACACCGGGCGGTATCGGGTTACTGCGTCGGGCGAGTTGAACAGTCCGTTTGGGTGGGGTGAGCGCTTTTCGGGGCGCTTGACGCGGAGTGACAAGAATCTGATTTCTGGCCGGCTGGCGGCGCAGATGCCGTTGGGTGCGAACGGCTGGACTCTGCTGGGCAGTGTGAGTCACACGCAGTATGCGTTGGGCGATGCGTTTGCGAATCTGGATGCGGTGGGGCAATCGACTGCCGCCGATCTGGGCTTGCGCTATCCGATTATTCGCGGGCCGAATGCGAATCTTTATTTGCAGGGTGGGGTTGAGCGGCGCAATCTGGTCGATGAGTTGCGGGCGTTTTCGGTGCGCACTGAGAAGCATGCCGAGCTTGGCACGGCTTCGCTCTCGGGTGATTGGCGCGATAGCCTTGGCGGCGGCGGGGCGATGCAGGCGAGCTTGGGCGTGTCCACCGGCCGGCTGACGATTGATTCTGCGACAGCGGCGGCGACTGATGCGGTGGCAGCGCAAACGCAGGGCGCGTATTCAAAAGTGTCGTTGAGCGTTGACCGGCAGCAGGCCTTGTTTGGCCCGTTCAGTCTGGGCTTGTCTTGGCGCGGTCAATACGCGAGCAAAAATCTGGATACGTCGGAGAAGTTTTCGCTCGGCGGCGCCTACGGTGTGCGTGCGTATCCCGGTGGTGAAGGCTCGGGCGACCAAGGCTGGGTGGCGTCGGCTGATTTGCGTTATCAGGTAAACGACTCCCTGATGGCAAGTGTGTTTGCCGATGCCGGTGGCGTCAAGGTGAATGCAAAGCCCTTTTTGACGACGCCGAATGCACGCGAGTTGTCCGGTTTGGGTGTGGGGCTGGCCGGTTCGGTGCCATCATCGGTTGGCAAATTTGAATGGCGCATCACTGCGGCGTGGCGTACCAGCAGCACGCCGGTGTCGGAGACGGACCGAAGCCCGCGCGTGTGGGCCCAAGCTGGTTTGCGTTTTTGATCAATTGGGTTAACTTCAACGCAGCCCAAACATCATGCGCCGCGCGATCTGCCGTCTTGCGCCCGGCAGCAAATTAAACAGCGCCAGCCCCATGCCGCGCACCGCGCGCACCGGCGCGAGATCGTTGGAGAACAGCGAGACGTATTGGTCGGTGAGATTGATCACCGCGCTGCGATCGCGTGCGCGTTGTTTGCGCCAGGCATCGAGCGCGCTGGCGCTGATGCCGTGCTTGAGCGCATCGGCGAGTTCAAAGGCATCGCGCAAGCCGAGATTGAGGCCTTGGCCGGCCACCGGGTGCAAGGTCTGCGCGGCGTTGCCGATTGCAATCTCGCGCGCGCTGGCGGCAGCGGCAGCGCGTACCAGCATCAGCGGATACGCCGCGCGTGGCGCGATGCGCGTCCAGGTGCGTTGCGCGAAGCTGGTTGCCGCGTTGAGCGCAGCGATGAATTCGGCATCGGTCTTGTCTAGCAGCGCACGTGCATGCTCGTCGCGCATGCACCAGACGATGCTGTAGCCGCCTGCCTCACTGGCACCCAGCGGCAACAGCGCCAGCGGGCCTTCCGGCGTGAAGCGCTCGCAGGCCTGATGGTCGTGCGGCGTGGCGCTCCACGCTTCGGTGACGATGGCGGTCTGGCCATACTCTTTGCGCTCCACGCCCCGGGCAGGCTTGCCTTCGGCATTGGCGGGTTTGCCTTCTGCGATCAGCGTGAGTGGCGCAACGTCGCGGGTGCGATCATGCGCAGTCTCGAAGCGGATTTCGATACCAGCCCGGAGAACCGCTCCCACCAAGGCTTTCACCATTGGGCCGAGGGGCGTGACATAGCCGAGTGCGTCGAGGTTGTACTCGGCCGCCTCGATGCGCGTCTGCCCGAAGCCACCCGCCTGGCTGACGTGGATGTGGCGGATCGGGGTTGCCGCGCTCTGTGCGGCCGCTTGGTTTGCGCTTGATTGATTTGCGTTTGACTGGTTCGCTGACGGCGCGGCGACATCGCTCCAAACGCCGAGGCGTTCAAAAATCAAACGGCTGCCGTGGCTCAGCGCGATTGCGCGCGGGTCGTTGCCGAGTTGCGCTTCAGGCCTCGCGTCGATCACGCGCACCGGCTGGCCGAAGCGATGCAATGCGAGTGCGGCACACAGCCCGACTGGCCCGGCACCGACAACGAGGATGGGTGCGGTGCGGGTTGCTGACGTGGCAGCGTCGGCAACCTCGGCGGCCTCGGCAACAGCGTCAGCCACGCATCAGCGCCTCAATCTCGGCCACCGTGCGCGGGCAGGCCTCGGTGATGAACTCACAGCCGCTCGCCGTCACCAGCGCGTCATCTTCGATCCGGATGCCGATGTTCCAGAATTGTTCCGGTACATCATCAGCGGGCCGAACGTAGATGCCCGGCTCGACTGTGACCATGTTGCCCGGCTGCAGTGGCAGCCAGGCGCCGGGCGCATTGCCGCTGTCGGTGCCGGTCTCATTGCCGCTCGCTGCTTCACGATACGGCCCCGCATCATGCACGTCCATCCCGAGCCAGTGGCCGGTGCGATGCATGTAAAAACGGAAATAACCGCCTTCGCGTTTGTCGCCTTGTTCGAGCACTGCATCGAGGCTGCCCTTGAGCAAGCCGACATCGAGCATGCCCTGCGCCAGCACTTTCACGGCGGCTTCGTGCGGCAGGTTGTACGGTGCGCCCGGCTTGGTCGCGGCCTTGGCGGCGCTTTGCGCGGCGAGCACAATTTCGTACAGCGCTTTTTGCGCGCCAGAAAATTTTCCGTTGACCGGAAAGGTGCGCGTGATGTCGCTGGCGTAGCTGCCGAGTTCGCAGCCGGCGTCGATCAACAGCAGGTCGCCATCGTTCAGCACCGCATCGTTGGCGACGTAATGCAGCACGCAGGCGTTCGCGCCACCCGCGACGATCGAGCCATAGGCCGGATACTCGGAGCCGCAGCGGCGGAACTCGTGCAGCAGCTCGGCTTCGACTTCGTATTCGCGACGGCCTGGCTTGGTGGCACGCATCGCGCGCTTGTGCGCTTCGCTGGAGATCGCGGCGGCACGGCGCATCACGGCAATTTCGTGCGCGTCTTTGACCAAGCGCATGGTGTCAAGCATGGCGCGCACGTCTACCGTGGCGGCGGGTGGCATCTGGCCGCTGCGCACCATGTTGCGCACGTAATTGATGGCGGTGGTGATGCGCGTGTCGAACGCAGCGTCATAGCCGCTCGAATAGAACAGGCTGCGCCGCCCGGCGATCAACTGCGCGATGCGCGAGTCAAATTCTTCGATGGAATAGGCCTCGTCGAAGCCGAAGGTGGTTGCCGCAGCAGCGGGGCCGAAGCGAAAGCCGTCCCAAATTTCGCGCTCTTCATGCTTCGGGCGGCAAAACAAAATCGATTTGTTCGCGCCGTTCTCGGCGATCAGTACCACCACTGAGTCGGGCTCGGTAAAGCCGGAGAGGTAATAAAAGTAGCTGTCGTGGCGATACGGATAATGGGTGTCGCGGTTGCGCGCGGCTTCCGGCGCGGTGGGCAGAACGGCGATGCCGCCGCCTTGCGCTTGCATGCGTTCGAGGAGGCGCGCGCGGCGCTCGGCGTAGGGGGAGAAGTCGGTGGTATTCATCAGGTGATTGTATGCCGCGCCTTCTATGCCATGCGATTGCGCGCATTGAGTTCGCCGTCGAGCGCCGCGAGGCGCTCCGGCGTACCGACGTCTTCCCAGCGGCCACTGAACAACTCGCCGCTGACTTGGTGTGTGGACATCGCGGTGCGCAAGAGCGGCGCGAGCTTTGCCTTTGCGCCGCTTGGCACGTCCTTGAACAGCGCAGGGCGATAGACGCCGATGCCACTGAAGGTGAATTTTGGATTGGCTGGATTGCCCGGAACAGGCGGCGCATCGCTGATGCGTTCAGCGTCGAGAGCGAAATCACCAGCAGCATGTTGCGCCGGATTCGGCACCATCACCAGATGCGCGAGCGCGTTGCTTGCCGTCATCTGCTCTGCAATTGTCGCGGCGCGCCCAAAATCAAAATCGCACCAGATGTCGCCGTTGACAACGAGAAACGGCGCGTCTTCACTCGACCCTCGCGTAATCAAGGGCAGCGCATTGGCAATGCCCCCTGCGGTTTCCAAAGCCTCGCCCTCAGGAGAGTAAGTGATACCAAGGCTTTTCGGGGCATCAATGCCAAGAGTGGCTTCCACCATGGCTCCCAGCCATGCATGGTTGACGATAACTTGCTTGAAACCTGCTCGTTCGAGGCGCTCAAGGTGCCAGACGATGAGCGATTTGCCGCCTGCCTTAAGCAAAGGCTTCGGGCAAGTGTCCGTCAGCGGGCGCATGCGCTCGCCGCGACCTGCTGCGAGGATCATGGCTTTCATCAATTGAATGTCTGCGCTTTAGGAGGTGATTTTGACGCGCTCATATGATTTTGACGTGCTCATATCTCTCTTCCAGCAAGCGTTGTTGAGCCGGCGACACCGCAATGCCATCCAGCCATAGCCGCTTTAGAGAAGGTATTGCTGCCAGTCGCGGCAAAAGCGTCTCCGCATTAAATTGTTCGCAGTGTTGGTAGTTACCTATCGAAAGGTAGTCGAGTTCTGTGAGTTGCGCCAGCGCGTCGAGATCCTCCTCCAGAATCGGCAGTGCCCACAGGTCGAGTGAACGCAATTGGCGCAATTTGCACAGATGTCGCAAGCCGGTACCGGTAATGCGGGTTGCTCCAAGGTCGAGCGCGGTCAGGGTGGATGACATGCAGATTTTCGATGCCATTGCATCGTCCACGCCAGACCCTTCCAAATCAAGCGTCCGAAGCGTGTGCAGTTCGAGTAACGCGTCCAGCGCGCGGTCGGTGATCTCAGCATTTTGAGCACCGACTTCGATCAGGTTCTTACATTCGGAAATCGCCAGCAAATCACCTTCACGCATGGAGCAGTTAGCGCGAAAGACTTCAAGATCGGCAGCGAACCCGAATCCGGCTAGTGGAAAAGGCCCTTCCAGCCAGAGAATATCAACTACTTTCACTCCGGGGATGCGAATCAGCGCGTTGAGAGCGAGGCGGTCGACAGGACACCAGAGCCACAAATGCCGAACCGAACTGAGGGACGTGAGTTCGGCTGCGATCTCCAGTGTAAGCAGCGGAGATTTAACTATCGACAGCTTGTCGACAGGTTCGTTTGTGAGGACGCCGCGGACCTTCTCCGTTGTGATGGCGCCTTGGAGTTCGATTTTCACGAGTTCTGATGGGGATAAATTAGCGGGCTTAGGTGTCATGGAAATTGCCTCGCCCACTGAACCACCCACAACGCGACCATGCCAATCGCGATGGTCAGACCGACGCTGCGGGTTTTCCATGCGACGAACGCAGCGATGACGCCGGCGATCAAACGAGGCTCGCCAAACGAGAGTTGCCCGTTAGCGATCAACAAGTCTGGCCACACCAGTGCGGTGAGCGCAGCAATCGGCACAAAGCGCAGCATGCGGCGAAACCACGCGGGCGCGTCGGCGCGGCCTGCTGCGCCGATGAAAGAGAGGCGAATCGCAAATGTCGCCGCGCCGGCCAGCAGCATGGTGAGCCAGAGACTCATGCGGCATCCTTGGGTAGCGCTGCATCGGGCAGCGGCGCATTGGGCAGCGGCGCGTCGAGCAGCATGCCCGCCGCCATACCGGCCAGTGCGGCGGCGATGATGGCGAGCTTGTAGGGCAGCGCGAACGCGGCAACCGAGACCACGCCGGCGACGAGCATCGCGCCCCACGCCGCGCGACCGGCGAGCAGCGGCACGACGATGGCAATGAACGTGAGCGAGCCGGCGAAATCCAGTGACCAGCTTGCCGGAATCTGCCCGCCCAACAGCACCCCGGCAATGCACGAGAGTTGCCACACGAACCACAGGCCAAAGCCGGCACCGAACAAAAACCAGTGGCGCGTGTGTGGCGACGTGTCGCTCTCAAAACGCTGGATCACGGCGGCGTAGGCTTCGTCGGTCAAGAGATACGCGAGCAGGCTTTTCCACGGCAGGCTCAAGGCTTTCAACTTGTCTGCCAGCGCCGCTGAGTAGAGCGCGTGACGCAGATTGATGATCGCGACCGAGAGCACAATCAGCGCGCCCGGCGTCGCCGCTGTCACCAGTTGTGTGATCATGAATTGCGCCGAGCCGGCAAACACGATGGACGAGATCGCCACCGCGAGCCAGGGGTCGATGCCGGCCTTGATCGCGAGCACGCCGTAGATCAGGCCGAAGGGGATGGCGCCGATCAACATCGGCATCACGGCGGTGAGGCCAGCGGTAAATTCGCTGCGGCGGGTGAGCGGCGATGCAGCGCCCGGTGCGGGGTTTGGTGCGGCGCTGCCGTTGGCTGAAGGCATAGCGGGTGCGCTTGGTGCGCTGTCGTTCACCGAAGTCAAAACGTATAACCCGCTTCTGGTTTGACGTTTTCGATCACGTGCAACAAGCGCAGCAGCGGCGCGAACACGCCGTAACGCGCGCAGACTTTGGTGGTGTAGCGCAGCACCAGCGGCAGGTCTTTCAGGTAGCCGTCTTTGCCGTCACGGTGATACAGACGCGCGAAGATGCCGAGCACCTTGAGATGCCGTTGCAAGCCCATCCATTCAAAGTCGCGATAAAAATCGTCGAACTGATGTGCCACCGGCAGACCGGCTTTCTTCGCGCCTTCCCAGTAGCGGATCGCCCAGTCGAGGATGCGCTCTTCTTCCCACTCAATGTAGGCGTCTTTGAGCAGCGAGGCCAAGTCGTAGGTGATCGGGCCGTACACCGCGTCCTGAAAATCGAGGATGCCGGGGTTGCTGCCGTGCGTGCCGCTTCGATCGCCACGTTGATCGTCATCACACACCATCAAATTGCGTGAGTGATAGTCGCGATGCACGATGACTTGCGGTTGTGCCAGATTGTTGGTGATCAAGGTTTCAAACGTCTGCGCCAGCGTGTTGCGCTGGGTGTCATTGAGGGCGAAATTTTTATGCTTGGCGATGTACCAATCGGGCAGCAATTGCATTTCGCGCAGCAGCAGGGCGCGGTCGTATTGTGGCAACAGCGGCGCCAGCGCAGGAGCTTGGCCGCTGCCCGGAGAATGGCTCTGGATGCGGGTCAGCGCGCTACTGGCGTCACGGTAGAGCTGGTCGGCGCGCGCTCTATCGGCGTTCAGCGCAGCGAGATAAGTGGTGTTGCCCAGATCGGTAAGCAACAAAAATCCCTGCGTTAAATCCTGCGCCAGAACCTTCGGTACGTTGACTCCCGTCTGGCCCAGCAACGCGGCGATGGCGATGAATGGGCGGCAGTCTTCTTTGTCGGGTGGCGCATCCATCACGATGTGCGACGCCCCCGACGGAGACGAGACGCGAAAATAGCGGCGGAAACTGGCGTCGGCCGAGGCTGGCGCGAAGGTCAGCTCTTGTCCATGCAACTGGGCGCTTAACTGAGCGCGCGCCCATTGGGTGAGGGCGGTGAGACGGAGGTCGGTGGAGGGATTCACGGCGGATCAATGGTGGGCGAGCGGGGTGGGGCTTGGCGATGCTTGGCGCTGGTTCGCGCGGGATTGTGCGGATTTGTGCGGATTTGTTTTGCTGCGATTCGCAGCGGGGAGTGAATATGGCGTTGCGATCAACCGGTCGTTGCGCGCCATCGAGAAAAACGCAGGAAAATGTATGGAAATACGCAGGGAAATATGCAAAAAGCACGCCGGGAAAGCCTAAGCCGGTGGCATATAATCTGTGGTCAATTTTAACGGATTCACGCTCTGGATTTGCTGCGCATTGCGCAGTGATGCAGCCCTTCCTTCATGTTGCGCATCAATAGTCGAACGGCTTTGCG
>JAYVSR010000229.1:0-2538 GCA_043775155.1 Burkholderiales bacterium | reverse complement strand
CTGCTCGATATTCCCAATGGCTTCGCGCGTGGCGTACGCACGGCGTCCGACTTTTTGATGGCGCTGCAATTGACCGGCGCAGCGAAGGCCGACTCGATTGCCAACATGCAATTGCGGCTGCCCGTGGTGGTGATTGGCGGTGGCCTGACGGCGATTGATACGGCGACCGAGTCGCTCGCCTACTACCAGGTGCAGGTTGAAAAATTCCTCACGCGCCATGAAGCGCTGGTCAAGGATTCCGGCATCAGTGCAGTGCGCGCCGCGTGGCGCGATGAAGACCGCGAAATCGCTGAAGAATTTTTGGCGCATGCACGCGCGATTCGCAGCGAACGGGAGAACGCCCAGCATCAGGGGCGCGAACCAAAAATCATCGAACTGTTGCAAAGCTGGGGCGGCGTTACCTTGGCCTATCGCCGCCGCCTCGTCGATGCGCCGTCTTACACCTTGAACCACGAAGAGGTGGAACTAGCGTTGCAGGAGGGCATCACCTTCGCCGAGTGCCTCACGCCGAAGCGCGCCGACATCGACAACTACGGCGCGGTCAAGGGACTGTGGCTGGGGCGCGCCGCCTCAAACGCTGCGGTCAGTGCCGACGGAAAGTCTGAGCCTGCGGGCGACACCTGGTTACCAGCGCGCACCGTGTTCGTCGCTGCCGGCACACAGCCAAACACCGTGATGTCGCGCGAAGGCACCGACGCCGAACGCGCGCAGTTTCGCGTCGATGACAAATACTTCGCCGCCTGCGACGAAGACGGCAAGCCGGTCAAACCGGAGAGCGCGATCTCGAAGCCGCAGAAAGCGGATGTGCTGTTGTCGAAGTCGGCGGATGGCCGCTTTGTGTCCTACTTTGGCGACGTACACCCTTCGTATTTCGGCAACGTCGTCAAGGCGCTTGGCTCGGCCAAACAGGGCTACCCGGTGGTCACGCGGGTGCTGGCGCAACGCGCGCCCAGTGCGGTTGCCGCAGGTGTCGCAGGTGCATCGGGTGCGCCGAGTGCCACCGCCACATCCGATCTCATCGCCACCCTCAATCAGGATTGGCGCGCCACCGTCCACGAGGTCAAACGCCTTACCCCAACCATCATCGAAGTCATCATCAAAGCACCGGCGGCGGCGCGCAAATTCGAACCCGGCCAGTTCTATCGTCTGCAAAATTTCGAAACTCTCGCCCCGATCAAAAACGGCACGCGCCTGCAAATGGAAGGCCTCGCTCTCACCGGCGCCTGGGTCGATCGTGACGCCGGTCTGGTCTCGACCATCGTGCTCGAAATGGGCGGATCAAGCGACCTGTGCATCGAACTCCAGCCCGGCGAACCAGTGATCTTGATGGGCCCGACCGGTGCGCCGACGCACATTCAAGCGAACGAGACCGTGGTGCTGGTCGGCGGCGGCCTTGGCAACGCCGTGCTGTTCTCGATCGGCCAGGCGTTTCGCGCAGCAGGCTCCAAAGTTCTCTACTTCGCCGGCTACAAAAAGCTCATCGACCGCTACAAGGTCGAAGAGATCGAACGCGCTGCCGACGAGGTCATCTGGTGCTGCGATGAAGAGCCCGGTTTCACGCCTAGCCGTGCGCAGGACAAAACCTTCACCGGCAACATCGTGCATGCGATGGATGCGTATGCATCGGGGCGTTTGGGCGCTGCAGGAATTCAGATGAAGGATGCGGATCGGATCATTGCGATTGGCTCAGACCGCATGATGGCGGCGGTCGCACGCGCCCGCCACGATGTGCTCAAACCACATCTCAAGGCGAAGCACTTGGCAATCGGCTCAATCAATTCGCCGATGCAATGCATGATGAAAGAGATCTGCGCCCAGTGCATCCAGCCGCATCACGACCCGGTCACCGGCGAGACGACCTACGTGTTCTCCTGCTTCAATCAGGATCAGGAACTCGACCGCGTCGATTTCGGCATTCTCAACGACCGGCTGTCGCAGAACTCCCTGCAAGAGAAGCTGACGGTGCGCTGGATCGAGCGCTGCCGACAGGCGGCCTGACGTCGTCATCTGATCAATTAGACCCGGATGGCCGTTTGCAGCGGCCGTCCGTTTTCATTTGCACGGCAACACCAGTGTGCTACGCTTTTGATTCAACCGAACGCCAACCCGCACCGCAAGGAGACCGCCATGGCCCTGATGGACTTCATCAAGAAACAGTTTATTGACGTCATCCACTGGACCGAGGAGACGGACGGCGTGCTGGCCTACCGCTACCCGATGCAGGACATGGAGATCCAGAACGGCGCGGTGCTGACAGTGCGCGAGTCACAACTTGCCGGGTTCGTCAACGAAGGGCTGATGGCCGATGTGTTTCAGCCGGGGCGCTTCAAGCTCAGCACCCAAACCCTGCCGGTGCTGACCAACCTGATGAACTGGGACAAGCTGTTCGACTCGCCGTTCAAAAGCGATGTCTACTTTTTCTCCTCGCGCCTGCAACTCGATCGCAAGTGGGGCACGCCGAACCCGATCACGATTCGCGACAAGGATTTCGGCGCGGTACGCCTGCGCGCCTTCGGCATTTATTCGTATCGGATTGCC
>JAYVSR010000228.1:0-8755 GCA_043775155.1 Burkholderiales bacterium | reverse complement strand
GTGCCGTTCTCCGACCCGATGGCCGATGGCCCGGTGATCCAGCGTGCTTCCGAGCGGGCGTTGAAATTCGGTCTCGGTCTCGATGGCGTGATCGCGATGGTCGCCGAGTTCCGTCAGACCAACGGCACCACGCCGGTGGTGCTGATGGGCTCTGCCCATCCAATTGAACGGAGGGGGATGGACACCTTCGCCGCCACCGCCAAAGCCGCTGGCGTCGATGGTGTGCTGGTGGTGGATTACCCGCCGGAAGAGTGCGAGGCGTTTGCCGCGCTGATGAAGAAGAGCGACCTCGATCCGATCTTCCTGTTGGCACCAACCTCGACTGATGCTCGTATCTCTGCCGTGGCGCGCGCCGCCTCTGGCTACATCTACTACGTCTCGCTCAAAGGCGTCACCGGCTCGGCGGCGCTGGATACCGATGAAGTCGGGCGGCGCATCCCCTTGATCAAGGCGAAGGCGAATATTCCGGTCGGTGTCGGATTCGGCATTCGTGATGCGGCCACCGCGAAGGCGGTCGCGAAAATTGCCGACGCCGTCGTCATCGGCAGCCGGATCATCCAAGAGATGGAAAATTCGGCCAAGGGTGAAGAGATCGCCAACGTGACGAAGTTCATGGCTGGCATTCGTCAGGCGATTGATGAGGGGACGACCTGAACGGAACCGGCGCGCCGCAAGTTGCAGCCGAAAATGGCTGCAACTTGCGGCGACATTTTTTTGCGTCACGGTGTAAGTTGCACCCAGAATCACGTAGGAGAGCACCATGAGCTGGATCGAAAAACTGCTGCCGCCGAAAATCAATCGCGCCGCCGGCGGGCCGAAAAAAGCCTTTCCCGAAGGTCTCTGGGTCAAGTGTCCCTCGTGCGAAGTGACGCTGTATTCCACCGACCTGTCGGGCAACAGCCAGGTCTGCCCCAAGTGCAACTACCACCTGCGCATCGGCGCCAGGGAGCGTCTCGATCAACTGCTTGATGCCGAAGGCCGGTTTGAAATCGGCTCGGAGATTCGTCCCATCGACAGCCTCAAATTCAAGGACACCCGCAAGTACCCGGATCGCTTGAAAGAAGCGATGGAAAGCACCGGCGAGACCGATGCCATCATCGTGATGCAAGGCGCGATCCTGACGTTGCCGCTGGTCATCGCCGCGTTCGAATTCGATTTCATGGGTGGCTCGATGGGCTCGGTGGTGGGCGAGCGTTTTGTGCGCGGTGTCGAGACGGCAGTTGAGCAAAAACTGCCCTTCATCTGCATCACCGCGTCAGGCGGCGCGCGCATGCAAGAGGGCCTGCTGTCGCTAATGCAGATGGCCAAGACCACCGCATCGCTCACCAAACTGTCGGCGAAAAAACTGCCCTTCATCTCGATCCTTACCGACCCGACCATGGGCGGCGTGTCGGCCAGCTTCGCCTTCATGGGTGACGTGGTGATCGCCGAGCCGAAAGCTCTGATCGGCTTCGCCGGCCCGCGTGTGATCGAGCAAACCGTGCGCGAAAAACTGCCGCCCGGTTTTCAGCGCGCCGAGTTCTTGATGGAGAAGGGCGCGATTGACATGATCGTGGACCGGCGTGAACTGCGCGCGCGCCTCGCGCGTCTGCTTGCGTTGTTGCAGGGTTTGCCTGCGGACGCCGTCGCGCAAATTTAGAGACCGCCGCAAGAATGGCTCCCAGAGCCATTCTTCAGAAATAAACCGTCAAGAGCCGCTCCCAGAGCGGCTCTTGACGTTGCGGCTTGCACTTTTGTGTGATGCCCGCCTGCGCAAGCAACTCAGCGCCCACGCGCTTGACGCATGAATCTCTCAGTTCACATAGCTCAGCCACCCGCGCTCCGTCGCGTCACTCCCGCGCACGCAAGCAAAAAATTTCTCCTGCAACACCCGCGTGATCGGCCCCGGCACCCCCGCGCCAATCCGCCGCCGATCCACCTCAATGATTGGCGTCACCTCGGCCGCCGTGCCGGTAAAGAATGCCTCATCGGCGATGTACACCTCGTCCCGCGTCACCCGCCGCGTCGCTACCGGAATCCCCATCTCGCCCGCCAGTTCAATGATCGAGCGCCGCGTCACACCTTCGAGCGCGGACGCGATCTCCGGCTCGATCAAGCGCCCATCACGTACGATGAACAAATTCTCGCCAGAGCCTTCAGCGACAAAGCCATCGGTATCGAGCAGCAGCGCCTCGTCATACCCATCATCGCGCGCCTCACGATTCGCCAGAATCGAATTGGCATAGGTCGAGACCGATTTTGAACGGCACATCTGCACGTTCACATGATGGCGTGCGAAGGAAGAAATTTTTACGCGGATGCCTTTCTCTATTGCATCGTCGCCGAGATACGCATTCCACGGCCACGCCGCGATGGCAACGTGTACTGCTGCGCCGTCCGGGTTGACGCCCATCTTCTCCGCACCGAGAAACGCCAGCGGGCGGATGTAACCGCTTGCCAAACCATTCGCCCGCACCACCTCAAGCTGCGCCGTCTCCAGTGCAGCGGCAGAGAAGGGAATATCGATGCGCAGAATGTGCGCCGATTGCATCAGCCGTTTGGTGTGATCCTTCAAGCGAAAAATCGCCGCGCCACGCGGCGTCTCGTAAGCGCGCAGCCCCTCGAACACGCCGAGGCCATAGTGCAGGGTGTGGGTGAGGACATGGGTGGCGGCGTCGCGCCAGGGTTTGAGCGCGCCGTCAAACCAGATCCAGCCATCGCGGTTTTGCATCGACATGAGAGTTCTCTCCGAATTGATTGAAGCAATGGCTGCGCGCTTGCGTGGCGCGGCGATTGCTGATTGACGTTGTGGAAATATTGCGCACCCCGGGAGTTGGGGCGGAACGAGAACCGGCGCGGAGGATAGTGCGTCAGCGATGCGCCGCGGGTGGAGGCGCGAGATGATGATCGGTTACGCCTGCGGGCGCAGCAAACGAAAACATTTCCGCTTCGCGTGAAGGCGATTCACGCGGGTCACAGGTTGTTGGATAGCATTCATGTGCCACTCAACGCCGTAAGGCGTATGGAGCGCCTGGCCTCTTCTATAGCCATCTATCGCTGCACGAAGGAAGTACTCAGTGGCTCGAAGGCTTCTTTACTCCGGCTTTCCAGCGCGACTCGACGGCTTGCCGACCGGGTTAGCTTGTCGGGAAAATGGTGCCACTTTCAAACCTGACATAATTGCGCCGCCAATCTTTTGATTTTTCCTTCTTGCTGATGCCTCTGAACACTTCAAAACTCTCGACCACAGTGGAACTATTCTGCGGTATCGGCGGGTTTCGCACGGCCGCTGAGGTGCTTGGAATTGAGACGATCTGGGCGAATGATGTTAGCCAGTTGGCATGCACTGTATATAAAAATCGCTTTGGCAAAGCCAGATTGCATGAGGGAGACATCAACGAACTTCTAGCGAGCATTCCGAAGCACGACATTCTGACCGCCGGATTTCCGTGCCAGCCATTTAGCGCCGCAGGGAAAAAAGAAGGCATAAGAGATCCGCGTGGCACGTTGTTTCAATCCATCGTGGATGTCGTTGGCAGATTGCAGCCGAAGCATTTCATTCTTGAGAATGTAAAGCGGCTACTTTCCATGGAGAACGGCATACATTTTTCGACCGTACTCGCGGCGCTGTCGTCGTTGAACTATTTTGTCGAATGGCGAGTGTTGAATGCAAAAGATTTTTCGCTTGCCCAAAATCGCGAACGAGTGCTTATTGCAGGTACCAGAATCGAGCCGCACATGTTTTCGGCGTCCGATGCCGGTTCGCTGATCCGGCTCGCCAGCAGCGCTGATTTGAATTCCGGGCCTCGCGGTATTCAGGGCTTGCTAGGCCGATGGGAAAACTGGAAGTCTCTTGAAAAACAGGGCACTAAATTTCCATTTTGGGGGGTTGCGGTCAACGGCAAGTTTTTGGCGTTCAATCTCGAGTTGTTTTCAGCCGCGTCTCCGCCTGTGCTCCTCAAAAGCCAACTGGAACCCGCTGCGGCGGACGAGTATGACTACACTCAACGTACCATCGGCTGGCTTCATAAGAACGAAGCGGTAGACAGGTTTGTCAATGGTGTCGAGATCATCAGCAATCAGGCTGGCGGTGCGCGCATGGGGTATACCATTTTCGGCATCGGCGGAATCTCGCCAACACTGACGGCTTCAACCAGCCGTCACTATGAGCGATACAAAATCAATGAACGCTACCGGCGCTTGACGCCGGTTGAGTACGCGCGCCTGCAGGGATTTGCAGATGACCACTGTTCTGCCGTGGCGGGGTACGACCAATACACTTTATATGGAAATGCAGTGCCACCGCCGATGGCGAACTGGGTATTCAACCAGCTTTTGCGAACGAGTCCACTGCGTCCCGGTTCAAGCGAAGTACTTCAACCGGAGTTGTTCGATGCGTGATCAAAAGGCCGCACTTCGGGAGCTTGTACGGGGCAATCTGGATTCAATTATGAAGGCGCTGAACAACGCGCTTCGAGGTGACGGGCTGGCCAAACTGGAACCCGTGGTGAAGCGGATTGGGCGTGGCGGCCAGCTTCCGCACTGGTACGCGGAACTCAAAGAGCATCACACGATCGTCAATCTCGACGGCAAGACGATTGGCAGCATTCTGGAAATGCTGCTGGTGGCTGTGCTTGAAACAGGCGTCTTGAAAAAGTCTCAGATCAAGTTGCGGGTGAATCCGGCGCGCGGTATCGATCTTCCCGATCTGGATTTGGGCGTGAAGTCTCCCTCGAAAAACTACTGTACTAGCGAACCATTCTTTTCCGCCTACGAACGGCTTTACGGCAATGAGCATGATTGCCTCATCATCCTTACCGATTATCAAGATGCGAAAAAGGCCAAGTCTGCCTTCAAAATACAGGCAGTGTCTTGGGAATATCTTCGGGGCAGCGAAATTGCCGATATGGAGCTTTGCAGAATCGCGAGGAACACCCGGGATTTTTTGCTTGCCAATGGCGACGCCACCGCCAAGCGGGTTTTCCGGTTTCTCGCGTACGTGAATCAGAGTGACTGGCGATGTAGAAAGCTGCTCGAGCTACTCGATTGCGTAAGCGACAAGCCCCTGCAATTTGATAAATTTCTCGTCGGCATTGAAGACGACTTCATAAAACAAAACAAGAACCGGACCAAAAGAAAGGTCGATCTGATTCCTGAATCTGATTTGATGGTTTTGCGGGAAATATTTGAAGCGTCACCGCGCAGTTTGGGCTTAATCAACCAACTCGACAACTGGGTGACAGACGTTCTGAAAGATGCATCTCGGGCGCCGAACGACAACGAATGGCAGCGGCTTCTCAACAGCCCGCTGGATGGACGCATCGCCATGAGCTTTGCGTTGCAATGGCGCTACAACTTTGGCAAGCTATTCGGGGAATCCGAGTCAGGTACGCTCGCTTGATGTGATCGGGGTAGTGACCGGTTTCATATCATCTGCGCATGAGCACATTGGGCGAGGCAAAAACGTTGGCCCAAACTCAATTCCACACCCGCACTGCCCTCACAGTGCTGGGCATCTGCCTCGTCCTCAACCTGATCGGACGCGGCACGGCTGACACCTACGTGGTGTTCCTGTTACCGCTGGAGCGCGACCTTGGCTGGACCCGTTCGCAGATGACCGGCGCCTATTCGGTCTACTTGCTGGTCAATGGCCTGACGGCGCCGCTGGTCGGCTATCTGTTCGACCGCGTCGGCCCGCGCCTGGTGTATGGCTTCGGCATGGCGGTGCTCGCCGTGTCTTACCTGCTGGCCTCAACGGTGCAGTCGATGTGGCAGTTCTACGCGACGATTGGCGTAGGCACTGGCGTTGCCGTTGCGGCGCTAGGGATGGTGCCGTCGTCGGGCTTGATCGCGCGCTGGTTTCGTGAGCGCTTGTCGACCGCGATCTCGGTGGCGTTTGCCGGGCTTGGTCTGGGCGCGCTGTTGATCGTGCCCGGTGCGCAGGCGCTGATCGCGGAGCATGGCTGGCGCGATGCTTACCGCATCATCGGCATCATTCTTTTGTGTCTGGTGCCGGTCGTGCTGGCGCTGCCGTGGAAGACTTATCTTGCCGGGCATCCGGACTATCGTGATGTGCGCCGGGCCGCCGGCGCAGGAGAGGAGTGGACGGTGGCGCGGGCGCTGCGCTCGAAGAATTTTTGGGGCTTGACCTGGGTGTTCTTCTGGACTTCCGTCGGGATGTTTTCGGTGACCGTGCAGATCGTCGTGTATCTGGTCGAGCAGGGCTTTCCGGCGTTGCTCGCGGCTACAGCGTTTGGTGCGGCGTCGATGTTGTCGGTGTTTGGCATCGTCACCACCGGCGCGGTCGCGGATCGTTTGGGGCCGCGCCGCACGGTGACGGCGACTTATGTGGGCAGCATCACCGGCATCGTCTGTCTGCTGCTGATCACCTGGCTGCCGTTGCAAAGTTTGTTGATCGGCTACGTCGTCGCGTTCGGCTTTTGTCAGGGTGCGCGCGGGCCGGTGATTTCGTCAATGACGACGCGCCTATTCGCCGGACGCCACGTCGCGAGCATCTACGGAATCATGTATGCGGCGAACGCGATTGGCGCGGGCATCGGTTCATTCGGCGGCGGGCTGCTGCACGATTTCACCGGTAGCTACCGGCCCGGCTTTGTGATTTCGATTTGCCTCTTGGTGATGGCCGGGTTGCCGTTTTGGTTGATTCCAGCGATGCGGGATTTTCGCGTGCGGGCGGCGGCATGAAGATTGAAACCGTTAAACCCCTGAGAGTGCAGTTCTCTTGAGATTGGCTCTGGGAGCCGGTTTTAGACTGGCTTGACAGTCCTTACCGTCATTTGCAATCCTGCCGCAGCAAGTATTGCAGTCAGGCTCGATAGCCGCGGATTGCCGGTCGGCGACAGTGCGCGCGAAACGCTTTCGCGCTTCAAGCCGGTTTTGCCGGCGATCACGCTCATGCCGCCGCGCGCTTCGGCGACAGTGCGCAGCGCAACGAGCAAAGCGGCTTGATCGCCCGCTTCGACAGACGCTTGGATATACGCGTCAGCAAGTTTAGGCTTGGCGCGCAGGCGCGCAATAATTTTTTCGCGATACGAGGTGGAAGATGCAGTTGGGGTAGTCATGGCATTCCTTTCATGAATATCTTTGTCGCTGGCGGTGATGAAATTTTGCAACTCATACATGGCAACAGTATACCCATTCGTGATTTATAAGTCACGCTGTGAAATTTTCTTCTAAGTTATTTTTTTCGCACGGCGCGCTTCCATCTGCGCCACAAATTCATTCAATCGCCGACGCGGCTCGGGCCGCTGCCAGGTCTGCTCAAACGCATCGATGCTCAACGCGATGCCCTCGGCAGGCGTCATGCCCTCCCACTCGCGCATCAGGTGCTTTTGGCTGGCGATCACATCAGCGTCGGACGCGGTGATTTCTTCGACGCAGCGTTGCACGGCGGCGTCGAGTGCGTCGGGTTCGACCAGGTCTTCGAGCAGACCCCAGTCGCACGCCGTGGCTGCGTCAATCACGCGCCCCGTGTAGACCAGCAAGCGCGTGCGGCCCCAGCCGATCAGGCCCGGCAGCAACACCGCTTCAATCACCGAGGGAATCCCGAGGCGTACTTCGGGCATGGCGAACCTGGCGCGCGTCGAGGCGATGCGCAGGTCGCACGCGGCGGCGATTTCCAGCCCGGCACCGATGCAGTGGCCGTCGATGCGTGCGAGCACCGGCACCGGCAGTTGGCGGATCGCTTCGCAAATGTCGTGGAGCGATGTGATGAAAGCGCGGCTGCTGGTGGGGCCGAGCGCGGCCAGTGCTTCAACCTGCGCGCCGCCGCAGAATGCTTTGCCGCCCGCACCGGTGAGGATGACGGCGCGCAAGCCCGGTTGTTGATGCAGCATGCGCAGCGTATCGAGCAGCGCCGCGATCATGTCAGTGCTCAAGGCGTTGAGCTTGGCCGGGCGATTGAGGGTGAGGGTGGCGATGCCGTTGTGCGTGTTGCACAGGACGGCGGCTTCGATATTGGTGCTCAAGGAAATCTCCTGAATTGATCGCGTATGGGATGAGTAGCTTAAAACCGTTGGTGCAGGCGGTTCTCCGCGTTATGTCGTTGCCGCTTCGCGTTGCAGCCAATCAGTAAACAACTTCACCGCCGGTTTCTGCGCGGCCTCGGGCGCGAGCACGATGGTGTAGGCCCGGTCCCACACTTCGAGCGCGAATGGTTTGACGAGTTGCGCGCTGTAGCCTTCGAACAAAGTCTTTAACGTGAGTGCGACGCCTTGCCCGGCAGCGGCGGCTTCGTACATCAGCATCGCATCTTCATACAGCGCGCCGCCTTCAGGCTCGGGCCAGTCGAGCCCGGCTGCATTGAACCAGGGTTGCCAGGGCAGCATTGGGTGGCGCAGCAAAGTGGCGTTCTTTAAGTCGGCGGGCCGCATGAGCCCGCCGAGCGATGCTACGTAGGCGCTGCTGGCGACCGGGAACAAGGTCTCTTCGAACAGCTTGATCGTGGTGAGGCCCAGCGCGTCTTCCGCTCCATAGCGGATGCCGATGTCGGCTTCGCCGCGCTTGATCAATTCAAGGTCATACGACGACGACACCGCGAGTTCGATCTCCGGGTGTGCGCGCTGAAAGCCGGCCAGCCGTGCGACCAGCCACTTCGCGCCGAGCGCCGGTGCGGCCGAGATACGCAGGCGTTCGCGCGTGTCCCCGTGCAAGCGCGCCGTGGCCGACTCCAGCGCCTGCAAAGCGGCGCGAACATCCGCCAGGTAGCGTTCGCCAAAACTGGTCAACGCGATGTTGCGGTTGATGCGGATGAACA
>JAYVSR010000227.1:0-5999 GCA_043775155.1 Burkholderiales bacterium | reverse complement strand
CAAAAGCAACCGCATATTATTCAAAACCTGTTTCAAGAAAAGCATGTCCAATATGCTGCCCGATAAAATCACGCACTATTTACCGGCCTCCTCAGTAACGGAAGACGCAAGGAAATCGGCATCACTATTCTCCGGTGAGATACATTTTTTTATATTGTATCGCAACAGTGGAATTCACGAGTTGCGCCCTGATTCTGCTGCCGCCACGGGTTTCCTGTCGGCGACCATGCGGCCACGGCATCGGCGATGCTTAAGTGGATTCGAAACTCACAACCAATTACCTTGCATATTATCCGTGTCGCGGATAATATGCGAAGCATGTTTGAACGCCTCTTGACGCCGGTTTTGCAGCGCGCCGCTACCAATTTTCCGGCTGTGGTGATTCTGGGCGCGCGCCAGACCGGCAAAACCACGCTGGCGCGCAACGCCTTTCCCGGCTACCGCTATTTCGATCTCGAAGACCCGGCGACGGCTGTACGCTTCCGCGATGACGCGCGCTTCCTGCTCGACAGCACAGAAGGCGGGCTGATTCTCGATGAGGTACAGGCGGTACCCGCGCTGTTTTCTGCCTTGCGTGGCGCCATTGACGCGCAGCGTGAAGTGCGCAGCACCATGGGCGCGCACCCAAAAGCGCGCGCGCGTTTCATCCTGCTCGGCTCCGCACAACCGGCATTGATTCGCGGCGTCGCCGAGTCGCTCGCCGGTCGCGCTGCGGCTCTCGATCTTGATCCACTCACCGCCTGCGAGGCTGCCAGCGGCGATGCCCCGGACGACTGGAAAAGCTTGTGGCTCAAGGGCGGCTTTCCCGATGCCCTGAACGGCGATTTTCGCCGCTGGTGGGAGTCCTATTTGCGCATGGTGCTGGAGCGCGACCTGCCGCAATATGGTGTAAATGCCGATCCGGTATTCATGCGCCGCTTGCTGACCATGCTGGCACATCAGCAAGGCGGCTTGTTCAACGCATCCTCCCTGGGCGCTGCACTGGGCGTGTCGTTCCAGACCATTCAACGTCATGTCAGCGTGCTCGAGTCGATTTTTTTGGTGCGCCGGCTGGAACCCTGGTTTCGCAACGTCGGCAAGCGGTTGACCCGCGCACCCAAGCTGTATCTGCGCGACACTGGCTTGTTGCATCACCTGCTCAACATTTCCACCCACGAAGATCTCGCGTCACATCCGATCCGCGGCGCGAGTTGGGAAGGTTTCGTCATCGAAGACGTGTTGCGCCGCGAGCGCACCGGCCGCACCGGTTCCACTGCGTGGTTTTGGCGTACTGCGGCCGGGGCCGAAGCTGATCTGGTGCTCGATCGCGGCAGTGAGAAAATCGCCATCGAAATCAAGGCAGGCCACGGCATCAGCGGCCATGTCGCACGAGGTTTGCGTGATTGCCTGCCGGACATTGGCGCCCAGCGCGGCTGGATCGTCGATCAAGCCGCAGGCGTTGACCTGCTGGCACCGCAGGTCGCGCGCGGCGGATTCACCGAACTGCTTTACGGAACCCCCTGACAACACCATGTTCAGTTACCGCCACGGCTTTCACGCCGGCAACCATGCAGACGTGCTCAAGCACGTGGTGCTGGTGCAGTTGTTGAAAGCGCTCGCCGCCAAAGAGAAACCCTTCATGGCCATCGACACCCACGCGGGTGCCGGCGCTTATTCGCTCGACCCGGGTACCTATGCGGCGAAAAATGCCGAGTACGCCACCGGCATCGGTCGTCTGTGGGCGGCGGGAACCGACAGCCGTGAAGAGCAAGCCAGCCAAAAGAGCAGCGCGCGAGCAGCGAAAAAAGAAAAATTGCCCGAAGCCATCAGCGACTATCTGGAACAAATCAAGTCTTTCAACCCCGAACCCACGCTACTGCGCTACCCCGGCTCGCCACAATTGATTTTGCAAATGACGCGCCCACACGACCCGCTGCGTTTCTTTGAATTGCACCCAACCGAAAGCGGCGTGCTGCGAGATTATTTCCGCGCCGATCAACGCCGCGCTGCGGTGCGCTTTGAGGACGGGTTCGCCAATCTAAAGGCGCTGCTGCCGCCGCCATCGCGGCGCGCGCTGGTGTTGATCGACCCATCCTACGAAGACAAAGACGATTACAAGCGCGTGACGTCGACGATGCGCGAAGCGTTTGAGCGATTTCCCACTGGCGTTTATGCGATCTGGTATCCGCAAGTGCGGCGGCGCGAGTCGGCGCAATTGCCCGAGCTATTGCAGCGGATGGCGGGGGGTGATTGGCTGCATGTCTCGCTCACCGTTGCCACACCGCCGGCGAACGGCTACGGCCTCTACGGCAGCGGCATGTTTGTGTTCAACCCGCCGTGGCAATTGGCGGCAGCGATGCGGGTCGCGATGCCGGTATTGAAAGCGCGGTTGGGGCAGGATGGAAAAGCGGCGTTTACGGTGATTGGGAAGCAGCGCTGAGCGCGCAGATCCACGTATCATTGTGGCTTGACTCGACTGCACTTGCTCACCAAGGAGAGCGCCATGACACAAATCGTAATGGAGTTCGAACCCAGCGCATTTTCCGCTCTGCGGCTTGGTCCCCGCGAGTTCTCGCGCGAACTGCTGACGGCGGCGGTGGTGCAGTGGTATGCGGAAGGCCGCATCGCGCAATCCAAAGCGTCCGAAATGCTGGGCATCAGCCGCGCCGGTTTTCTCGATGAACTTTTCCGCCGCAAGGTGCCAGCCAGCCAAGTGACGATTGAGGAGTTGCGCGAGGAAATCGGGTATGCAGGTTGAACGTCCGGTTATCAATGCGTCGCCATTGATCTTTTTGGCGCGCGTTGACGGACTGGAGTGGGTCACAAAAATTGCAGCAAATCCAGTCGCCGTGCCGCTGGCGGTTCGGAACGAAGTCGCCGCCGGCGAAGGCGGCGCAGCCTGTGGTGGCGCAACTGCGCGCGACCGGGATGTTCCTCAGCGACGTGTTGGTCAGGGATGTTCTGCGCGCGGTTGGCGAGAGGTAAATAAAAGCGCTTGGCCGAAAATATCACCGATGTTCGACGCAATTTCTTGACTCCACCAGCAGCGCAACGGCTCAATGCCCCCGGTGAAACCACAGCAACGACAACACCCCGGCCCCGATCAGCAATAACGCCGCCAGCACCGACAGCAACGCACCAATCTCGGTTTCCTTGCGCTCCAGCGAAAACTTGGTGTTGAGTTTTTCGTAGACTTTCTTCAAATCCTGCGAGTTGCCGGCGTGGAAATATTCGGCGCCGGTCATGGCGGCGACGCCTTTTAAGGTTTCTTCGTCAAGCCGGGCGAAGAAGGAGAAGCCTTCGAAGCCGGGAATCTCAGCGCCGTCTTTGGTGCCGAAGCCCACCGTGTAGACGCGCACACCGCGATCTGCCGCCAGCTTGGCGACTTGCAACGGATCCGGGCCGCTGGTGCGGCGGCCGTCACTAAGCAGCACGATGGCTCCACCGGTATATGACCCCGGTGGCACGGTGACAAAACTCTTTTCCTCTTTCTTTTCCTTGCGCTGGCGCTGCATCGACGCGGCCTCGCCTGCTTGGCGATTGAAATTACGGTCAAACACGCCGGCCTCGACATCAATACCGGCGTCAGGCAACAGTTGCGACAGCGCGAGCAGCAAGCCCGCGCCAGTGGCGGTGGCGCGCTGCAATTGAAACCGATCCACCGCGGCGATCAATTCCTCATGCACCACAGTGGGCGTCTGCACCACTTGCGCCGACCCGGCAAACGAGACGATGCCGACGCGCACGTTGTTCGGGATGCCATCGATGAACGCCTTCACCGCCGCCTGTGCCGCGCTGATGCGGTTCGGTGCGACGTCTTTGGCAAGCATGCTGCGCGACACATCCATCGCGAGGATCAGCGTCATGTGATCGGCTGGCAGGGTAAGCGCGGCCATCGGACGGGCGATCGCGAGGATGCCTGCCGTCAGCGCGATCAAAAACAGTGCGGGCGGCACCTGGCGGCGCATGGTTTGGCGCGGGCCGATGGCACCGCGCACCAGCATGAGGCTGGCGAAACGCAGCGCGGTCTTTTTCTTGCGCCGCAGCGCCCAGAGATACGCGCCCAGCAGCAGCGGCACTGCGAGCAGGAGCCAGAGCAGTTCGGGCCAGAGAAAACGTACCACGCGTTTTACTCCTCGAAGGATTACGGGGTTGACGCCGGAGAACCCGAAGTCAACAAGCTGTCGCGCGAAAAATTCCATTCGCGAAAAAATTTCGCAGCGCGCAACAAAATGTATCACGAACTATTTCAACGCCGCTACGGGCATGCTATGGTTGCGGCTCAGATTCGTCAGCCATCGATTGATCAAACGATAAACTCGTTAAATCAGGCATGCCCGTTATCCAATGAAAAAAGCGCCGCTCTATAGCAGCTCTGCCACCTCGCGCGTTCCACCGCCCGAGCCGGACGTGGTGTTGCCTGACACGCCGCGTCCGCCGTGGCGCGCGCGGATTGCGCAATTTTTCAAACAACGTGAGCGGCTGATTCTTTTTTTTGGTGGCGCGCTGATTGCCGTGGTGCCAGCCTTGTTGGTCTGGCACAGCCGCCCGCCGGCGCAGGAATTGCAGCAGGACGAAATTGATGCTGCGGTGTTGCATACCTTGGAGACGCAGCCGCTGCCTTCGCGCCCGGCGAGAGCGGCGGAGCTGGTGCGGCAATCGGTGGTGCGGGTACGCGGCTATGTTGATGTCAAGGACGTTGAAGATATTGATAAAAGCGGCGGCGACAAAAAAACAGACGAGAAAAAAGCCGATGGCAAGAAAGGGAAGGATGCGCGCAAGGGCGCACGTGACTCGGCCAAAGCACCGCAGAATGGCTCCAGGAGCGGCTCTGCGAAGGATCGCGCTGGTAGCGCGGAGCCGAAACGTGGCGGCCCGCGCAGTGAACCGCGTGGTGACTCACGCGGCGAGTCGAAGAGCGCGCGCAAAGACGCTTCACCCAAATCCGCACCCAAGGACACACCGAGAGACGAAATCGACCCGGACGACAAAGCAAAAGAAGGCGAGCGTCTTGCCAGCACCGGCAGCGGCGTGGTGATTTTGGAGAACGGCACCATCCTCACCAACCTGCACGTGGTGGCAGGCTCGAAGCGCATCACTGTCACGTTCTACGACGGCATGGAGTCAGAAGCCGAAGTAATTGGCCTGCATCCGAACAACGACCTTGCGGTGATCCGCGCGAAAAAAATTCCCGATGATCTGCCGCCGGCAACGATGGGCGCATCGGGCCGCTTGAAGCCGGGTGATGAAGTCGTCGCGGTAGGCTTCCCGTTCGGCATCGGGCCATCGGTGTCGGCTGGCGTGGTGTCGGGCCTGGGCCGCTCGTTTCGCTCCCCCAAGGGTGAGCGCATGTTGAGCGGGCTGATTCAGTTTGATGCAGCGGCGAACTCGGGCAACTCGGGTGGGCCGCTGGTGACGATGGACGGCGAGGTGGTCGGCATCGTCACGGCAATTTTGAATCCGACGCGCGCGGGGACGTTCATCGGGATTGGATTTGCAGTGACGATAGAGGGTGCGGGGATGACCGTTGGCGTAGCACCGTTTTGAGTGGTGCCGCTTTGCGTGGTGCCGCTTTGCGTGGTGCCACTTTGCGTGGTACCGCTTTGCGTGGTGCCACTTTGTGAGTGGCACCGTTTAGAGTCAGCCAGATTGTTGTGATGAAGCATTGCGTTAAACCAACCAGGAATTGATTTCATGACCGATACGAACAAAACCTCCGGCGCCGCCCAAACTTCTGGTGACGTGGCGGCACTGATGGAGTCGGTGTTGTACGAAGTGAAACGCATCGTCGTCGGGCAAGATCATTTTCTCGAACGGATTCTCGTCGCCGTTCTCGCGCAAGGCCACTTGCTGGTCGAGGGGGTGCCGGGCCTGGCAAAAACACTCACCGTCAAAACACTCGCACAAACTTTGCGCGGCAAGTTCAAGCGCATCCAGTTCACGCCCGACCTGTTGCCCGCTGATCTCACCGGCACGCGTATCTACAACCAGAAGACCGGCGAGTTTTCGACCAGCTTGGG
>JAYVSR010000226.1:0-6545 GCA_043775155.1 Burkholderiales bacterium | reverse complement strand
CCCGCTGGGCGTTTTTTGCAGGAAACCTTGTTGGTGCGGCTGAAGCGGCGGCTCGGCATCGAGTCGCTCGCACCGATGCATCGCATTGATCGCGAGACGGCGGGGCTGGTGCTATTCACCAAGCAGACTGCGATGCGTGGCGCCTACCAGACGCTGTTTGAATTCCGGGCGGTGGAAAAAACCTACGAGGCGTGGGCAGGCTGGCGGGACGACCTTGTGCTACCGATGGTTTACCGCAGCCATCTGGAAGAGGGCGGGCATTTCATGCGCATGCGCGAGGCGATTGACGACCTTCCGCCAAATAGTGAGACGTCTATTTCGCTGATCGAGCGGTGCGGCGACAGCGCCCGCTACCGGCTGGAACCGTTGACCGGTAAGAAGCATCAACTGCGCGTGCATATGGCGTCGCTCGGTATTCCCATCCTCAACGACCAGATTTATCCGGTGCACGTAACAGCCACCGAACAAGATTTGACGCGGCCACTGCAATTGCTTGCGGCGGCGATTGCGTTTTGCGATCCTATCACCGGGCAACAGAGAGCGTTTCATAGTCAATTGCAGCTGGCAGGCATCGCCGCGCCAATTCAACAGGAGTCATGATGAATCTCAGTCGCCGTGTTTTTCAGTGTTGGTCCATTTCGATGACGGCATGCCTAGTCGGGTGTGCCTCACTGCCAACGCCGCCCGGTAACGAAACGGCGCAACCGGACATCATCAGCGTCGCACAATGGGGAGGCGAGAAGGTCGATATGAGCAAGACCGGCGTCAGACCCCACGTGCCGAAGTTCATCACGTTGCATCACGGCGGGGTGGCGTTTTTGCGCGACAAAGACCCCAAGCAATACCTCCGCAACCTCCAATCATGGTCGCGCGGAACGCGCATGTGGGCGGACATTCCGTACCACTACTTGATTGATCTTGATGGCAATGTGTATGAAGGCCGCGATGTGAATTACGCGGGCGATACCAATACCGAATATGACCCAAGCGGGCACGCGCTGATTGTCGTGTTGGGCAATTTCGAGGAGGTTGATCCAAATTCCGCGCAGTTGAACGCCGTGACGGCAACCATGACCATGCTGGCCAAGCGGTTCAATATCGCTGTGGACAAGATTGCCGGGCACAAGGATTTTTCCGCGCAAACAGTGTGTCCGGGCAAAGCGCTCTACCCGTATCTGCAGAATGGTTACTTCCAGCAGCGCGTCACGCAAGACCTGAAGAAATAGGGTGCTTCAGCCCGCTTCGCCCTATTTCGTGCAGTTTCGCCCTGCTTCGGTGTGTTTCGTCCCACGCCGACACTCCTCGGGTGACATAATCCGCAGGTTGTCGCATACGCGTTTGCTCAATGCGTATGCAGCGACGATAATTTTGCTGTCCGTTCCTTCAGTCCCCTACCAGCCGAGGTCCCATGTCTAGCTCTCCTTACGCGCCAAAACGGTCCCTGATCGCCAGAATTTGGGGCGCAGTCGACAGCACGCGCCGCTTCGTGTTCAACGCTATTTTCTTGGTAATCGCGATCGCCATCCTCGTTGCGCTGTTGTCGCCAAGCGGCCTTAGCCTCAAAGAAAAGACGGCGTTGGTGATGAATTTTGACGGACGCATCGTCGAACAGAAATCGGGTGGCGCGCGCGACAAGCTGATGGAAAGTGTCGGCGGCGGTGGCAGCGACGGCCAGATTCAACTGCGCGATATCGTCACGGTACTCGATGCGGCGGCCATAGATTCCAAGATTGATCGGGTGGTATTGCTGCTGGATGACTTCCCCGGCGCCGGTCTTTCCACATTGCGTGAAGTTGGCGCGGCCATTACGCGCTTCAAAGCCAGCGGTAAGCAGGTGGTGGCGTGGGCAGGAAACTATGACCAGGCCGGTTACTACCTTGCAGCGCACGCGGACGAAATCTATCTGCATCCGATGGGGATGGCGATGATGCAGGGCTACGGGCGCTATCGTAATTACTACAAGGACGCGCTCGACCGGGTTGGTGTTTCGGCCAACGTCATTCGCTCCGGAAAATATAAGAATTTTGGCGAGCCGTACTTCGCCACCGCGCCGTCTAAAGAGACCATGGAGTCGGATAAGTATCTCTACGACGGGCTGTGGGCGACCTTCACGGGTGACGTTGAAAAGGCGCGAAAACTCGAAGCGGGTGCCATCAATAAAGGCATCGACGACGTCAATGCGCTGCTGAAAGCCGCTGGCGGCAACGCCGCCAAGGTAGCGCTCGACGGCAAGTTGGTGACCGGGCTCAAGACGCGCGATGAAGTGCGCGCCCTGTTGATCGAGCGCGGCGCCAAGGACGAGGACAAGAAAACCTTCCGTCAGGTCTCGATGTCGGCCTACCTCTCGACTGTAAAGTCCAAGGTCAGCGGCGAGGCGATCGGCGTCGTCGTTGCAGAGGGCGAGATCAGTGACGGCATACAGCCACCCGGCAAGATCGGCGGCCGTTCAACGGCAGATCTGATCCGCAAGGCGCGTGATGACGACAAGATCAAAGCGATCGTGCTGCGTGTCAATTCACCGGGCGGCAGCGCCTATGGTTCGGAAATGATCCGCCGCGAGTTGGAATTGACGCGCAAGGCGGGCAAGCCAGTGGTGGTGTCGATGGGCAATGTCGCTGCGTCAGGTGGCTACTGGATTTCGATGGCGGCCGATGAAATTATCGCGGATGTCGCCACCATCACCGGCTCGATCGGCGTATTTGGCATGTTGCCTACCGGTGAAAAAACGATGGAAAAGCTCTCGGTCTATACCGGCGGTTATCACACCACTTGGCTGGGTTCGGCAATGTACGACCCGCGCCGCGCGCTCGATCCGCGCATGGCCGAGTTGGTCAAGTTGGCGATTGATCGGATCTACACCGACTTCACCACCATGGCGGCGACAGCACGCAAGACGACGCCGGACAAGATCGACGACATCGCGCAGGGTCGCGTATGGACTGGGGCGCAAGCGAAAGATCGCGGACTCGTTGATCGCACCGGCAGCTTTGCTGATGCCGTCAAATCCGCGGCGACGCGGGCCAAGCTCGACGATACCGCTCGGGTGAGTTACATCGAGGCCGATCGCAGTAAGTTCGAACAGTTTGTCGAGCGCTTCGCGACGCAGGCGACGGCCGACGTCGCCAGGAGCGTTGCCAAACAGTTCGACACCGGCATCGTCAGCAGCGTCGTACCGCGCAGTGTCGCCATCGACGCACAGCGCGATTTGGCGTGGTTGGCCGAGATCGCCGAACGCGGCAAGGCCGGTTTCCCGTTCGCGGTGGTGGCGCACTGCTTGTGCACAAGCGAATAACTCTGCGTACCGGGCTGCTGTCATTGGATGACCCGAGGGTGAAAAATGTCTAGTTGTCGCGAATGGCTAACGACGCACCGATTGTTGTTGGGGGGCGTTGCGGCACTGACTCTTTTGTCAGGTTGCGCGATCGTGCCCGCCGAGAAGCGACATACGCCAGCAGAGATTGCCGCGTACAAAGCGGATGACTTTGTTGCGCCGATTGCTTCAACCGAAGGTGAACGTGTTGCGCGCGAGGCATCGCTGCAAACGATCCGCGATGCACTCGCCTTGCCGGCCGGACAAGATCCCAACCGCATCATTCCGGGCGCACTTTGGAATATCGGCTTTCTCAACGTTGAGCGCGAGTCCGGTATCTTGCTCGTCAGAAGCGCGCTGCCAACACTCGCCGAGCAGTCGCCCGACTATCAGCGCGGTATTTTGTCGGCTGTCTATACGTTGTACGCGGCCGAGTTCGCACCACAGATGGCGACGCTGGTTAGTCGTATCGCCACGCCGCGTGAATTCGCGATTGCCGCGTATGCGCTGCTGAAAGCGGATAACTCAGCCGGTCAGCGAGAATTCATCCGCGGCACCATGAAAAATGTTTTCCCCGCATGGGGTGACGAGCCACGCCTGCAGCGCCTCGATTATGTATTGACCTCCGATCTCAAGGCCGAGATCCGCCAGCGGCCTGCGCTGGTCGATCTGCTTGCGCATCCGATTCGTCAGGGCTGGCCAGTTGTCTATAGCTTCCAACGTCAAGATCGACAGCGCTTTGGCTTGGCGGTGGTGCGTGGTGCCAACGGGCAGTTCGTGCGCAACACCGACGGTAGCCTATTTAACGTCGCACATCTGGCCAACGCCATTACCAATCTGCCCGGCACCATTACCAACGGCAACACCCCGCAGGGCTTGTTCACTATCGTTGGCGCCGGAACCGCTACCAATAAATGGATCGGTCCAACGCCATATCTCGAATCGAAGATACCGGTCGAAGCGACGGTGGCCGAGTTCGAGCACGTCGAGGCGAGCCAGATCGCAAACTCATGGAACGACGCGGTTTATCAAAGCTTTTTGCCTGAAACATGGCGTCAATACACACCTTTCAAAGAGGCGTTTCTTGCGGGGCAAGCTGGCCGCGACGAGATGCTGATCCACGGCACTACGATCAATTCCAACTACTATCGCGGTTCCTCGTTCTATCCAGGTACGCCCTCCGCAGGTTGTCTGGTGGCGATGGAAACGTGGCGATTCGAGGACGGTCGTCAGATGACCAGCGACCAGCTGTCGTTGGTCAAAGCCTTCACCCGCGACGGACTTGATCGTGGCTACTTGGTGGTGGTCGAGTTGGATGATCGGCTAGAGCCGGTGGCGTTGGCCGATGTCACGGCTGACATCGAGGCGGCCGAAGCGCGCATGCGAGTCGGGCGCGTTGCCGGTCGCTAGCTTGGTGATACGGCGGGCGCCGCAGCCGCCGCAGCCACCGCAGTTACGATAGCGCTAAAATTAATGCAGACACCGATTCGCGGTGAACCAAAGAACGCAAAACATGAACGACGCCACGCCAGCCACGCCAGCCACGCCAGCCACGCCATCCCCAGCCTCAGCCTCTCCACCACTGCCAGACCGCCTGTCGATTGACCCGCGCAGCCCGCACTACATCGCGGCTGTGTTCGAGCATGACGTAGGCATCCGGCTTAACGACAAAGAGCGCAACGACGTCTCGGAATACTGCATCAGTGAAGGCTGGGTCCGCGTTCCTGCCGGTAAGGCGGTCGATCGGCGCGGCGACCCGTTGCTAATCAAAATCAGCGGTAAGGTAGAGGCGTTCTACCGCTAGTCGCTAGCCACGTCGCTGCTTCGCCCGCTTCGGCGCTCGACCTGTTGACCGCGGGACGATACCAGCCACAGCAACGCGAACGTAATCGCCCCGTTCAGAATCATCAGCTCAATACCGATCTGAAACCCCTGCGGGTTGCGCGCGAGTGCAGTTTGCAACAGGTAGCAGGCGACCGGTGCGGCAACGGCGGCGAACACGACACCGACCGGCTGTTTGAGTACGCGCTTGGTCCACATGCCGAATACGAACAGACCGAGTAGCGGCCCGTAGGTGTAACCGGCAATTTTCAGGATGGTGTCGATGATCGAGCGATCATCAAGCCAGCGAAAGATCATCACGATCACAAAGAACAGCAGGGCGAAGCCAATGTGCACGGTTTGGCGAATACGTACCTGCCCGGCCTCGGTCAATTCAGTTTTGCGAATACCCAGCATGTCGATGCAAAACGATGAGGTGAGGGCGGTTAACGCACCGTCGGCGCTCGGAAAGAGTGCCGAGATCAACGCGATGAAAAAAATGATCTGCACCCACTGCGGAAAGTGCTGCATGACTACTGTCGGGAAAATCTGATCCCCCGTCGCGGTAATGCCATTGCTGGCGGCGAACAAGTAGAGCAGACCGCCCAGCAGCAGAAATAGAAAGTTCACGCCGATCAAGACCACGCTGAACAGAAACATATTTTTTTTCGCGTCACGCAGATTCGGCACGCTGATATTTTTTTGCATCATCTCCTGATCAAGCCCGGTCATGGCGATGGCAATGAATGCGCCGCCGATGATTTGTTTGAGCCAAAAGCCTGGCGCGTTCGGGTCGGTGTTCCAAATGCGGGTGTGTTCGCCCGCCGACAGTGTCGGCCATAGCGAGCCCGCGTCGAGCTTCATGGCGCCCATCAGGAACACGACACAAATCACCAAACCACCCAGCATGCACGCAGTCTGCAAGGTGTCGGTGAATACAATCGTTTTGACACCACCCTGAAACGTATATAGCCAGACCATCAACAGGATGACGGCGATGGTCACCCAGAACGGGATGCCGACTGGATCTGAGACAAACAACTGCAACACATTGCCGACCAAATATAGCCGCGCGGTGGCACCGAGGGTGCGCGAGAGAATAAAAAACGACGCGCCGGTCTTGTGCGCGGTGACGCCGAAACGCTGATCGAGATAATCATAGATCGAGGTCAGCTTGAGACGGTAGTAGAGCGGCAACAGGATAAGCGCGATCAGCATAAAGCCGATCCAGTTGCCGATCACCACTTGCATGTAGCCAAAACCGTTCGGGCCGACCGTGCCGGGGACGCTGATGAACGTGACGCCGCTGAGCGAGGTGCCGACCATGCCGAACGCCACCAGCAACCAGTTGCTTTTGCGGTTGCCAATAAAAAACGATTCGTTATTGGCGTTACGGCCGGTAAACCACGCGAGC
>JAYVSR010000225.1:0-2848 GCA_043775155.1 Burkholderiales bacterium | reverse complement strand
TCGTCACTGGAGCGCGTCAAAAAGATCGCCGCCAATCTCAAGGCGACCGTGATCATTCAGCACGACCCGCGCGATATCGGCAAGCTGCCGGCGTTTCCGGCGGCGGCGAAGTAACGGGAACAGTCAAGCCAAACCCACGCCTTCGCGCGAATGACGCTGGTTCAGCGAACAACGCGTGATCAGGTCGTCATAGTCGCGAGGCGTGTACGGTTTCTGAAATACCTTTCCCACACCGGCGCGCAAGGCGTTCTCGGCCAGGTCGTCGGTCAAATTGCCGGATACGACTTCGCAGCGCAAGCCCGGACAGCGTGCCTGTATGGCCCGGGCGACTTCAATGCCGTTTAGTTCGGGCATTCGATAGTCGGTTACCACCAGGTCATAGTCATCCGGCCCGCCGCAAACAGTCTCGATCGCGGCTGCGGGACTGCACTCCGTGCTGACGAGATGGCCGCTGCGCTCAAGCCAGCGTTTGAACAACAGCGCCAGTTCTGCATCGTCGTCGATGTAGAAGATGCGCAGCGCAATGCCCGTTGTTGGTGCGGCTGGTGCGATCATGACTTCACCTCTGTGCGTAAAACCGGAAGCCTTGAGGGAACATTGGCTTCGGTGCGACTGGCGGAGAGGTCGCGCTTCGGATCAAACTGCGATCCACGGTTGTAAAAGCATGATCCGTACCCGCCGTTATCGCCGGCGCTGGCGGCGCTCTTGAATATCGTGAAAACCGTTGGTGCAAGCGGGTTTCAGCCACTCGATTACATAGAAATGGCTCTGGGAGCGGGTTTTGGGGTGAGGGTGTTGGAGGTTTTCAGCGCCAGCGCTGCCCCAGCAGCGGGACCAACCTGAGGAAGCGGTTGAACAGCCAATAAATTGCGAGCCCGGTCGCATCAGCCATCACATCGAGCAGTGAGGCTTGCCGGTAGGGGAGAAAGTACTGGATGAATTCAATCAATCCGCCGTAGCTTAGAAGCCAAAGAAATTTCTTCAGAGCGAACCTGGTGACGGGAAAGGCGAAATCTCCCAACAACGCCAGCGCCCCGAATGCGAGTAAGTGATTCGCCTTGTCGTTGATCTCTTCCACTACGGGGAAACTCTGACGTGCTGTGGCCAGAAACATGATCACGATCATCGTGATCACCAGGGCGATGCGGCAGGCGATGATGCTGGCGCGCGGCATGCTCATCAAGTAGCCCAAAGGCGCGGCACGATTGCCGCGCTGCCGGTGAGAGCGGGGCGCAGTACGCTCCAGACGTGGATGAACAATTCTTTCGCTTCTTCACTTGAATCGCCGAGGTAGCGTGCGGCAAGCGCTTGCGGCAGCCGGGTGAGTGCGATGCGCGCGGCCCCGGCATGATTCATCAGGGCGGTGCGGGCGGCGTCGAGCAGTGACTGCGGAATGTCGCGGCCCGCCGCGAGCAGTGTGCCGGTCACGCTGCGGCCTGCGAGTCCGATTGGCGATTGCATCAGCGCGCCAATGGCTTCGAGGGTGCCGCATTCGTTCCAGAGCAATTTTGCGTTGCGGGTGATGGTCAAGCGCTGGCGATAACGGCCCGATTGAAATGTTTCGCCTGACGCCGCACGGCCAAAGCACAGTACTTCCCAACCGAGGTAGAGCGCGTTGCCGCCGAGCGTAATGGCGGTTTCGCTCGCAGCTTGTGCGGCGTTGAAGACGATGGTTTCCTGCGGCAGCCATTCGAGAATGGCGCCGGCAGCCAGGTCAATCCGCACTCGCTGCCGCCCACCCACGCCGCTCTTGGCCTTGTACCACTTGGCCGCGCCGGGTGTGGTGATGAGGCCGCGTGTGTTGGCTGCGAGCGCGACGTCGATGCCCAGTGTGTCGCCGCCCGCGATGCCGCCGGGCGGATGCACGATGATCGCGTGGCAAATCGCATCGCCTTCGGGGTAAAGCGGTTTCTGGATGCGTAGGGGGCCGCTGTGCGAGCGTTCGGTGAGGACGCTGCGGTTGTTTCCATTTGACGTGAACCCCAGCTTCAGGTGAGCGCGCCATCCGGCCGATTCGTGCGGCCCGTTTTCTGCACTGGACGTTCGTGTCGCTGCGCTCACGCGCACACCCTCAGGAGAGCGCACGGCCGGCCTGGCGTTCGAGTACGCGCAGCGGCGCGCGCTCCGGGAAATACTGCGCCTCGATCGGCAGATGCAGGGTCTGCTCCATCATGTGCTGGCCGGACAGCGCCGCGTGCGCGGTCTGGTCGGAGAAGCAGACCCAGGTCGAGCCGGGCGGGAAGCCGAAGATGAGGTGCGAGGTGCGTGCCTGATACGCGGCGTCGAGCTTCATCGCATCGTGCATGCCGAGCATGATGTGGTCGTAGTCGCTGCGTTTTGACTTGGTGATGGAGAGGGCGCGCAGCAGCGCAGCGCTGCCGGGCAGAGCGGGTTTGACGTGGGTGGAAAATTCTTTTGCCGTGACGTCGAACAAGTCGCCGACTTTCCAGACGCGCGGCAGCGTGCCCGGATGCACGTTGGTGAACACGCGCAGGATGCGCTCGCCGCGATTCGGGCGCGACGGGAACGCATCGACATGCAACAGCGTGTCATCCTTGCGCCAGGAGAGTTTGTGGTCTTCGACGTTGCCGGGTCTGAGGCTGGTTGGCGCCGTGCGCAGCTGCGCTGCGTATTGCGGAAACAGCGTGTGGATCAGCGTCAATGCGTTTCGCTGGAAGCGCGCGATCACGCTGGCGAGGGCGCGCAGGTCGTCGAGACTGCCGTGCGCGCCGCGCACGCCGCCAGTGGCTGCCGCGCGCACTGGTTCGTAACTCAAACTTTTGTGCGTGCCGGATAGCCAGCGCAGATCGAGGAAACGCACCTCGTTCGCTTCGAACTTGAAGCCGAG
>JAYVSR010000224.1:0-5539 GCA_043775155.1 Burkholderiales bacterium | reverse complement strand
CGCTATATGCCGTGCGGTTTGTGCAAGCGGTTTACGTGCTGCACTGTTTTCAAAAGAAGTCGCCCGGCGGCGTTCGCACACCGAAAACAGACGTTGAATTGATTCACCAGCGCCTTGATGCGGCGCACAAAGACTACGAGGCCCGCTATGGCAAAGACAAGTAAGACCTCTGAGGCCCGGCTCTTGTCCGGTAGCGTGTTTGAAGACCTCGGCTTCAAGGACGCTGGCGAGCGCCGGCTGAAACTGCATTTGGCGATGGAGGTCAACCGTTTGCTGTCCGGACGCTCGCTGAAACAAACCGACACCGCCCGTCTCTTGGCGATCACCCAACCACGCGTTTCCGACTTGGCCTGCTACCGATTGCGGCATTTTTCGGTGGAAAAACTAATGCTCTTCCTGGTGGCCCTGGACCAGCGGGTTGCGGTATCGGTGAAACCTAAAGCGGCACCACGCGCCCGCGCGCGCAGCTTCGATTTCGCTTTCGCCTGAGGCCACCATGCGGCGCTTGGCCGCTCGCACCAACGCTCTTCGGGCCGCGCCGGGCCACAACGGACCATCAACTCTTCTTGCTGCCGATCCGCGACTCTTTGCCGGCGATCAGCTTGCCGATGTTTTCGCTGTGCCGCCACACCAACAGCAGCGCCATCACCGCCAGCGCCAGCGTGATTTCGTTCATCTGCCAAAACATCACGTGATAGAACGGCGCGAGCAGCGCGGCGACGATGGCGGCTAACGATGAGTAGCGGAAGACGCCGGCGATGAGAAGCCAAGTGGCGAGCGTGGCGGCACCGAGCCAAAGATCAACCGCAAACAAAATACCCACCGCAGTCGCCACGCCCTTGCCGCCAATGAACTTGAAAAATACCGGGAACAAGTGACCGACAAATACCGCAATCGCCACCAGCGCCACGGTGGCATCGCCGAGGCCGTAACGCGGGCCGAGCCACTGCGCAACAAACACCGCGAACCAGCCTTTGAGGGCGTCGCCTGCCAGCGTGAGACCAGCGGCGGCCTTGTTGCCCGAGCGCAGCACATTGGTGGCACCCGGGTTTTTGGAGCCGTAGGTACGCGGATCAGACAGGCCGTAAAGGCGGCTAACGACGACGGCGAACGACACCGAGCCGATCAGATACGCAATCACACCAAACAGAATGGTTAACGCCGGAGTCATGATGGCTTTCTTCTACAATGCGGCACGCTAGAGGGAAAACATTCTAATGGACTTGATCGTGATTCGCGGCCTGCGCGTCGATACCATCGTCGGCCACTATGCTTACGAGCGCGAAGCGGCGCAGCCGCTCGACTTCGACCTCGATCTGGCGGTGCCAGCCAACGCGGTGTACGAGAGCGACCGGCTGCATGACACGATCAACTACGCGGCAGTGGCCGAATACATCCGGCGCGAGTGCGATGCGCATCATTTCCGTTTGCTCGAACGGATGGCCGATCATCTGGCGCGCGGGATTTTGGCCGAGTTCAACACTGCCTACGTCAAGCTGTCGGTAGTGAAACTGGGGATTCTCAAGGGTGTGAAGCAGGTCGGTGTGGTGGTGGAGCGGCGCGCGGGCTAAGCGGCACGCGGGCTAAGCTGCGCGCATCACGCGCCGTCTGCCAGAGCCGCTTCGACGCGCACCACCGGCAACACGCGCTCGATTTCCTGCGGCGCGATGCCGATCAAAAAACCGCGCCGTCCGCCGTTGATGTAAATCTTCGGCAGATCAAATATCGATTTCTCCGCGTACACCGGCATTTCTTTTTTCGTGCCAAACGGTGAGGTGCCGCCGATCAAATAGCCCGAATGACGCTGCGCCACTTCCGGCGCACAGGGCGCGACGCTTTTCAGGCCCGCCTGACGGGCGAGATTTTTGGTCGAGACTTTTCGGTCGCCGTGCATCAACACGATGACTGGCTTGGCGCCCTGATCTTGCATCACCAGGGTCTTGATGACGGCATGTTCTTCGACGCCCAGTTCACGTGCCGACACTTCGGTGCCGCCGTGTTCTTCGTAGGCGTAAGGGTGCGCGGTGTAGACAACGCCATGCAGCTTGAGAAACGCCACGGCGGGCGTTTCCGAGACATGCTGGCGTTTGGTCATGCGCGAGAGTGTGGAGCGCCTGCCTTTATTTGTGCGACAAACCAGCCGACTCGATGCCCGCCATGCAGATCAACTCATCTTCATCGCCAGTGCCGCCGCTCGCCCCCGCTGCACCAAGCACTTTTCCGCTCGCGTCCTTGATCAATACCGCGCCGGTCTGCGGCAGAAATTTTCCTTTGGCGGTATCGGCCAGGGTGGTGAAGAAATTCGGATTGTCTTTGGCGCGCTCCATCAGCACACGGCTCGACGCGCCCATGCCGACTGCGCCCCAGGCCTTGCCGGTGGCGATATCGATGCGGAACATGGTGGCACCGTCTTCGCGCGCGCAGGCTTTCATGTTGCCGGACTCGTCGAGCACGGCGACGCCCATCGGTTTGAGGCCCAGCTCCTTGGATTTGGCGAGCGCGCCGGCGAGAATTTGATTGGCTTGGGCGAGAGTCAGTGTGGTCATTGCGCGTGTTCCTGTAATGAAAAAGGGTTGAACGAATCTGCGAGGGGCGAAGCATACCGCGCGGCGCAAAGGTACGCGCTGCGCAAGCTATGTCTCAACCGCGCGGATGATTCTTCGCATGCAAGTCCTTGAGCCGCGCGCGCGCGACGTGGGTATAAATCTGCGTCGTCGAAATATCAGCGTGGCCGAGCAGCATTTGCACCACGCGCAAGTCGGCACCGTGGTTCAAGAGATGGGTGGCAAATGCGTGACGCAAGGTGTGCGGCGAAATCCGTGCAACCGGAATCTCGGCAACCAGCGCATAGCGCTTGATCATGTGCCAAAAATTGTACCGGGTCATCGCTGCGGCGCGCGCGGTGACGAACAGGGCATCGACCTGTTTGCGGCCGAGCAATTCCTGCCGCGCGTCCGCCAGATAACGCTCGATCCACTCTGACGCCTCTTCACCAAACGGCACCAGCCGCGTCTTCGCGCCCTTGCCCGAGGCCACCCGCACGACGCCATCGTTGAGACTCACTTCGACGGTCTTGACCGCCACCAGCTCGGACACGCGCAGGCCGCTGGCGTAGAGCAGCTCGAGCATGGCGCGGTCGCGCAGACCAAGCGGCGTATCGACGTTTGGCGCTGCGAGAAGAGTTTCGACATCGCGCTCGGACAAGGTCTTGGGATGGCGCTCGGCCTGCTTGGCGGAATCGAGATCAGCGGTAGGGTCATCGCTACGCTTGCCCTGGCGCAACAGCCAGCGATAAAAGCGCTTCAATGCCGAGAGACGCCGGTTCGCGCTCGCCGGTTTCGCGCCTTCGGCGTGGCGCATTTGAATGTAGCTTTGGATCTGCGTGGCGGGCGCAACCAGCAGGGCGCCAAGCAGCGCGCCACCCTGCGCGCCCGGCGACGCCTCCGCGCCATCACACAGCCATGCATCAAACTGCGTCAAGTCGCGCCGATACGCCTCAAGCGTGAGTTTGGCGAGGCCATCTTCGAGCCAGATGGTGTCGCAAAACTCGTCTATCAGCGGATCAGGCACGGGATTTCATATCCGGCTTTGAGTAACCCGCCACGCCTTCGTAGGCGAGCAGCCAGCGCTTGACGTTCATATGGAAGCCGCCGTCGCCAGAGCCAAAACCGCCAATGCCGTTGGCAGCGAGGACGCGATGGCAGGGGATCAACAGCGAATACCAGTTGGCACCACAGGCTTGCCCGACTGCGCGTGGCGCGGAACGAATGCGCCGCGCAACGTCGCCGTAGCTCAGCGTGTGCCCGGACGGAATTGCGCAGATCACGCTCCACACCGCACGCTGAAACTCGCTGCCCTTGTCCGCTAGCGGCAGGTCGAAACTGAACGACGCATCCTTGAAGTAGGCATTGATCTGCTTGGCCGCTTCGCGCGCCAGCGGCGTTTTGCCAGCGCGCGGCTTGATTGACCTCGGCAGATACACCGCCTCGCTGATTGCGCCCTCGTGCGTGCGGATGCCGATGCCACCGAACGGCACCTTCACCACCGCATCGAAATCGAATACGCCGCTCATGCGCCATTCACCCGCGATTCATCAGCAATTCAACTGCCCCTCACCCGGCACCGGCTACTTCGCTGCGCCCAGCATGCCGCTCTTTAGATCACGATCGACCGGTTTATCGCCGATCCAGATGCGCAGTAGCGCGGCATAAAAATCTTCTCCCGCTATGGTTTTCCCCTTCTGCGCGCCATTCAACGCGACCCGGGTACCGCTGCCCGGCACAAAGTCGATGGTGATGATGCTCTTCTCTTTCGCCTCGCCAACTGCTTCCATCGTTGCCTTGAGTTCGGCGATTTGCGGTTTCAGCTTGTCACGCTCAGCCTCAGACAAGTTGTCGCCCATGTTGTCGAGCGCGCCGGCCACTTGCTCGGCCGAGAGGTCACGCAACAAATGCAGGGCCACGCGCTTGGCGCCCTTTTGCGCCAGCACCTCGGCGGCACTGGTCTTCTTTTCCGGCACGTAGAGCGCCCCGACATAAACCTTGAAAATCGCGCGGGTGCGCAGGCCGGCACCGTTCAACACCAGATCAGCAGCGCCCAGCTTGACCGTATCAGGCACTTGAACGCCATTGACTTCGAGCGCACTAGCACCAGATGCGGCAAGCGTTATAGCTGCGGCAAGCACAACTTTTTTCATCACAATCACCTTGTATGCGGATATGGACACGCGGCGATTATGCCGCGATTTGGCGGTGCTTTTCGGTGCTATGCTTCGCGCCTCAATTTTCATCGTGCCATCAGGCACGCAACCCTCGCACACCACCAACAGGAGATCAGCATGACTCACGCTATTCGCTTCCACAAAACCGGCGGCCCCGAAGTATTGCAATGGGAAGAAGTCCAAGTCGGCGACCCCGGCGCGGGCGAAGCGCGCATCAAGCATCACGCGGTCGGCTTGAATTTCATCGATATTTATTTCCGCACCGGCCTCTACCCGTCACCGCTGCCGTCGGGCATCGGCTCCGAAGGCGCGGGCGTGGTTGAAGCAGTCGGCACCGGCGTGACTCACATCAAAGCCGGTGACCGCGTCGCTTATGCCGGCGGCCCGCAAGGTGCCTACGCTGAAGCGCGCGTGATGCCGGCCGAAAAGCTGGTCAAGCTGCCCGATGCGATTTCGTTCGAGCAAGGCGCGGCGATGATGCTGCAAGGCATGACGGTGCAGTACTTGATCAAAAAATCCTACCCGGTCAAAGCCGGCGACACGGTGTTGTGGCACGCCGCTGCCGGCGGTGTCGGCCTGATCGCCTGCCAGTGGCTCAAAGCGCTCGGCGTGACCGTGATCGGCACCGTGTCGAGCGAAGAGAAAGCCGCGCTGGCCAAAGCCCACGGCTGCACCCACACCATCGACTACACCAAGGAAGATTTCGCCAAGCGCGCCATCGAAATCAACGGCGGCAAAAAATTCCCGGTAGTGTTCGACTCGATCGGCAAAGACACCTGGGACAAATCGCTCGACTGCATCTCGCCGTTTGGCTACATG
>JAYVSR010000223.1:0-4822 GCA_043775155.1 Burkholderiales bacterium | reverse complement strand
ACC
This sequence comes from Burkholderiales bacterium, assembly GCA_043775155.1. Lineage (GTDB taxonomy): Bacteria > Pseudomonadota > Gammaproteobacteria > Burkholderiales > JAEUOS01 > CANJDH01. The sequence continues at coordinate 4,819 of JAYVSR010000223.1, read as the reverse complement.
CACAGCGGCGGACGCTCGCGGTCGATTGAGTGACCAGCGCCCGCCGCTGTGGATAAGTCTTCCACCGCTTCACACACAAAACTCCGGATACTTCCGAGGCAATCGACAACCTGGATCAACTTTTATCTTTTCAGCTCTTCAGTGGTTTCGTATCGGCTGCGCAAGAGACTTTAAAAGTTTGGCAGCAGCGTTCTCCGACGCGTGAATGGTCAGACGCCGGGCAGTTACGTGATATGGCCGTGGTGGTACAGAAACTGTCGCTTGATGATGCCCTGATCGTCGCTCATGTAGAAACAGCTTTTCGCATTCTGTGCGAACGAAAAATCAAGTTTCTGTTCCCAAAGTGCGACCCGGAGTTGGAGTTTGGTGACTGGGCTTTGTACTACACCATCGTGGTCGGACTGGAAGCGGAAGATGTGATGGACTTAAACGATGTCTTGTACGCACGACTGGATGACACCATTCCAAACTGGAATCCGGCGCGCATCAGCGTGACGTTTGAAGGCGCGCTGGTTGCCGCATGAGCGTCGTGCCTGCGGATTTTCTATCAGCCGCACAGAGTTTCGATCTCCACGCCGCTGAGATTCACCGCAGGAATGCGATTAGCCGCGCTTACTACTGCGCGCTCCACGCAGTCAACGCCACACTCCCCCGGCGGAAAGCGCAATTTTCTGGAAGCACGCATGAAGCGCTGATCGCAGATGTGCTTGCCTACGCTAAAGGTGTCAATCCTGGCCGCAGCGTCGCGCGCACAATCGCGGGCCATCTCCCGGTTTTGAAGCAGGCGCGCAAAAAAGCTGACTACGAGCTTGATCTGGAAATTGATGAAGCCGCAGTCAGAGACAGCTTTCTTCGGACATCGCGAGTACTCGATGGATGTCAAGAGCTTGCGCGCATTCTCGCCCTTGACGCGGCAACCAACGCACTGCCGAATCAGCCGTAGTCCGGCGCCTGAAAACGACCAAAACCCTTGGTGGTAGCCACTCTTGCGAGAGCTACTCCGCGCCTAACCCACCGCGCGCCTGACCGATTCAATCGAACTTAACTTCAGGCGCGCGCCGGCTTTCATCACTTGCCCCGGCAGGGGACGACGCATCACTTCTTCGACGCGCCTTGCCACCGCCGCCAATTTTTCCAGGTCGATGCCAGTCTCATAGCCGCATTCGTGCAGCAAGTAGACCAAGTCTTCGGTGCAGATGTTGCCAGTGGCGCCTGGTGCAAACGGGCAACCGCCGAGGCCACCGATGGACGACTCATATTCACGCACGCCCAGCTCAAGCCCGGCCATCACACACGCCAGACCGACGCCACGCGTGTTGTGGAAGTGCAATGCAATCTTGAGATCAGGGTGGCGCGCGCGAATCGCCTCGACCGTGCGCACCACCACCAGCGGCGTCGCCATGCCAGTCGTGTCGCCGAGTGATATGTGCTGCACGCTCTGGGCGGCATAGGCGTCGATGATCTTGAGGATGTTGTCGATCTTGATTTCGCCTTCAAACGGACAACCGAATGCAGTGGCGACCGCGCCGCGCACCTGAACATTGAACTTGCGCGCAATCGGCATGAACTCGACAAAATCGGCAATCGCACCGTCGATGGATTTATTCAGGTTCGCCTGGCAATGCGTCTCGGACGCCGAGACGAAGCAGGCCATCATGTCTACTTTGGCGGCGGCGGCGCGCTCGGCGCCGCGCGCGTTCGGCACAAGGCCGGTCAAGCGCACGCCGGGGCGGCGCTGCAACAAGTCCATCAATTGCGCGGCGTCGGCCAGTTGCGGCACCGCGCGCGGCGAGACGAATGAGGTGGCCTCGAAACTGGTGACGCCCGCATCGATCAAGGCGTTGAGCACTTCGGCTTTGGTTTCGGTGGGGATGAATTCTTTCTCCGCCTGAAAGCCGTCGCGGGTGCCGACTTCGGTGACGAGGACGAAGCGGTCGGATGGGCCGTTGGGGGCGAAGGCGGGGGCGAATGACATGAAGGTTCCTTGCAATGGACGTGGTGCAAAAAGGGAAAAGTGCTGTGCGGGCGATAAGTGCAGACGCGAGGTGCGGACAAAAGGTGCGGACGAAAAACGCGGGCGTGAGATTCTGACGAGCGGCGAGGCCGAGAGTCTAGACCACTTTGTTCGCGCGCAGCGCGGCAATCGCACCGCTATCAAGACCAATCTCGCCGAGCACCACATCAGTATCCGCCCCCAACACCGGCGGCACGCGATGCACGCGGCACGGATCATCGCTGAACTTGATCGGGAAGCCCAGCACATCGAGCGGCCCGTGCTGCGGATGCTCGATGGTGATGCGCATTTGCTGATGCTGCGTTTGCGGGTCGTCGAACACCTGCGCAATATCAAGTACTCGGCCACACGGCACACCAGCGGCGTTGAGCGCTTCGATCCAGTACGCCACGGTCTGTGTGCGGATGCGCGCGTTGACCTCTTCGTTGATCGCGCTGCGTGCGGCGAAGCGATGCGCGTTGGTGAGAAATTCCGGGCGCTGTTTCAGATGCACAAGATCAAGCGCCGCGAGCAGCTTGTCGTACACCCCATCATTGGCTGGTGCAATCGCTACCTGCCCGTCTGCCGCCTCGAATAATCCATACGGCGAGGCGATGGCGTGATCGTTGCCGGTGCGCTGCGGCAGTTTGCCGGTGGCGAAATAGTTCGCCGCCAAAAAAGCCAGCATGCTGGTCATGCTGTCGGTAAGCGCGGCGGCGACCTCTTCACCCTCGCCGGTGCGCGCACGCCGCACCAGCGCGGCCATGATGCCCATCGCGGCGTAGCTGCCGGCCACAAGGTCGGACACCGGCGGCGCAGCGCGCATCGGCGGGCCACCATCTGCGCCGTTCACGCTCATGAAGCCGCTCTGAGCTTGCGCGATGAAATCGAACGCCGGACGATCCTTGTACGGGCCGTCGAGACCAAAGCCAGTGACGTGACAACTGATGATGTCGGGTTTGATCGCCCGCAGCGCATCGCGGCCAAAGCCCATCTTGTCCATCACGCCGGGTCGGTAGTTGTTGACGATCACGTCAGCCCGCGCGATTAGTTTGCGCAGAACGACCTTGCCTTCTTCTTTGCGCAAGTCGAGCGTGATCGAGCGTTTGTTGCGGTTGAAGCTGGCGAAATACAGCGAATAGCCATTCACCTTTTCGCCCTGTTCGCGCACCGAGTCACCGCCGTCCGGGTCTTCGATCTTGATCACGTCCGCGCCCATGTCGGCGAGGAACATTGAGCAAAACGGGCCGGACAAAATGCGCGTCAGATCAACGACGCGAATGCCTTCTAGTTGCATCAACACCTCCACGTGTTCGATTCAGGCATTCAGCCGACGCATTCTTTGAAATCGGTCATTCGAGCTTCACGCCAGACTCTTTCACCAACCGGCCCCACTTCGCGTAGTCGGTGCGAACGAAGGCGGCAAACTCTTCGCTTGTGCCACCGACTGCGGAGGCGCCACCATTGGCGATTTTTTCCTTCACATCCGGCATCGCCAAAATCTTGTTGATCTCGGCGTTGAGTTTCGCCACGACGGCGGGCGGCGTACCAGCCGGCGCGAACAGCCCGAGCCAAATACCGGCGTCAACACCTTTCACCCCGGCCTCGGCCATCGTCGGCGTATCGGGTAATTGCGGCGAGCGCTTGGTGGTCGTCACTGCCAGCGGCGTCAGCTTGCCACCGCGCACCAGGCCCAGCACTGAAGGCACCGACATGATCGCCACATCGACCGAGCCACCCATCACATCGGCCAGTGCGGGCGCCGCGCCCTTGTAAGGCACTTGCAGCAGCCGGATCGCCGCCGCCGTCTTGAATTGCTCGCCGAACAAATGGCCCATGCTGCCATTGCCCGCCGTCGCCCAACTGATGCCGGCCTCGGTCTTGCCTTTGGTCACCGCCTCGGCCAAGGTGCCGACGCGTTTGGCCGCACCAGGCGCGTTGCCGACGATGGCAAGCGGCGCTTCCGACACCTGCACAATCGGCGCAAAGCTTTTCACCGTGTCGTAGCCGACGTTGGCGTAGAGATATGGCCCCAGCATCATGTTGTCCGACTGGCCCATCACGATGGTGTAGCCATCCGGGTTGGCCTTGGCCGTGGCCGCAATCGCGAGATTGCCCGACGCGCCGGGCATGTTCTCCAGCACTACGGACCACTTGGTCACCTCGGCCAGTTTGCCGCCGACTACGCGCGATACAAAATCGGTGCCGCCACCGGGCGGAAAAGGAATCAGCCAGCGAATCGGCTTGGCAGGGAATTCCTGCGCTGCGGCGGCCAACGGTGCGCACAGTGCAACCAAGCCAATAATGACTACCAGAGCGGGTTTCAGGCATTTTTTCATCTCATGTCTCCTTTTATAAATCACCAAGTCACCGGCAAATTATGCACGCCGTAAATCTGCATGTCGTGCTTGAAGCGCACCTCTTCAAGCGGCACCGCAAGTTTCAAATTCGGCAAGCGCCGGATGATCGCCGCCAGCATGATCTGCAACTCGAAGCGTGCCAGCATTTGTCCTAGGCACTGATGGATGCCATGGCCGAAGGCTACGTGCGCTTGCGCATCGCGCGCGACATCGAGCGCATCGGGATTATCGAAAATTCTCTCGTCGCGATTCGCTGAACCGAGCAACATGAACAGTCCCTCGCCTTTCGGAATCGTCACGCCGCCGATCTCAACATCTTCAAGCGCGACGCGGCGCGGAGAGAACTGCACCGGGGTGACGAAACGCAGCAACTCTTCCACGGCACCGTCGATCAGCGCGGGGTCAGCGGCCAGCCGTCGCCATTGATCCGGGTTCTGCATCAGCAGCAGCGTGCCCATGCCGATCA
>JAYVSR010000222.1:0-12467 GCA_043775155.1 Burkholderiales bacterium | reverse complement strand
CCATCATCACCGGCGGTGCCAGCGGCGTCGGTGCCGCCGCCGCCCGCCTGCTGGCCGCGAGCGGCCACGATGTGCTGATCAACTACAACCGCAGCGCCGATCTGGCCCACGCGGTCGTCGCAGACTGCATCGCCGCCGGTGCCGACGCCATCGCCGTTCAAGGCGACGTCGCGGATGACGCCGTCTGCCGCATGCTGGTGGATCAAGCCCGCGCCCGCTGGGGCCGCCTCAATCGCCTGGTCAATAGCGCCGGCGCCACCAAGTTCATTCCGATGCCGGATCTCGAAGGCGTGAGCGCCGCCGATTTCCAGGCCATCTTTGGCGTCAACGCCATCGGCCCGTTCCAGATGGCGCGCGCGGCATCGAAGCTGATGGGCCATGGCAGCGCAATCGTCAACGTGTCGTCGATTGCCGGGCAAACCGGCAGCGGCAGTTCGTTTCCCTATGTGCTCTCCAAGGCCGCCTTGAACGCACTGACCTTGGGCCTGGCGCGTACGCTGGCACCCAACATTCGTGTCAACGCGGTGCTGCCGGGCATGATCGAAGGGCGCTGGATGCGCGGCGGGTTGGGCGACGCGGCCTACGAGCGCGTCAAGGCGCAGTTCGCCGCCACTGCGCTGCTGGGGCAGATCAGCACGCCGGAGCAGATTGCGGCGGCGGTCGTCTGGTTGCTCGACCCAAATTGCGTGATGACCGGGCAGCTGATGGTGGTGGATGCAGGGTTCACGCTGGGGCGGCCGCCACCGGCGACCGAGACGAAGTGATTTCCTGATGCCGGGAAGGCGCGTCGCGTTAGCAAGATGCCGGCCCGTCATAAAACTTCGGCCAGCGCCTGAGCACTAATTCTCGCGTGCTCGCATAGGCGTAGCAACTATCAATCTTCGACGTCCGCACGCTTGGGTCTTCCGGCGCACTTGCATCACGCAGCAGCGGCGCGAGCGTCTGGAACGCGACCGTCGCCATTTGCCCGAGCATTTCGAGTTCATGGGTACAGCCTAGTGCGCCGCTGACGCACCGGGGCAGATGGCGTGTGGTGAGGCATCGGTCACCGCTATCGCTTCTTGCACCACGTACGCATCGTTAAAGGTCAGGCGCACTGTCAAGCTGTGCGAAGATTGTCCCCTTCATTTACTCGACGGCCCACGCGCCGCAATTGTCATGGGGCCACTTTCTGGCATCAAAGTTCTCGAATTCGAAGCCATCGGCCCGGGGCCGTTCTGCGGCATGATGCTCGCCGACATGGGTGCCGATGTGCTGCTGCTGGATCGCCCTAGCGACTCTGGTCTCGGTCTCGGCAGCAACCGTCCCTACGACGTGATGTTTCGCGGCCGCCGCTCGGTTACGCTTGATCTGAAATCGAAAGACGGCGTCGCTGCCGCCTTGCAATTGATTGAGAAAGCCGACGCCATCATCGAAGGCTTTCGCCCTGGCGTGATGGAGCGTTTGGGCCTCGGCCCGGACGTGCTGCTGGCGCGCAACCCGAAGCTGGTATATGGCCGAATGACCGGCTGGGGGCAGGACGGCCCGCTGGCGCAACGCGCCGGCCACGACATCAACTACATCGCGCTCACCGGTGTGCTGCACGCGATTGGCCGCAAGGGTGAGGCACCGGTGCCGCCGTTGAATCTGGTCGGTGACTTTGGCGGTGGCGGCATGCTGCTGGCGTTCGGCATCGCCTGCGGCATCATCGAAGCGCGCGCGTCGGGCAAAGGCCAGGTGGTCGATGCAGCGATGGTCGACGGCGCGTCTACGCTGGCGGCGATGTTCAGCGGCATGATGGCATCGGGCCGCTGGAACGAGACGCGCGGCGACAACATGCTCGACACCGGCGCGCCGTGGTACGGCACCTACGAGACGGCTGACGGCAAGCACATGGCGATTGGTGCGATTGAGCCGAAGTTCTACGCCGAGTTGCTGGAGCGCCTGGGTCTGGCCGGCGAGACCCTGCCCAAGCAGCATGACCGCAGCCAATGGGAAGTGTTGCGCGCGCGCTTCACGACGGTGTTCAAAAGCAAAACCCGCGATGAATGGGGCGCGATTTTTGACGGCTCGGACGCGTGCGTTGCGCCGGTGCTGACCTTCAGCGAGGCGCGTGCGTATCCGCATAATGCCCAGCGCGGCACCTTCACTACCGTCGGCAAAGTGAATCAGCCCGCGCCGTCACCGCGCTTCTCGCGCACGCCGGGCGCGATCCGCAGCAGCGCGCCGGAGCGTGGTGAACGAGGCCGCGAGGCGCTCGTCGATTGGGGCTTCGCTGAGGGCGAGATCGGCGCACTGACCGGGCTTGGCCTTGGCATCGCTGGTTAAGCGACGGCAACGCGGGTCAAGCTGTTTTGCTCAGTGTGCTGTTCGGTGTGCTGCGCGGGGCGCTGCGCAGTGCCACTCAGGCCGCCACGCCGCGCAACACCTTCTCTTTCATCGTCACAAATTCTTCCGCCGCTGTCGGGTGAATGCCGACAGTGGCGTCGAATTGCTGCTTGGTCAAACCCGCCACCACCGCGATGCCGATGCCCTGAATGATCTCCGGCGCATCAGCCCCGACCATGTGCGCACCGACGACCTTTTGTGACTTCGGCTCGACGATGAGCTTCATGTAAGTCTTCTCGGTCCGCCCCGACAGCGTGTGCTTCATCGCGCGGAAAGTCGATTGATACACCTCAACCTGGCCGTACTTGGCAATCGCCTGCGCTTCGGTGTCGCCCACCGTGCCAATCGGCGGCTGGCTGAAGACGGCGCTCGGCACATTGTTGTGCGCCACCGATACCGGCTGCGCACCGAACAGGGTTTGTGAGAGCGCCTGGCCCTCGCGAATCGCCACGGGTGTCAATTGAATCCGATCGGTCACGTCGCCCACTGCGTGAATGCTTGGGACGTTGGTGTGGGAGTACTCATCGACGATCACCGCGCCGCCAGCATCGAGCTTGACGCCCGCGTGTTCGAGACCCAAGCCTTGGGTGTTTGGCGTGCGACCAGTGGCGAACATCACCGCATCGCAGAGGATGTCTGCTGCGCCATCACGACCGCCGCTGCTGGCGCGCACCCGCAGCGCCGCACCATCGCGCTCAATCGCGCTCACTTGATGACCGAGCAGTACTTTGATGCCCTTGGCTTCAATCTCGCTGCGCAGATGTTTGCGCACATCATCATCAAAGCCGCGCAGAATCTCCTCACCGCGATAAGACAGCGTGACCTCGGCACCGAGGCCTTTGAAGATGCCGGCGAACTCGACTGCAATGTAGCCGCCGCCCACCATCAGCACACGCTTCGGCATTTGTTTCAGTTCAAACGCTTCGTTCGAGGTGATGCCCAACTCCGCACCGGGAATCGAAGGCTCGACCGGCCAGCCGCCAGTCGCAATCAGGATGTGTTTGGCGCTGATGCGTTTGCCGTCCATCTCCTTGCCGTCCATCTCAATTGTGTGCGCATCGGCGAGCGTGGCGCGCCCGCGCAGCAAGGTGACGCCAGCATTGCCGAGCAGCTTGGCGTAGATGCCCTCCAAGCGCGCGATCTCGCGGTTCTTCGCATCGATCAGCGCGGGCCAAGAGAAGGTCGCGTCCGGCACACTCCAGCCATAGCCGCGTGCGTCTTCAAAGTCCTCATGAAAATGCGCGGCGTAGACCAGCAGCTTCTTCGGCACGCAGCCGCGAATCACACAGGTGCCGCCGGGCCGATGTGATTCCGCCACCGCCACGCGCGCACCGAGCGAAGCGGCGATGCGGCTCGCGCGCACGCCGCCGGAGCCAGCGCCGATGACGAAAAGGTCGTAGTCAAACTTGTCCATATCCCACCTCCAAAAAGCGCAACACTGATCTGCACACGTGTCTAGCCAAACGACAGCCCCATCGCCCAAGAGAGGGCCGAGAAGCTGAAGAACGCCAGTGCGGTTGACACCAAAATAGACCCTGAGATCGCATCTGAATTGCTGCCTGCACGCTCGGCAAACAGGAACACCGAGCCGGCCACCGGCAGTGCGGCCATCAGCACCAGCACATGCATCTGAAACGCCGGCAAGCCGAACATATAGATGGCCACAATGGCGACGATGTAGGGATGCAGCAACAACTTGCCGCCGGTGATCATCATCACGTCGGCACGCAAGATCGGCACGCCCGGCCGGTAGAGTGAGACGCCGATGGCGAACAGCGCCACCGGCACTGCCGCGCTCCCGAGCAGCTTGACCAACTGGTCTGGCGCTGTCGGCAGCGTCAGCCCCGCAGCCGAGCCGATGGCACCAAAGATCACCGCCCAGATCATCGGGTTCTTGATCACTCTGAGCACAGCGCCTTGCACAATCGCGCGCAATGAAGTGTGACCGGCGGTGCCGCCACCAAACGCCAAGCCCACCGACAAGACGACGAACAGGTCGGCCATGCCGCCGGCCACGATGACCGGCAAGGCTTCCTTACCCATCAAGGCCGGGATCAGCGCGAAGCCCATGTAGCCCCAGTTCGACCATGACACCGCCATCGCCGGATAGGCGCCATCCCGCAGCGGGGTTTTGCTGGCAAGCCGGTAGGTAACCATAAAAATGGCAAAGGTGATCAAGCCGCCCAGCATGTAGGTCAGAAACACCTTGGCCGAAAAAATTTGCTCAAACGGCGTATCGAGCGTGAAGCGAAACATCATGCAAGGCAGCGCGAAATAGAGCACAAAGGTATTGAGTGCCGGCACGGCGTTTTCTGGCAGCAGGCGAAACCGGGCGGCCGCGTAACCGCAGGCGCTCAGCGCAAAAAACGGCGCGGTGACGTTGAGGATTGCCAGCATCAGGCCACGCTGCTTTGCCCTGTGCTGCGCAGCGCCGCACTACGCCGCCCAGGGCGGAATTGTTGGGTATCGAGGTAATAGTCTTCGCGCTGGTTCGCTGCATCCCAGCCAGGAATGCCCTTGATCGGCACCGGCTGCAATAACGCCGTCGAGTCGAGTCGCGCGGGTTTGCCGACCGGGTTGCCAAACAACGCGGCAAGGCGTGCATCGAGCAGCCGCACGCGCGATGGCGTGTCGAGATCAAAGTAGCTGCGCTCGACGTCGATCAAGATGCCGCGCCCGGTGCTGCCGTAGTGCATCTCCAGCGTACGCTCGTAGAGCGCATGGCCGAAGATGATGAAGTCCATCTCGCTCTGCACCGCAGCGCGCTCGCGCCAAAACAATTCGCGCCACTCAAAGCCGCGCAATAGATCGAGCAACCGCGGATTGCAACTGCCCACCACGATGCCGCCTTCATCAAACAACGTGAGGAGGTTGCGCAGCACGCTGCGGCGATTCGGGGTGCTGTCGAGACCGTCCTCGATATGCAGCGCGTTGATGCGCGCCTTGGTGCGCGGAAAGTTGAGCCAGGCGCAGGCGTGAAACGCGTCGTGCCAAGTGGCGGGGCGCGTTTCGACTTCACCGTGCTGGTAGATGCGCCGCTCGAAATCGAGCGCCGACGGCGGCGGCGCGCTGGGGGCGACGAAACTGATTGGCACACCTCGCGCGTTTTTCACCTGCCACCTGCCCGCTAACCCGCTCCAGTCAAAGGTTTCCGGCCATCGATCTTGGGGAAGCGCTTGCACCAATGGTTTCAGCGGCATGCAGGGTGGCGACAGTGGCTGCGCACGCCACGCGGCCCACGACACCGGCATCTACGCCGCCAGCTTCCAGTGCAGGGTTTCACCCGCGCGCAGCGGCACGATGCCCGAGGCGTCGATGTAGGGCAGGGTCTCGGGCACGCTCCAGGTTTCTTTCGTCAACGTCACCGTGCCGCGGTTGCGCGGCAGGCGGTAGAAATCCGCGCCGTGGAACGATGCGAAGGCTTCGAGCTTGTCCAACGCGCCCGCCGCCTCGAACACCTCGGCGTAGAGCTCCAGCGCATGCGGCGCGGTGTAGCAGCCGGCGCAGCCGCAGGAAATTTCCTTGGTGTTGCGCGCGTGCGGCGCGGAGTCGGTGCCAAGGAAAAACTTCGCGCTGCCCGACGTCGCGGCCTTGACCAAGGCGACGCGATGCTCCTCACGCTTCAACACCGGCAGGCAATAAAAATGCGGACGAATCCCGCCCTTGAAAATCTCGTTGCGGTTGTAGAGCAAGTGTTGCGGCGTGATCGTCGCGCCGACGTTGGCCGGCGCAGCCATCACATACTCGGCGGCTTGACGCGTGGTGATGTGCTCAAACACCACTTTGAGATTGGGCAAGCGCCCCATCAGCGGCTCGAACACGCGCTCGATGAACACCGCCTCGCGGTCGAACACATCAACCGTGGGGTCGGTGACTTCGCCGTGCATCAAGAGCGGAATGCCAGCTTCCGCCATCGCTTCGAGCGTGCGCATCGGCTTCATGATGTCGGTGACGCCAGCGTCAGAATTGGTGGTGGCACCCGCCGGGTAGTACTTCAGCGCTTTGACGAAGCCCGAGTCCGCCACACGTTTGATCTCGTCTACCGGCGTGTTGTCGGTGAGGTAGAGCGTCATCAGTGGTTCGAATTGCGCGCCCGCCGCGTTTGGATCATGCGGGTCACGCGCATCACGCGAGTCGCGCGAGTCATGCGGCAGCGCCGCGAGGATGCGCTCGCGATATGCCGCCGCTTCCGCCACCGTGCGCACCGGCGGCTTCAAGTTCGGCATGATGATCGCGCGGCGGAACTGGCGCGTCGTGGCAGGCAGGACGGCGGCCAAGGCAGCGCCGTCGCGCAGGTGGAGGTGCCAGTCGTCTGGAGCGGTCATGGTGAGATTCATGGAGGAATTGTACCCAGCGCGCCGACAGACCAACAACTATACCGATACTGAAAAACTGTTCAGCAATTTAACCAGACGGTTACAATTTATGCATGCCTCAAAAAGCATTCACGAAAAAAGCCGCACTACCAAAGACCACCCGCGACCCGGAACGCACACAAGCGCGGATTCTCGCGGCAGCCAAAGCTGAATTCGCCGCCCACGGCCTCGGCGGCGCGCGGGTTGATCGCATCGCCGCCAACGCAGACGCGAACAAGCGCATGCTGTACTACTACTTCGGCAACAAAGACGCGCTGTTTGTCGCCGTGCTCGAAGCGGCCTACGCGCACATCCGCGCAGCGGAGATCGCGCTGCATCTGACCGAACTCGATCCGCCCGGGGCGATCCGCCGATTGATCGCTTTTACCTGGGACTATTACCTCAAACATCCCGAATTCATGACGCTGCTCAACAGCGCGAATCTGCATCGTGCGCGGCACCTGAAGGAATCGGCCAAGGTGCGCAACATGCACTCGCCGTTTGTCGCGATGATTGAGGAGATTTTGGCGCGCGGGCGCGCGAGCGGCGTGTTTCGCGCCGGGGTGGACCCGGTGCAGCTTTACATTTCGATTGCATCGCTGACCTATTTTTATCTCGGCAACAAGTACACGCTGTCGGCGATTTTTGAGCGTGACTTGCTGTCGCCGCGCGCCAAGGCCGAGCGCCTCGCGCACATGCATGATCTGGTGCTGGGGTATTTGTTCAAGCGGTGATGACGGGCCATTTGTCAGGGCCTGAAGTAACCGATGACCTTCGCGCCGGGCATCGAAGTGCGCACGCGGTTCACTTTGCGCGGCGCCTCTGGCTACGAACGCGACTGCATCTGAATCAGCGCCTTGAGCTGGCCTCTGACTTCGGCCAGTTCTTTCTGTTGATCAAGGATGATGCGGCGCATTTCGGCCAGATGAATCGCCAGATCGGTCACGCGCGCCTTGACCTCGGCTACGCCCGACAAACGATCCAGCACATCGGCGAGCACGCTCATGCCGGCTCCGCGACACGCATTTTCTTCATCGCGGCGAGGAACGCCTTGTGCCCCTTCGCGTCGGCATCGAGGACGCGCACGATCTCTTTCAGGTCCGCCTCGGCGCGCCGGGTGGCGGCGTCCAACTGAATGACTTCTTCGCTGGTGACGCCAAGCAAGGCCGTGTCACCGGCATCGCGCAACAATTCCGATAGCGTGCGTCCGCTCTTCTTCGCCTTGGTGGCCAGCGACTTCTTTTGGCCCGCGTCAAGATAAACCTGCGTCATCACCATTGCCATGAGCGTCTCCGTTCGTTCAGCAAAATAGACCGATATACATTATATATCCCGGCAAAACCAATTTGGTGATGTCACCAAATTGGCCGACCAGGACACCGCGAGTCACGCGGTGTCCTGCGCACTGCTACTGCATTACCCAGTGAAACTTTTCGCTGGAACTTGCAAGAGTAGAATAATTGCAATCCAATCGACAAAAGGTGACAGACATGAGCGCAGTGTTCGCGCAACATGTGGTAGTGGATCAGGCAGATGAAACGGGCAAAGGCACCGTCAGCCTGGTTGATGCACGCCTGACGCCCGGCGACGTGGTCGAAATTGAGGTGCGCCCGGTTGCCTCACGCAAAGTAGAAGGCCGCCTCCTCAGCGCCACCCGCGCCCTCGATCTCGATCTGCCGCCGGACTATTCCACCACCTTCGAAGTCCGCGTTTAGCCTCGGCCAGTGGAACACTGGTTCATCGACACCAGTTTTCTGATCGCCCTTTGCTCCGGCTCGGACCGGCATCACGAACAGGCGGGCCGGCTCCTCGACCAGATCGAAACTCAAGGGATTCACCTTGTTACCTCAAGCGCGGTGCTACTCGAATTGGGAGCGGCGCTTTCGCGCTTGCCGCATCGCGCTGGAGCCGCCACCATCATCCGTGAATTGCAGGCCGACGCGCGCGTTGACGTCGTCAGCGTACACCGCGAGCTTCTGGAGCAAGCGCTTGCGCTATTCGAAGCGAGGCCCGACAAAGAGTGGAGCATGGCCGACTGCGCCAGCTTTGAGGTCATGCGGTCCCGGGGAATCACCCGAGCTTTGACTGCGGACAAGCATTTCGAGCAGGCCGGGTTTGAGGCGTTGCTCACACTCTGACGTGTGAAAGTCTCTTTCGACCCTATCGAGGACAACCTCGATAGGGTCGAAAGAAGCCGTTGCTGCTTGGGGCGAGTGGACGATGGGCGAGAGGAAGACGGCGTCTTCGGCGAGGAGGTCGTTAAGGCCGGCGGGGTTGCGGGTCTTGACGAGGTGGTGCCAGGTGGCGATGGTGGGGTGGATCATGGTGTAGGCCCGTAGCAGGTATTCAGGGAGTCCGAATGTATTCATAGACGCAGTGCGAGTCTGGGCCGCCCATACCAAAATGTCAACGGCATCACGGAGCCGCTCTGCCGCCTCCAGCTTGTCAGACGGCCCGGCGCCGAAGGGCGCGCCCACTGTTCGGGTTTTCGGATCGCCTACCGAAAAATAGAAGCGCAAAGTCCCGAACTTCTCCTTGATCTGATTCACTTGAAACCAGACGGATTCCTTAACCACCAGCCGATCGATTTCGGCGCACAGCTTGTCGATCAGGGCTGCCCACTCGGTAGGCACTTCGCTGTGCGCCCGCGGCGGCTCACCGTGAAACAGGCGCGGGTAGCGTTCGACGAGTGCCGTCAAATGGTCTTGCTTCGACTCCTTCAAATGAATTCGCTCCATTTACCAGGTTTCGGTCTTGACGGTGCAATTCAAAGGAGATCCATCAAGGCGCTTGCCGGCGCACAAATGTTGATGTCGCAATCAGCGTCCAGCTCCGTCGGATGGGGATTGATCTGCACCACCTTCACGCCACGCTTTTTCGCCAGGGCGGGAAGCGCCGCCGCCGGATGCACGATCCCCGACGTACCAACCACCAGCATCAAGTCGCAGTCCTCCACCGCCCGCATCGCAGCCGCTATCGCATCTTGCGGCAGCGCCTCGCCAAACCACACCACGCCGGGGCGCACATACCCGCCGCAATGCAGGCAGCGGGGCGGCTTCAAGCGCCGCCCGCCTTCCGGCTCGTCAGGTTCGTGCGTGAAGGCATGCGGCCGGGCGCAAGCGAAGCAACGCGGCGCGAACAAGCTGCCGTGCAGATGAATCACGTCGCGGCTACCAGCGCGCTCATGGAGATCGTCAACGTTTTGCGTGATCAGCGTCAGCTTGGGAACCAACTCAGTCAAGCGCGCAATCGCCAGATGCCCCGGATTGGGTTTGGCCCGCATCACCAACATGCGCCGCCACTCGTACCAGCCCCAGACCAGATCACGGTCACTCCGAAAGGCGTTGGCGGTGGCGAGGTCTGACGCTTCGAAACGCTCCCACAGACCGGTGAGCGCGTCGCGGAAGGTTGGGATGCCACTTTCAGCGGAGATGCCGGCGCCTGAAAGAATAGTCACGTGACATCCCGTGATCAAAGACGTCTTGAGTTGTTTGAATTCGTCCATGCGATACAGATGGGAGTGGAGAGATCCTTGGAAAACGGCCTGCGAAGCTTACCGTTTTGATGCGCCGCACGTCCAACCAGTTTGAAGTTGGAGTGCAGCGACACTTCAGCCGGTGTTGTTGAGCGCGCCCGCCGCACCAAGCGCAATGCGCTTCAGCGCAGGATCGGCATCCGCGTTGTGCCGACCTTTTAACTCATGCAAATGCCACTTCCCGCACTGGCCATCACTTTGTGGTTGTGCCGGTGTCCGCGCAAACTCCACCGTCGCTCTTACCGGTTGACCATCGGGAAGCACACCGCTGATGCGATAGACCACAGACACCCCAACCGCACAAGCGGCATGCCGCGATTCAATACAGTGAACCATCTGAACACCTTCGACACGCAGTTCTTTCAGTGACGTAAGTGCGTCAAATCTGACATTGCCGCACTCCCATCGCTTCATGTGCGTGGCCCAAGACTCAGGCAATTTGCTTGCTTCCAATTCAGGATCGGCGGGCCCATTCCAAACCTCGGCGCGCTGCACCAGGGAGTTCCAGGTCGAATTCGGCGTGGGAAAATCTTCCGCAAATCCGGCTCTTGCAAGACCGCGCAATACCAGGATGATCTGCTCCCCAACAGCGTCACGCTCGTCGAGTGCCGCCGCCGTTTTGAAGCGTGCGGCAGCGCGCGCCATAAACACGGCCAACAGGTCGCGCCATCGTTCCGGCAACATTTGCTCATTGAGTTCGATGTACATGCGGGTGAACCTGTCAGCACCCAACCCGGAGAGGAAAGCGACTGCCCCATCCAACCCGAGCGCTTTCACCGCGCTCGTCACCATCGCGTCCACGATCCCGGCGCCACCGCGTAACAGCAGATCGCCGGCCGGCACGAGGCAAAACTCGGAACGCCGGTGAAACCGCCATACCGCTGGTGAATGCCGCCTCATAACCATCGTGCGCAGCGAATGCTCCAGATTCGGTCCAAGCGGAAGATCGGCAGGAAAATATTTGAGCATCGGGACAATTTGTCTCAACCACGGCGCCGCCGTGCCCAATTGCACCAGTTCAGCGGAGTGATGGTTCCACACGCGGAACGGCGCGGCGGCGCCAGGCAGCGCTGCCAACGGCACCGGCGCCAGATCCATGACCCGCAGAAACTCGCGCGGCAACACAACTTGCAGAGCGCGCTCCCATTGCTGCGCCACACTGTCAGCGTCGAACAGATCGTTGAGGACAGTATCTACGACATAAAGGGGATCGGCGTAGCGATAGCCCGCCGGAAGCCAGCTTTGCGACCAGGCTTCAAATATGTTCGCCAAGGTGACGCGCAGCCACCCATAGTCCAGGCTGCGAAAGCCGATGTACGAATCCAACTCGGGCCATGCCGACACTATCTCGGCAGTCAACAGCCACGGCGACCCGGGTGGCCGCATGCGCAAATGCAGGGTCTTCCGATTGCAGTATTCGACCGCGAGCTTGCAGCCGTAGACGGCGATGCGGCTGGTGCGCGAATGGAAAATCTGGACGATACCGAGGCGATTGAGCTCGAATTCCTTTCGGAACGCCACGATCGCTTCAGCGTATGTGGGCACCGTCGAAGCAATCGGCGCCTCCGCGCGCCATTTGATGGGGAGACTACCTGCCGCGATCCTGCGAACTGCTTTTTGTGCGACGACCAGTGCGTTTGTCGATTGCGCGCGCATGCGTCCTACCCTCCAACATGACTGTGTCAAAACCAGGTGTCATGTTGCGCATGAACGCGACAGCTTGTGTCGTCAGGAGAACTGCGTATCCCGCAAGGCTCGCTGGCTAACCAATGTTGACGCCGCAATCAGCGCCCAGCTCCGTCGGATGGGGATTGATCTGAATCACCGTCACGCCACGCTTTTTCGCCATTTCAGGCAGCGTCGCCGCCCGATTAACTATTCCCGACGTACCAACCACCAGCATCAGATCGGATTCCTTCACTGCCTGCATCGCAGCCGCTATTGCGTCTTGCGGCAGCGCCTCGACAAGCCACACCGCGCTGGGGTGCACATAGTCAAAGATTGTTTCAGTTGTTCGAATTCGTTCATATGATTAAAAACCGATGACTTTTTATGACGAAAACTCACTTTTGAATACGTAGAATTCAAGGTCAAATGTCATCATCCATTTAGATGCGACGAGTAGTGTCGTGTACAAGATTGAAAGAGCGCTTTTAAGCCCTTTCATCACCTACAATTCCATATCACCATTTCTTAAATCAACGCAGAGG
>JAYVSR010000221.1:0-14432 GCA_043775155.1 Burkholderiales bacterium | reverse complement strand
GCCGCAGCGACAGCTTCGACTGCGCCGACGCGTTCGGTGTCTTGCACTGTGAGCGCGGTGATCGACGACAAGCCATGACAGCCCAGACTGGCGAGGGTGAGCAAATCAGCCTGAATGCCGGCACCGCCGGACGGATCGGAGCCGGCGAACACCAGCACGATGGCGGGAATGGGAGGCCTGGAGGGGCGAGACACTGCGGGTGCGTGGTGACGAGAGGAGGCGCGGAGAAGTGTTGCAGTAGCACCGCAGGACGGAGGCGATGCTATGATTGAATTTTAGCCAAAACCCTTCGATTTTGAATCAATTCGCGAAAATATATGGAAAACAGCTTTAAAACTTGGATGTGCCTGATCTGCGGCTGGGTCTACGACGAAGAGCAGGGCGCGCCGGATGAAGGTTTGGCCCCCGGCACGCTGTGGAAAGATGTGCCGATCAACTGGACTTGCCCGGAGTGCGGTGCGCGCAAGGACGACTTTGAGATGGTCGAAATTTGACGCGGTTCCGGCAGCGCCCAAGCTTTATGACATTTTCATGCGTGCCGGTATAATCACGCGGGAAACCGGCTGAAATATTGGCGCGCTTGTCGTGTCGCGCGCCTTATCAAGAACACGGAGACTTTGGATGGCGGAAACATCGAGTTTGACCGGAGTCAAAGTAATGGTGATCGATGATTCGAACACGATCCGGCGCAGCGCGGAAATTTTTCTGGTTCAAGCCGGCTGTCAGGTGATTCTGGCGGAAGACGGGTTCGACGCGCTGGCGAAAATTGCCGATCACGCCCCGGACGTCGTGTTTTGCGACATCATGATGCCGCGTCTCGATGGCTATCAGACTTGCGCGCTGATCAAAAAAAACGCCAAGTTTTCTGCCACGCCGGTGATCATGTTGTCGTCGAAAGACGGGCTGTTTGACCGTGCACGTGGCCGCATGGTCGGGTCGGACGAATATCTGACCAAGCCATTTACCAAAGACAGTTTGCTCAAAACCGTCGGGGCGCACGCTGTCAAGGCTTAGTGCGTCACGTTGGTCTCTTATGTTTAATTTCAGGAAACATCATCATGCCCATCAAAAAAATTCTCGTTGTAGACGACTCCCCGACCGAACGTTTTTTCTTTCAGGATTTGCTGATCAAAAAAGGCTTTACCGTGGTGTCGGCTGAAAATGGTGAAGAGGGCGTGGCTAAAGCTGCCAAAGAATTGCCCGATCTGATTTTGATGGACGTGGTGATGCCGGGCCTCAATGGTTTTCAGGCGACGCGGCAGATTTCAAAAGCGCCGCAGACCGCGCATATCCCGATTTTTATGTGTACCACAAAAGACCAGGAAACCGACAAGGTATGGGGCCAGCGCCAAGGCGCAAAAGATTATCTGGTCAAGCCAGTCAATGCCGATGAGTTGCTGGCAAAGATTGCGGCGTTGGGTTGAGCGCCGGATTTTAAGCTGCGCGCGCGACTAGCCCAACTTTCCCCGCCCGGCCCGTCCCTCGTTTCCCGACTGCATTCAGATATCTCCCGATATGGCGACCAAAGTCAGCCTCCGCCAGTTTCAGCAGGATTTGGCGCAACGCCTGTCGTCAGCCAAAGACGCGCCTGCATCAGCGGCCCGGCTCGGCGTGCAATGCGGTACCGGCTACTGGCTGATCGGTCTCGAAGACGCGGGTGAGATCGTGCCGGTGCCGGCGCTGACCTCGGTGCCGCTGACCAAGCCCTGGTTTATGGGGATGGCGAATATTCGCGGTGGCTTGTTCAGCGTGGTGGATTTTTCCGCGTTTAGCGGCCATGAGGCGACCGCACGCAGCACGGAGAACCGGCTGGTGTTGGCCGGATCGCGTTTTGGCATCAATGCCGCACTCTTGGTGAGCCGGATGCTGGGACTGCGCAATCCAAACGAATTTCAAGAGGTGGCCGGCGGCATCGAGACGGTACCGTGGGCCGGGCAAATGTGGCACGAAGGCGGCGGCGCCAATGAAACCCGGCTGCAAATCCGCGCCTGGCGCGAGTTGAAGTTTGAGCACCTGATTGAAGACCCCGGATTTTTGAACGTGGGCGTGTAAGCGCCCAGATTGCAGCAGAGGAGAAAACATGGCACTGAGTTTTAAACTGCCGTCCGGCAAAAAGGCCGCCAAGGTCAAGGCCGCGCCGGCCGGCAATGATCAGCCGGAAGCGGGGAAGGTCATCATTGCGCCGGTGCCAACCGGTGCCGGATCGGGGGTGCCGTTGATTGGCAGCCTGCCAGTGGGCCGCCAGTACTTTGTTCTCGGCTCGGTCTTGCTGATCCTGTTTGCCTTGCTCGCCGTCGTTATTGTTTATGATTTAAACAAGGCAAATCAACTTACGTCCGGGGTCGCAATTACCGGCGATACGCTGATGCATTCGCAGCGTCTGGCCAAGGCGGTACCCAACGCGGTGCTGGGCAATCAGGCGGGCTTTAAACAATTGCAGGACAGCCGCGAACAGATTGAGGCGAATTTGAAGGCGCTTTCGGGTGAGGGTGAGCGCTCGGTGTCGACCCCGGGCGCGGTGGTGCCGGTGCTCGATAAGGTGAAAGAAGAGTGGCAGCGTTCGGATAAAAATGCGTCGGTGGTGCTGGAGCAGCAAAAGAACCTGACGCAACTCGGCGCGTCGATTCGTGCCATCAACGCGAATAACCCGCAACTGCTGGAACTGGCGGAGCAAATCGCGGCGCTCAAGTTGCAGAGCAACGCGAGCGCGCGCGAACTTTCAGTGTCCGGCCAGCTGGTGATGCTGACGCAGCGGATGGCAAAGAACGCGAACGGCCTGTTGGCCGGTGAATCAATCGATCCGGAGGTGGCGTTTTTGCTTGGCAAAGACACCAACTCATTCCGTGATCTGCTCCAGGGTTTGATCAAGGGCAGTGAGTCGTTGCGTCTGGCTGCCGCGAGCGATGCTGACACCAAAGAGCGTCTGGCTGAGATGGAAAAAGCGTTCGCCGGTTATCAGGTGGCGGTGTCGGGCATTCTGGGCAACATGCAGCGTCTGGTCAATGCCAAACAGTCGGCCCAGAGCATCTTCAATGACAACGAAAAACTCAAAGATTCGCTGAGCGATCTGGCTGGCTCGTATCAGAAGGAGCTCGAAGCGCGCTCGTTCAACTTCGTGGGTATGTTGTTGCTCGGTTTGCTCATCGCTGGGGTGATTGGTCTGCTGTTCTTGGTGTACCGCGCTGACTTGCGCGCGCGCCAGCAAGAAGCTGAGCTGCGCGAACAAGAGGCCGAGCGCCGCGGCGAAGATGCGCGACGGCAAGAGGCCAGCGCCAAGCAGGTCAATGACGGCAATCAGGCGGCAATTTTGCGCCTGATGAACGAATTGGCCGAGGTGGCCGACGGCGACCTTACCGTGCAAGCAACGGTGACCGAGGACATTACCGGTGCAATCGCCGACTCGGTGAATTTCACAATTGAAGAATTGCGCAACGTGGTGTTGCGGATCAACCAGGCAACCGCGCAGGTGACGGTGGCGTCCGAGAGCGCGCAAAAAACCTCGGCACAGCTGCTCATCGCGCAAGACAAGCAATCTACCGAGATTCGCCAGACCGGTGACTCAGTGCTCAAAATGGCGAGCGACATCAATGAAGTGTCGGCCGGTGCAAAGCAGTCAGCTGACGTGGCACGGCAATCCTTGTCAGCCGCTGAAAAAGGGATGGCGGCGGTGCAAAACTCGATCTCCGGCATGAACGAGATTCGGGACCAGATTCAGGAGACCTCGAAGCGAATCAAACGCCTTGGCGAGTCGTCGCAGGAGATTGGCGAGATCGTCGAGTTGATCTCGGACATTACCGAGCAAACCAACGTGCTGGCGCTGAACGCGGCAATTCAGGCGGCGTCCGCCGGTGAGGCGGGACGCGGTTTCACTGTGGTGGCAGAGGAGGTGCAGCGGCTGGCGGAACGCTCGGGCGAGGCAACCAAGCAGATCAGCGCGATTGTGAAGTCGATTCAAACTGACACGCAAGACGCGGTATCCGCGATGGAGCAATCGACCCAGGGCGTGGTTGAGGGTGCCAAACTGTCTGACGCTGCCGGTCAGGCGTTGTCCGAGATTGGACAAGTGTCGCGCCAGCTTTCCGGCCTGATTGACGGCATTTCTACCACCACATCGCAACAGGCGCAGTCGGCCGGCGCGGTGGCGCAGAATATTCAGGACATCTTGAAAATTAATGAACAAACCGCGACCGGCACGCGCCAAACGGCAGAGTCGGTGCGTCAGCTTGCGGCGCTGGCGCAAGAGTTGAAGTCGTCGGTGTCGGGCTTTAAGGTGGCGTGACAATGGGTGCCGCAGCGGAATTCGATATCGGTCCCCTGACTTGGGTCAAAGGGGAAATCGAGCAAGCCTTGGGCAAGGCCGGCACAGCCGTGTCTGCCTATCTGGCGACGCCATCGGACTCTACCCAGATCAAATTTTGCAAAACCCACCTGCACCAGGCGCATGGCGCACTCGAAATCGTTGGCCTCGATGGCGTCACCCGGCTGACCGAAGAAAGCGAGCGCTTGCTCGACCTGGTCGAGCGTGGTGAAGTGGTGCTCGACGCCTCCAAAGGGCAAGCGTTGCTCAACGCGTTCGAGGCGCTGACCAAATACCTTAACGATGTAGTGGAAGGTGCGCCGCATCAGCCAGTGCGTTTATTTCCGGTCTATCAGGGCGTCATGCTGGCGCGCGGTGCCGAGCGCATCGCCGAGTCGGATTTATTTTTCCCTGATTTGTCGGCACGCCCGCCGAAGCGTGAAGTGGCAGATTTGCCGGCTGACATGCGAGAGCACGTGCTGGCGCAGCGGCGCCGGTTTCAGAGCGGCTTGTTGCGCTGGTTGCGCAATGGCGCCGATGCGGCGGCGCTGAAGGACATGAGCGAAGCGGTGCGCGCAATCGAGCGTACCCAGGCGATGCCGCAGCATCGCGCGTTCTGGTGGATCACGATTGGTTTTGCCGAAACCTTGCAAGAGGCTGGCAGCTCAGCGGGCGTCGATGCCAAGCGCTTGTGCGCGCGGATCGATTTGCAAATGAAGCGTCTGATGGAAGGCTCGCAGAACGTCGCCGAGCGGCTGATGCGCGACGCCTTGTATTTTGTCGCCAAGAGCCGTGCTACGAGCAATTCGGTAAAAGAACTACGTGCGTTTTATCACCTCGAGGGCGCCATCCCCGAGCTGGGCGGCGCCAGCGAGGAAGCCCGGCCGCATGAAGCGCACTTGCGGACGATTCGCGAGATCCTCGGCGCGGCGAAAGAGAAGTGGAACAAGTACTCGGCGGGGCAAACCCACGAGTTGTCTGGTTTTCGCGATCAGGCTGCGCAACTGAAAGAAAAGACCAGTGCTCTGGGCAATCCGGATTTCGCCAGGCTGTCGAACGCGATTTCTGCGGTTACCGTGTGGGTCGCAGAAAATCCCGACAAAGTGACCGAGTCGATCGCGCTCGAAACCGCGACTGCGCTGTTGCTGGCCGAAAACGCCACCGAGAATTTCGCGCGCCTGGGCGAAGAGTTCACCGGCCAGGTGTCGGCGATGACGGCGCGTCTCAAAGCCAGCCTTGCGGGCCGGGTGGCCGATGCGCCGGCCGTGCCACTGCTCGATGAAATGTCGCGCAAGGCGCAGGAGCGCCTGTTGATGGCGCACGTGGTGAGTGAGATCAAAACCAATCTGGGCGGGATTGAGACCGCCCTCGACGCGTTCTTTCGCGATGCATCCAAGCGCACCGATCTGCCCGGATTAAGCGGCCAGATCAAGCAGGTGCTCGGCGCATTGATGATTCTTGGCGCCGATGATGCCGCCGCTGCGCTGACCGGTTGCCAGGCCAGCATCACACGCTTTGCTGAGGCCGCCTATGAGCCGCAGCAGACTGATTTTGAAAAAGTAGCGCAAACCATGAGCGCGCTGGGGTTCTACGTCGAAACGTTGCAACATGGCGCGGCCGACTTCAACGCCATCCTCAATCCGCCGGTGCCGGGAGCGCAGGCGGGCCAGATCGATGATGTCGATGTTTTAGATCTGCTGGAGGACGGGAGTGCAAAAAAGCCGTCTGACCTCAGCGCCGCTCCCGCGCTGACGGTCGAGGCCGAGCTGGAGCAGGAAAAAAAGGACGCGCGTACCCTGTTTGATGCGTGGCTTCAGGAGCCGCAGGACGAAGTATTGACGGCGGAGCTCAAGGCCAATCTTGAGGCGATCAAGAACGACGCCGATCTGGTTGATGATCCGACTCTGCGGATGAATGCGGCGCACATCTTGGCGGGCATGGCGGCAGCGCGCGACGCTGCGGCGTTACAAAGTCTCGAGCACGTAATGTCGCGCATTGCTCCAGCGCAAGCGCCGCGCGGTGCAGGGGCTGCTGCGGTCGCGGTTACCGGTACTGCGGCCGTGGGGGCAGTTGCGGCAGGCGCTGCTGCGCTTGCGGTGGCCGCACCGGCTGCGGAAGCGACGCCCATGCCAGCGTTGCTGCCCGAAGAGGCGGTCGATGCCGAACTGCTGTCGATCTTCCTCGAAGAAGCGGTCGAGGTACTGCAAACCATCGGCACGCAGCAGGGCCTGGCGCAAAAAGCGCCGGCCAACAACGAAGTGATGACCGTGATTCGCCGTGCGTTCCATACGCTCAAAGGTAGTGGCCGAATGGTCGGCCTGATGCGTTTTGGTGATGCAGCGTGGAGCGTCGAGCAGACCATGAACCAATGGTTGCAGGAGGCCCGGCCGGCCGACGCCAATCTGTTTGCCTTGATTGACGCAGCGCATGCGATGTTTGAGCAGTGGGTGGCGGAGTTGTCGGCGACGGGAGTGTCGGCCACCGATGGCTGCGCGTTGATTGCGGCGGCGGAAAAAATGCGCGCGGGTCAGGTGTTTGAACTCAACCCGCCTGCGCCGGCCGCGCCTGTCGCGCTTGGCGACGCACTCGAGACGCCTGCTGCCTTTGCGACGGCAGCATCGGCTGTGGTTGCAATGGCGGCGGCAGCGCCGATGTCATTCGCGATACCGGTCGCGTCAGGGGCCGCTGCGGAGCCTGTAGCTTCTGCTGCGCCAGTGGCGCCCGCTCAGTTGGTGGCTCCCGCCGTGCCAGCAGCTAGCGTTGCAGATGTGCCGTTTACCGACAAAACGATTGTCATCGGGGAGATTCGTGTCAGCCCTGGTTTGTACAATATTTTTGTCGAGGAATCGGCCGGGCATATCGCCGTGATGCGTCATGAGCTTGACTTGCTGGAAAACGAACCACAACCGCCGCGCGACGAGATAGTGCGCGCAGCGCACACGCTGGCAGGTATTGCTGGCACCGTTAACTTCAAGAAGCTCAGCCTGATTAGCCGGGCGTTTGAACTGATGTTGTTGGCGGCAAAAAGTGGCAGCTTTCAAATGGAAGCCAGCGACCGGGCATTGTCCTATCAGGCGGTGGACGCCTGCGCAGCGATGGTCGCAGCGGTCAAAGATTTGAAGGCGCCGCCGGCGGCGGATGCGCTCACCGCACAGCTTGATGCGCGTCGCGCTGAGTGGGCCAGCAGTGTCGAAGCCGGCAGCGAAACCGGCGGCGCGGCGGCGGATGCGGTGGATGCGGTGGATGCGGTGGATGCAATGCTGGCCGGCTTTGCCTTGCCGGTGGTGGAAACGCCGCCGGAGCCGGTGCTCGCACTACCGAGCGAGTCTGCAACGCTGTTTTTGGATGGTGGCATGTTCGCCTCCCCAGAAGAGCCGGTGGCCGATGTGCCAGCTGTGGCAGCGGTCACGCCTGCAGTGGAGATAGATTTTTCGGGCTTTGGCCTGGACGCTGCTGCGGCGGTATCCGGGCAACCGGAGCCGGCCGCGCCAGTTACGACCGAGCCGGATTTTTCGTTTCACGTCGAAGATATCACCCTGCCGCCGGCCAAGCTGCCCCCGGCCGAGGTGGAGCAGCAGCCCGCTGCCGCCGATTCGGTGTTCTCGTTCATCGATGATGCGGCGCCGCCTGCGGCGTTGCCTGCAGAACTCCCGGATGCGTCCCCAAACCTGGGCGACAAGACGATTATGGTTGCCGCATCAGGCGCGCTGGCAAGCGCAGCTTTTGAGCAATTGGCGGCGCAGCAGGCTGCTGCACCCGAGGCAGTGGCTGCCGCGCTCGCAGTGACGGAAGATTCGTTGGATGGTTCGTTGGAAGTTGCGCCCCGATCCCTGTTTGATGTCGATAGCGCGCCCGCAGTCGCGCCGCTCGCCACCATTGCCCCGGCCGCGCCGGCGGCGATGCCGACCGACGAGGAATTGCTGGCACGCGGGTTCGACGCCTCCGAGCGCCGCCAGGAGCGCCTGACCGATGAGATCGACGAGCAGTTGCTGCCGATCTTTATGGAAGAAGCCAATGAGTTAATGCCGCGCATCAGCGAAGAGCTGCGTGCCTGGGCCGATGGCGGCAATGCGCAGCCGCTGCAGCGTTCGCTCCACACTTTGAAAGGCAGTGCGCGGATGGCTGGAGCAATGGCGCTCGGCCAGCTCACCCACAGCATGGAAACGCGGGTCGACAACGCATTGCAATTGCAAAGCATTCCGCCGGCTATTTTCGACGGTTTGTTCTCGTCCTACGACCGCACGACGATGTTGATGGAGCAGTTGCGCCGTTATGACGCATCGGATAAAACGCAGCTTGCTGCGGCCAGCAGCGCGGCGCTGGCGGAGGACGACGCATCCAAGCTGGTGAGCGCGTTCGACAGCGTCAGTGGCGCGGCATCTTCGGGCGCGCCATTGTTGGACGCCGGTGCTGCGGGTGCGGCAGCATTCGCAGCGGTATCGCTGGGTAGTGCCGTGGTGGGCGCTCCCGCGCCTCCCGCTACCGCGACTGCGCCGGCCGCAGCTGCCAAAGCTGCCGAAGACGCACGCGCCATGCTGCGCGTACGTGCCGACGTGATCGACCGTCTGGTGAACGAAGCTGGTGAAGTTGCGATCGCGCGTTCGCGTATCGAAGTCGAAGTGCGCGCGATCAAGGCGAATCTGAAAGACTTGACCGAAAACGTGGTCCGCCTGCGCGCGCAATTGCGTGAGATCGAGATCGCCGCCGAGTCGCAAATGCAGTCGCGCCAAAAAGAACTGGAAGAAAAACACACGTCGTTTGACCCGCTCGAATTCGACCGCTTCTCGCGTCTGCAAGAGATCACCCGCATGATGGCCGAGTCGGTCAACGACGTCGCCACCGTGCAACAGAACCTGCTGAAGAACCTCGACGATGCAGATGCCGCATTGTTGGCACAGGGCCGCCTGTCGCGCGATTTGCAGAACGACCTGATGCGCGTGCGCATGGTGCCGTTCAACAACGTGGCAGAGCGCTTGTATCGGGTGGTACGCCAAACCGCCAAAGAACTCGGCAAGCGCGCCAACCTCGACATCAAGGGAACCCAAACCGAGATTGACCGCTCAGTGCTGGAGCGCATGACCGGGCCGTTTGAGCATTTGTTGCGCAACGCCATTGCCCATGGTCTCGAAGACCCGGCTGGCCGCGCCAAAGCGGGCAAGACCGAGATCGGCGAGATCGGCTTGTCGGCGCGCCAGGAAGGCAACGAGTTCGTACTCGTGTTCGACGATGACGGCCAGGGTCTGAACATCGAACGGATTCGCGCCAAGGCACTCGCCAATGGTTTGATGCAGGAAGGCGAGCAACTCACCGACAACCAAGCCGCCGAATTCATTTTTGCGGCCGGATTTTCCACCGCCTCCGAAGTCAGTGAAGTGTCGGGCCGTGGTGTCGGCATGGACGTGGTGCGCGCCGAAGTAGTGGCGCTCGGCGGCCGCGTGCAAGTCGAGTTCACACCCGGCAAGGGTTCGCGCTTCACCATCTTTTTGCCGCTCACGCTGGCTGTGACGCAGGTGGTATTGATCCGCACTGGCACGCGCTTGTTTGCCGTGCCCTCAGCGATGGTTGAGCAGGTACGCCAGATCAAGGCCGATGAAGTGGCGCGCGCTTACGCAGCGGGTAAATTTGAATGGCAGGGACGCGAGTATCCGTTCAACTATCTGCCGCGCCTTTTGGGCGAGCACGCACAAGCTGCCGACGTGCAGCGGTTTACGCCCGTGCTGCTACTGCGTTCCGGCCCACAGCGCGCGGCGATTCACGTTGACGAGATGCTCGGCAATCAAGAGGTGGTGGTCAAAAACATCGGCCCGCAGCTCGCGCGCGTCTCCGGTATCGCCGGGGCGACCGTTCTCGGTACGGGCCAGGTCGTGCTGATCCTCAACCCAGTGCCACTGGCACTGCAAACCGTCGTTACTACTGCTGCGTCCGCGGGCGCAGGTGAGACCGCTGCTGTCGCGCCACCGCCCACCGCCATGGCAGCTCCGGTCTCGACCCAGCCGACCGTGATGGTGGTGGACGACTCGCTCACCGTGCGCAAGATCACCTCGCGCCTGCTCACGCGTGAGCGCTACCAAGTGCTCACCGCGAAGGATGGCGTCGATGCGCTCGAACAGCTCGCCGAGATTCAACCGGACGTGATGCTGGTAGACGTCGAGATGCCGCGCATGGACGGCTTCGATCTGACGCGCAACGTGCGCGCCGATGACAAGCTGAAAAAAATTCCGATCATCATGATCACCTCGCGCACGGCGGACAAGCATCGCAATTACGCAATGGAAATCGGCGTCAACGTCTTCCTCGGCAAGCCGTATCAGGAAGATGAGCTGATGCAGCACATCACGTATTTGATCAAGAACCGGGCGGATGCGGCAGTAGCTGTTTGATTGCTTGGATCAAGCTGCGGCAAGGATGGAAACTTTTTTGCGTGTATCAAAGGGCGCAACACCAAAAGAAAACGGGGTTTTCCGCAAGGAAAACCCCGTTTTTCGTTCAGAATAACTTCTGAAAATCTTGGTAGGCCGTGACAGATTCGAACTGTCGACCAACGGATTAAAAGTCCGCTGCTCTACCGGCTGAGCTAACGACCCAAAGAGCCAGTGATTATAGCGGAAAATTTTTCCGTAAGCCAGTTTTCCCTCTGAAAAATTGCATTCTCAGCCGCTTTTTTCAACCCGCCAGATTTGATATTTGAACGCCGCCCACGAGCCGGCGACGATGGCGCCGAGTGTGATGAACGAGCCCAACGCCAGCGTCGAGACGCCACTGAGTCCTTGCCCCACGGTGCAGCCGAACGCAGTGACGCCGCCAAAGCCCATCAAGACGCCGCCGGCCAAGTGATTCGCGGTGTCTTCAGCGTCACGAAACCCTTCCCAGCGAAACGTTTTGGTCGCGATCGAGTAAGCGAACGAACCGAGAATCAATCCAAACACCGACGCAATGCCGAAGCTCACCACGCGGCTCTTGTCGGAGAAGAACATCAGCCATTCGAGCGTGTAGGCAATCGGCGCGACGTAGGACAGCGACTCCATCCGCCCGCTGTTGGTCGCGAGGAAGGCTTCTTCGAGGGTCTTCGGGTCTTCGGCGACGTACCCGATGTTGCCCGACAGATACCAGGCTGCGGTAATGACAAGGCCAAGGATAACGCCGGGCAACAGGTTGTCTACACTGCGAAACTCGCGTTCTTTAAGTGCGAACGCGAGCAGGCCGCCACCGAACAATAAAGCCAGCACTAATTGCAGCGTTTTCTTGTCCATGCCCATGCTCATGGTGCGTGCGAGCAACGACGGCAAGTCTTGCGTGCCCGCCAGCGTGATGCGCACCGGGTCGAGCAGGCTCACGCGCCAGACACCGAACAAACCCCTGAGCGTCATGTAGGCGGATATGCCGAGCACCAAAAACACCACCACCGACTTCAGACTGCCGCTGCCGACGCGCAACAAGGTTTTGCTGCCGCAGCCTGACGCCAGCGTCATGCCGAAGCCAAAGCACAGGCCACCGACAAGGTGGGACAACCAAGTGAGGTTGGCCGACTGGTAAATCGATTTCGACAAATCGATCACGCCCGCATACGCCAGGCCATTGGCCCCGAGGATCGCCACGCCGATGGCGGTGATCCACATGCGCATGCGTGTCCAGTCGCCCATGTTGACGATGTCCGACACCGCGCCCATGGTGCAAAAATTTGAGCGCTGCGCCACCAGGCCAAACACAAAGGCGAGTGCGAATGCTCCCCACACGACAGTGGAAGCGGCGGCGGCGATGGCGGCGTCAGCGGGGTTCATGATGGTGAGCGATCAGGTTGGCGTGGTGGTGATGAGCGAGGCAAATCAGGGGGCAAAGCAAGGGCAAACAGCGGCCTAATTTTAAGCCGCGTAACGCGTCGGGTCTGCGACCCCGGCGGCGGCGAATCCCGCGCGCCGAATCCGGCAGGCATCGCACACACCGCAGGCATGTCCCAGCGCATCGGCTTGATAGCACGACACCGTGCGCGCGTAGTCGACGCCAAGCGCATGACCGCGCAGAATGATTTCGCCCTTCGACAGCATGATGATCGGGGTATGAATCGTCATGCGCGCCCCTTCGACCGCCGCCCGGGTGGCGCGATTTGCCATCGCTTCATATGCCGCCACATAGTCGGGCCGGCAATCCGGATAGCCGGAGTAATCGACCGCATTGGCACCGAAAAACAGATCGTTCGCGCCCATCGTCTCGGCCTTGGCAAGAGCGAGCGAGAGCATGATGGTGTTGCGGGCCGGCACATAGGTGATCGGGATGTTGCCGGCTTCGGTACCCGTGCTCGCAGCAGCGCCGGCACCATCCACCGGTACGCTGATGCTCGCATCTGTCAGCGCTGAGCCGCCAAACAACGAAAGGTCCAGCTTGACCACGCTATGCGTCGCCGCGCCTAGCACGCGCGACAACTCGACCGCCGCGTCCAGCTCGCTGCGATGACGCTGGTTGTAGTCGAGCGAGAGCGTGTGGCAGGTGAAGCCATCGGCGCGCGCCATCGCCAGCACGGTGGCGGAATCGAGCCCGCCGGAGAGGAGAATGACAGCAGACTTCATGAGTGCGTGGTGAGTGCAGGGGGCAATCTATCTGGCGCGATGCGGGCCAGCGCGATGGCAGCGGTTGCGCCAACAGTGTTGATCAGAGCGCGCCGCTGTGATGCGTCGAGACCGAGGCGCGCAGCAAACTGCGTTTACCGCAGCCGCTTCAAGCGATCAAGACCAGTCTTGCAAGCGTCGCTCTGCGGATACTTCTTGCACAGATCGTCAATCGCTGCGCGCGCCGACTTCACGTCTTTGAGTTCAGTGTGGGCGGACGAAATATTGAGCAGGGCATCAGGTGCCTTCGCGTCATCCGGCCACACCTCGACCACGCGCTGCTGCGCACTGATCGCAGCTTTGAAATCGCGCAACGCAAATTGCGAATTACCGATCCAGTATTGCGCTGACGGCGAAAGCTGGCTGTTCGGATAGGTACGCAAGAAACCACCGAACGCTTCAATCGCGGTTTTGAAATTGCTGGTCTTGACCAGATTGAGTCCGGCCTCGTAAGCCTTTTGTTCGTCGGCCGTGGGTGGCTTCGGCGGTGCGCCTTTTTCCGGTGGCGGCGGCGGCTCAACTTTGCGTAAGCGCGCATCGAGGTCGGTATAGAAATCCCTCTGCCGCTTCTGGCCGTTCTCAATATCGTTGGCCAGCACTTCAATCTGGCCGCGCAGTTTGGCGATCTCGCCCTTGAGCGCGTCAATCTGCTGAGTCAAATCAACCAGCGCTTTCGACTGCTGCTCAGCACGCGCCTCTTGCGCGGTGGCACGCGCTTCCATCGCTTCAGTGCGGCGGATGTCGGCTGCGCGCTGGGCTTCCGTCGCGGCGACGCGCTTGTACAGATCGTCGTCTTTGAAGAGCTGCGCTTGCGCGGTGCTACAGAGAAGAAAAACGCCAAGAACCGCTGCCAGAGCGGTTCTTGGGGCCGTATAGGCAACGGCGGCAGGGAGTAATTTGGCGTTCATGCCACCAATTTTAACGCTTAGTTGGCCACGTGGTGGACGCGCGGTTAACACGTAGTTCAGGTTCAGCGGGCGGGATAAGTAATGTCGCCGCGGCGATTTTCCGCCCACGCGGCTTCATCGTGGCCCGGGTTCTTCGGCTTCTCTTCGCCGAGGCTCACCGCCTCGATTTGCGCTTCTTTGACGCCTTCCAACACCAGCATTTTCTTCACTGCTTCGGCGCGCTTTTGGCCGAGCGAGAGGTTGTACTCGCGGCTGCCGCGCTCGTCGGTGTTGCCTTGCACCGAGGCGCGCTGGGTTGGATTCTTCTTCATGTAGTCGGCGTGGCGGCGGACGACGGAGAGATATTTCTCGGAGACGGTGAATTCGTTTAGATCAAAAAAGATGCTGAAGTCTTTGAGGGGATTGAATGTGTCGATGGGAGTCGGGGTTACCGTGCCAATTGTTCCCGTTTGGGGCGTTTGCTCCGTCGCAGTTTTAGGTACCGGCGGCGATGCGTCCTTGATCACGGCAGGCTCTTGCTTGGGTGTAGACGAGCACGCAGCGAGCAACAATGCGGTAAAGGCTGCAACGAATAACTGTTTCATGATGTTCTCCCGTTAAATGTGAATTGACGTGCGTTTATTCGTG
>JAYVSR010000220.1:0-5531 GCA_043775155.1 Burkholderiales bacterium | reverse complement strand
GCCGCCAGCACCGCTGCGGTATCGCGGCCAAATGCAGGCGGCGCTGAATGCACCGCACCGGGGGTGCGCGAGAGCTTGACCGGCACGCCTAACACGTCCTGACCCTCGACCGATTGCTTCATTCGGCGATGGGCGGTGTGCGGGTGGTTCAGTGCCTGATCGACTGATTGCACCGGCCCGGCTGGCACACCCGCCGCCATCAAGGTCGCGCACAGTTCGGCGCTGTCGTAGTGTTGCAGCGCTGCGTCAATCTCGCTTTTCAACTGAACGCGATTGGCGAGCCGCGCGGCACCATCGGCAAACCGCGCATCGCTGGCCCAGTCGCGCCCGATCGCGGTGCAAAATTTACGAAACTGCCCATCGTTGACCACGCCCAAGAAAATCTCGCCATCGCGCGCGCTGTATTTGTCGTAAGGCGAAATGTTCGGGTGCGCGCTGCCGGTGCGCTGCGGTATGGTGCCGGCGGCGAACCAGTTGGCGGCATGCGGGATCAACAACGACAGCGCCGTATCGTAGAGACATAAATCCACCAGTTGCCCGTGACCGGAGCGTTGCCGTTCGTTCAGCGCCAGCATCACGCCAAACGCCGCGTGCATGCCGGTGGCGATGTCTACCAGCGGCATGCCGACGCGGGTCGGGCCACCGCCAGCGTCGCCATTAATGCTCATCACCCCGCCCATCGCCTGCAACACCGCGTCGTAGCCGGGTTGGCCACCGAGCGGGCCGTCCGCGCCGAAACCACTGATGCGGCAATAGATCAGGCGCGGGAATTTTTTTGCCAACACCTCGGTGTAGCCAAGTCCCCATTTTTCCATCGTGCCGATGAGGAAATTTTCGATCAGCACGTCGGCGCCTTCAAGCAGGCGCAGCAGCACCGCGCGCGCGTCATCGCGCGTGAGGTCGAGGGCAATCGCCTGCTTGTTGCGGTTCAGCGCGTGGAAGTAGGGGGCGCTATCGGCGGCGTAAGGCGCGCCGAGCAGGCGCGTCTCGTCGCCCATCGGCGGCTCGATTTTGAGGACTGACGCGCCATGATCAGACAGCATCTGGCCGCAGTAGGGGCCGGCCAGCACGCGCGAGAGGTCGAGGACACGCAGGCCGGTCAGTGCGCCGCTGGCCGAAGGAGTGGTGGAAGCTGTCATGGAAGTAATAGTGCCTGAAGGCGTGGCAGAGTGGCGGCACCGCAACGTTCAATGTTTTACTATGTGAAATTTATGCTCAAACATTTAGCTGCCGTGCGCGGCACCCAGACCGTGGCGCGCGCTGTCACTTTGCTCAAAGCGGTGGCGGCGCGCCCCCAGCAAGGCTGGCGCTTGACCGATCTGGCGGCGTATTGCGAGATCGACAAAGGCAGCGCCCACCGGATGCTCGCCGGGCTGGTGCGTGAGCGCATGGTGTGGCGGCGCGGCGCGGACAAGCATTATCTGCCGGGGCCGTTGCTCTATGAGTTGAGCCTGGGTCTGACGCAAATGAACGCGCTCAGCAGCGCCAGTGCGCCGATGCTCGCGCGCCTGGCGGCGGCGGTGCGTGGCGCGGCATTTTTGTTTTTGCGCAGCGGGGAGGAATTTGTCTGCGCCGCCCGCACTGGCCTTACCACGCTCAAGGGCATGTCGATTGAACCCGGCACGCGGCGGCCACTGGTGGTGTCAGCCGGTGGGGTGGCGATACTGCTTGCGCTGCCGCTGGCAGAGCAAAAGCGCATCGAGAAAATCAATTTGAAGCAGATCGCGTCGGTCGGTGAAGCGCGCGTCAGCGCGGTGCAAGCGATGCTGCGGCGCTCGCGCCGGCATGGGTTTGGCGTCAATCTCGGTGACGTAGTGCCGGGGATTGATGCTTTTGGCGTGGCGCTGATCGATCAGACCGGGCAGGTGGCCGCTTCGATTACCGTGGCGCAGCCGGCCCAGGCTGCACGCGCCGCGCCTGCTGCGCGCATCGCGGCGGTCGAGGCACTGCTGCGCGGCGAGGCGCAGCGCTTTGGGTACGAGCATCGGGCATTGCTGGTGGCACCAGCCGCCGGTGCGATGCCTGGTGCGGCGGCGGGGTAGCGTGGGCCGGGCGATGCGGGCGGGTTAATGAGGGTTGGGTAGTGCGGCGAGGGCGAAGCGCAGTTCAGCGCTCACCCTGCTTTTCGGCCAACTCTTTGTAGCGTTCCACTTCGCGGAAATTGGCCCGGACATCACCTGCTCCGTCAGTGAAAATCACCGAAAGCAGCTTTGACGACGGGCCGTGGCCCTGCGACGAGGCCTGTCTGAGCAAGGCAACCGCCTGACTGACCTTGCCTTCACTGCGCAACGCCACCGCACGCTTATAGAGCTCCGGCGGGGATGATGCCGCTGCAATCCGGTCGGCGATCGAGCCGGCGCTGGACGCGGCAGCTTTTTCTGCTGCCGACTTGTCGGCAGCGGCTTTGTCCGCCACCCGCTTGTCCGCTGCGGTTTTGTCCGCCGCCAATTTGTCGGCAGCTGCCTTATCCGCTGCCAGCCTTTCAGCCGCGAGTTTGTCAGCGGCGGCTTTTTCGGTCGCCAATTTTTCGGCGTTTGCCTTGTCCTTGTCAGCGGCAGTCTTGTTGGCGGCTGCTTTATCAGCGGTTGCTTTATCAGCCGCAGCTTTATCAGCCGTTGCCTTGGCTAGTTTGTCGGCGGCCGATTTTTCCGCGTCTGCCGCTGCTTTGGCAGTGGCTTTTTCGTCAGCCAGTTTTTTTGCGTCCGCTTCAGCTTTTTTCTTTTCAGCGGCGTCACGCGCCTTTTTGGCGTTGTCAGCGGCTTTTTTGAGCGCCATTTCAGTCCCAGCCGTTTCAGCCGGGGCGGGCGTGGAGTCGAACATGAACCATCCGCCGCCTGCGGCCGCCAGCGCCAGCACCACTCCGGCCAGCATCGGTACCGGACTCTTCTTGGTTGGCGGCGCGGAACTCGGTTCGTCAGCCAGTTGTGCAGGTTGTTTCGTTGGAAGCGAGGCGGGGGCGGGGGCCGCGACCGCCTTGGCGACAGGCGTGACGACAGGCGTGACGACAGGCGTGACCGCAGACGTGCCCGCAGGCGCGACCGCAGACGTGGTGTCTTTTGGGATATTCCTAGGAGGCGTCGCCAGCGGCAAGGCGCCAGGCGGCTTCTCCGGGGTGGCGTCCTTCGCGGTAGCCGGTGCGGCAGCCGGGGTGACGCTGTTGACCGGTGATACCGCTGGCTGTGGTGCGGGCGCGGTGTCGGCGCCAGTTTGAATCTTCGCGGTGACCGGTGTCGGCGCGGGTTCGCTGGCCGGCTGCTTTGCCGGACTGCCTTCGATTGCGGCGGCCGGTACTGTGGCTGACGGTACCGGGGCCACAGACGTAACCGCGTCGGGAGATACCGCAGCGGCAGCAGCGGGGGCGACTGCAGGGGCGTCCAGCTTGGCCAGCGGCTCCGGCGGCAGTGTGCTGATCTCCTCTGATAGATCGAGATCGACGCCATCCGAGCCGTCGAGCTCGATCATTTCTTCATCAGTCTCTAGCGCTTCTACTGCAGCCTCGCCAGGCCGTTGTAGCAATGTGGCATCAGCATCAGCATCAGCATCAGCATCAGCATCAGCATCAGCATCAGCATCAGCATCAGCATCCACGCCAGCTTTGGCTTCCGGGGCACTAGCGGGTGCCGGGTTGCGCCGGATCATCGTCGCGTCGACGTCTACCTCGGGCTGGGTACCTGCTGCCGGCGCATCGGCCTGCCCGGCGTCCAAGGCCGGCTGTGGCCGGCTGGAACCGTCCACCGCCTCGCGGTTGTGGATCGACATCATCGTCTGATCGTCGTCCACTTCGCCGCGCGCCGGTACGGCTGCAGGTGCCGGTGTGCGCGGAGCCGGTGCGCTTGGTGCCGGTGCGCTCGGTGCCAGCGCTGTTGCCTCCGGCGCCGGGCTGGGCAAATCCCCGCCCATTTGCCAGCGCGAACTGGCGGCCCTTAATTTGTCCAGTCGGCGCTTGGCAATGTGGGAAAACCGGCCTTCCGGAAAGGACTCAACAAACGCCGCGAAATCTTCTTCGATGTCGCTGTCCTTGATTTCTTTCCAGAACTCCAGTTCCGACTCCATCATGGCGACGTTGGTGCGGTCCGACTTGTCAGAGCCGGTGCTGGTAGCGCTGCGTTCGCTGGCGTTGGTCGCGTCGGACGGCGCTCGCGTCGTGGTCTGGAACGGCACGGCAATGCCACCCGGCGTGTCATTGAGACCTTGGGTGAGCGCGTCGATAAAATCGCGCGCGGTCAGATAACGCTCATCGCGGCGCTTGGCCAGGGCCATTTTGATGATCGTGTCCCACGCTGGCGTGAGCGAGGTATTGATCTCCGATGGCGGCTTCGGCGCACGGGTCAGAATTTCCTGGGCGACGGTGTGGCTGCCGCCAGTGAACGGCCGCGTGCCGGTGAGAAACTGATACAGAATCACGCCGCAGGAGAACAAATCAGAGCGCCCGTCAGCCGACAGCCCCTTGTGCTGTTCCGGTGACATGTAAGCGGGGGTGCCGACTTTGGTGCCAACCTGCGTCAACATCGACGATTCGATCTTGGCTACCCCAAAGTCGGCCACCTTGACTCGCCCGTTGTCGGTAATCATGATGTTGGCCGGCTTGATGTCGCGATGCACCACCTTGCTGCGGTGGGCATGGTCGAGCGCATCAAGGATTTCCGTCATGATGCGCACGACTTCTTTGAGATCAAACTTGTGACTCTCATCGAAGTAGGCCTTCAGCTCTTTGCCGCTGATGTACTCCATCGCGATAAACGAGACGTAGTCGGTCTCGCCATAGTCGTAAATCGAGCACACGCCTGGGTGGTTGAGCCGGCCGGCCGCCTGGGCTTCCTGCTTGAACCGGTCGAGCAGCGCCTGCGCCTCGGAGGCGTCGAGCGAGTGCTTCAGAACGGTTTTGATCGCCACCCGGCGACCGATGATCGGGTCAACCGCATCGTAGACGGTACCCATCGCCCCTGCACCGAGGACGCCAACGACATCGTACTTGCCAAAATTTTTCGGAAGGACCATATTCAAACAAAAATCGCCCGGGTGAATGGGTAAATAACTTTACGATCCGCTATTGTGGCATGCAACTTGTGGCGTGCGTTTGTAGCAGGTACCGTGCAGTCCGTGGCGGCATTTTAGTGTGCCGCCGGGATTTTTACGGATTCACCCAACCGGGCGGGCGGAGGAGGCACCTGCGCATCTTGAAGCACGGCGTATGTACACCAGCGCCAGCGCCACCTCAGCGCTTGTATTCGATCTCGATCACGCGAATGTCGACGTCGCCGATTTGTGTCGACTGCGATCTCTGCCGTTTTTTCAGTCAGTTTCTGCGACATCGGCCGGCTTCCCTGCAACGTTTGAGTGGACTGCTGTTTAGTGCGAATCAGTGCGGAAAGTGTACATTGTCGGCCTCGCTCAAGCTGCGTAACCACACTCACCCAAGGAGTCGTAACAGTGTCAGCCGAAGTTGAAGTCAAAACCCGTGTCTACGATGTCCTCGCGAAATCCTTTATTCAGGAGGGCGTGACCAACTGCTTTGCGCTGTTGGGCGATGC
>JAYVSR010000219.1:0-4238 GCA_043775155.1 Burkholderiales bacterium | reverse complement strand
GACTGCAGCCGGTGCAGCTGGCTTGGGCGGTGCGGCAGCCACTGGCGGCGGCACTTGGACCTTGCCAGCCGATTTCGACACTGACAACTTCATTCATATCGCCAAAATGTATTTCGTGCGTCTGCAAGCGGCATGGGACGCGCGCGACGAAGGCGACATTCGCAACTTCACCACGCCGGAAATGTTTGCCGAGATCAAGCTTGATCTGGTGGCCCGTGGCGATGCGGCGAATCACACCGATGTGGTTTCGCTCGATGCGCAATTGCTCGGCGTCGAAGAGCAGGGCGAGAAAACCCTCGCCAGCGTACGCCTCTCCGGCATGATTCGCGAGACTGTTGGTGGCCCAGCCGAGCCGTTCTCCGAAGTGTGGAATCTGGTCAAGCCGGCGTCGGCAAAGGCGAGCTGGGTGCTGGCCGGGATTCAGCAGGAGTAATCCGGTCCGCCTGATTAGCTGCAGCGCTGGCTGCTGCCAAGAAAAAGCCGCGCTGTTGCGCGGCTTTTTTTGTATCTCAAATCAATATCGTAAACTTGCCGCCGGTATTTTTTGAGTACGGCGATTTATCCACACGCAACCCCACAAAGAAAGCTTATGAACACCTTAGAAGAAATCATTGAGAACGTCGTTGCCGGCAACCGCATCCTCGCGCAGCACGGTGTGTTGGATGGCTTCGGGCATGTCAGCGCGCGCCATCCGGACGATGCGAATCGCTATCTGTTGTCGCGCTCGCTCGCGCCCGAGCTGGTGACGGCGGCTGACCTGATCACCTACGATCTTGACAGCAACGCGCAGAACGACGACACGCGCAAGGGCTATCTCGAACGCTTCATTCACGGCGAGATTTACAAGCTGCGCCCGGACGTGCATTCGATCGTGCATAGCCATTCGCCGTCGGTGATTCCGTTCGCGTCATCGACGGTGCGGCTGCGGCCGATTTATCACATGAGCGGTTTTTTGCGCGGCGAGACCGAGGTGTTCGACATTCGCGATCACTTCGGCTGTACCGACATGCTGGTGCGCAATGGCGCGCAGGGCGCGGCGCTGGCGCAAAAGCTCGGCACGCGCGGCGTCGTGCTGATGCGTGGGCACGGCTTTGTCGCGGCAGGTGGTTCGGTGCCGGAGTCGGTGTATCGCGCGATGTATACCGAGACCAATGCGTCGTTGCAACAGCGCGCGATTTCGCTCGGCGGTGAGGTGCAATACCTGAACGAAGAAGAGGCGCAATTGGCTGAGACCACCAACCGTGGCGTGCTGGAGCGGCCCTGGGAGTTGTGGAAGAAAAAAGCCCTGGCGCGGTAGCGGAGAAAATGGCTGAAACCCTTGTCCACCAAGAGTTTTCGGCCTGGCGGGGGATTTAACTACGAACCCGTCGGCAGCGCGCAGTGCTCAATGCAGGAAGGTGTGCGTAAACGCGATCATCCCGACACCCGCCGCAACCATCGCGATTTGCCACGCGCTCGACGCCGTGTCGGCGCGGCGCTGCATCCAGGGCATCAAATCAGCAACCGCGATGTAGATGAAGCTCGCTGCCGCCAGCACGACAACAATTGGCACAACGCCGCGCGCCTCGGCGAGCGCAAAATAGCCAATCAAGCCACCCGCGACAGCGGCAAGGCTCGACAACACGTTGTAAACCAGCGCGCGCGCCTTGGTATAACCAGCGTTCAACAGCACGATGAAATCGCCGGCTTCCTGCGGCACCTCGTGCGCGATGATGCCGAGCGTGGTCACCACCCCGAGACGGGTATCGGCCATGAACGCCGCCGCGATCAAGATGCCGTCAGCAAAATTGTGCAGCGAGTCGCCGATCAAAATTAGCATGCCGCTTTTGCCTGCTTCGTGAGCATCGAAGCCGTGTTCGTGGCCATGGCCGTCGTGTTCGTGGTGATGGCTGTGGCGCCAGAGGGCGAATTTTTCGAGCAGGAAGAAAATCAGCAAGCCCGCGAGCAGTGTGCCAAACAGCGTGTGCGCGTTGACGCCGGACTCAAACGCATGCGGCAGTAACTCCAGAAACGCGGCACCCAGCAACGCACCCGCAGCGAAACTGACCAGGCGCTGCACCAGTGCGCCGAGCAGGCGGTAGGTGATCAGCGCTGCCACCAGCACGGACAAAATGCCGCCGCTGATGCACGCAATGGTGATGTAGGTGAGGGTCACAAAATGGTGTCAGGTGATGGACGCGGCGCAGCCGATGCGTGGCGACGCACGAAGCGCGCGATTAAAGCATAAGCCTCGGCAATCGTGGCTCGCATCGCGGGTTTCAGGGCGGCTGTGAGATGGCTGCCACAGCGGCTGCCCCTGCGCTTGCCATCGTGGTTGCCGTAGTGGTTGCCGTAGTGGTTTGACGCCGCTGGGCGCACTTTTGGTTCAGCTAAACTCCAGCGTATCAAAATCGAATGTGGCAGCACATGCTTTCTTCACCTGTGTCCGGCATGCAGCGCGTGCCGAGCGACCTGCTCGGCGATGGTGGCGTCAACCGTCTGGTGCGCGGGCGCGATGGCTGGTTTGTCTACAACCGCCATGATGAATTCATCGGGCGTTCGCTCGAGCACTATGGTGAATACAACTGGTTCGAAGCGCAATTGCTGTCGCAGTTGCTGCGCCCGGACGACGTTGTCGTCGAGGTTGGCGCAAATATAGGGTCGCACACCGTCGGGCTGGCCAAAGCGGTTGGTGCGGGTGGACAGGTCTACGCGTTCGAGCCGCAGCGGGTGGTGTTTCAATTGCTCTGTGCCAACGTTGCGTTAAACAGTTTGTTGTGGACGCACTGCGTGCAGGCAGCGGTGGGCGCGACGCCGGGACAAGTCAGCGTGCCGGCGGTCGAATACACCCGGCCCGGCAATTTTGGCGGCGTGCCGATGTTGCCCGCTCAGGCTGGTGGCGAGCAGGTGCCGCTGTTGACGCTCGATACCTGCCTACAGCTGGATCGTCTGCGTTTGCTGAAAATTGATGTCGAAGGCATGGAGCAGGCGGTGATCGAGGGCGCGCGTAATTTGATTGCACGGCATGCACCGTTTTTGTATGTCGAGAACGACCGGCAGGATCGCTCAGAAGCGTTGATCCGCACGATTCAGGGTCTCGGCTACCGCTGCTATTGGCACTTGCCTTACCTGTTCAATCCGGACAATTGGTTTGCGGCCAGCCACAATTTTTTCCCCGGCACGGTGTCTCTCAACATGCTGTGCATACCTGCAAACGTCGAGGCCCATGTGAATGGTCTGGCACCGGTTGATGATCCGCGCTATCACCCGCTGGATACATTCGGTGGCGCGGGACAGTCAACGAACAACGCCACGAACGACACCACGAACGACGCCGCGAACAACGGTGCGAACAACGACGCAAACAAACCATGAGTGACGCATGAAATCCGCTTCGTCGATTGAAGAACTGGTGGAGTCGCTGCGGGCGCTGCCCGGAGTTGGGCCAAAGTCGGCGCAGCGCATGGCCTATCACCTGTTGCAGCACGACAAGCCGGGGGCGTTGCGCCTGGCGGCGTCGTTGCGCCTCGCGACCGAGCGGGTTCGCCGCTGCATCAAGTGCAACAACTTCACCGAGGACGAGTTGTGCAACAACTGCACGTCGGTCAAGCGTGACCCGGCGGTGCTGTGCGTGGTCGAGACACCAGCCGATCTGGTGATGATGGAGCAGACCCTGGCGTATCAGGGCATGTACTTCGTGTTGATGGGCCACATCTCGCCGCTCGATGGCATTGGCCCGAAAGAAGTCGGCATCGACCGCTTGATCACCCGTGCCAACGACGGCGTGGTGAAAGAAGTGATCCTCGCCACCAACTTCACCCACGAGGGCGAGGCAACGGCGCATTACATTTACGAGGCGCTCAAGGCGCACGGCCTGAAGGTGACGCGCCTCGCGCGGGGCGTGCCGCTCGGTGGTGAGCTGGAGTATGTAGACCCCGGCACCATCGCGCAGGCACTGGCAGACCGGCGTAGCGCGGCATAGCTGCGCTCAATGCCCTCAATGCGCGGAACTCAATGCGCCGACGATTGCTTTTTCGATAAATAGCGGATCGCCGACTCCAGCCCCTGCACCGTCAGCGGATGCATGCGGTTACCCATGATCTGCTGAATCACCGAAATCGATTGGCGGTACTGCCACACACCCTGCGGCTCCGGGTTGAGCCAGACCGCGCTCTTGAAATGTTCGAGAAAACGCTGAACCCACACCGCGCCAGCTTCTTCATTGTTGTATTCAACGCTGCCGCCAGGTTGCAAAATTT
>JAYVSR010000218.1:0-9114 GCA_043775155.1 Burkholderiales bacterium | reverse complement strand
AATGCCATCGACGCAACCTCTCGAAAACTTTATCGCTTCCTCAACTGCTCAACCCCGGCCGAATGACCAAAATCTACCCACAAATTCCGCCGAGGAGCCTGTTTTTTAACCCCTGCTCGGCGCGACCTTCTTCACCGCCGTCTTTTTCTTCACACCTGCGACCAGTGGCCAGACGCCGGTCTTGTGCAACTCAGCCATCGACTCCCTGGTGAACTCGGCGCGCGGTGCGTCGCCGCCGATGACGAACATCAGCACCGACTCCGCGTTCTTCGGCCCTTTGGTGACATTCATGAAGCGGCGGTTCGCGCCGGGCGGGAACGAAATTACGTCGAGTGGCTTGAGATCAACGTGCTCCAGCTTGCCCTTTTCGTTTTCCCAACTAGCGCGCCACACGCCGGTCATGGTAATGAAGGTCTCGTTGGTGTCGTGGTTGTGCAGCATCGGGCCTTTACCGGGTAGCGCTTTGCAGTAGCCGAGGTTAAAGCCTTCGGAAATTTTGATCGCCGCCATGCGCGCGGCGTTTGCACCAACCGGCGACTGCATCCCCGCACCCTCACCCTTCGGTGGTTGAAAGCCGATGACGTTGTAGAGCTTGCGCTTGGCGCTTGGGTAGTCGCTGTCCGGCAGGCCACCGTCGAAGCCCTTGAGTTTGGAGAAGCGCGCAACGCGCTTCATCATTTGCGCGCGGGTGAAACGCTTGCGTTGCAGTTGTTCCTGATATTCCTGATATTCCATCGCTGTCTCCTGAAGGTAATGAACGGGCTTATTCCGGCTCAACGCCGGCGGCTTTGAGAATTTGTCCCATTTCCGGTGCTTGCTTTTTTGCCAGCGCAAGCACGGCTGGCGGGGTGCTGTACTCGATGGCGAGGCCGATGTCTGCGTACTTGGCAATCACCTCGGGCGACTTGAGCACGCGCGCGAGTTCCTGATTTAAACGCTCAACGATGGGCGCTGGCGTCGCGCGCGGCGCGAGTACTGCCCACCACACACCCGAGTCAAAATTGGGCAATGCAATTTCATGCAACGTCGGCACGTCGGGCAACACGGCGGCGCGTTTCAAGCTCGTCACCGCGAGCGGACGCAGCTTGCCACCGCGAATCTGCGGCATCGCCGGCACCATGTCGGCGAACACCAGTTGCACCTGGCCGGCGACGCAATCGGTGACCGCCTGGATCGTGCCTTTGTACGGCACATGCACCATCGACACACCGGCGCGCGACTTGAACATTTCGCCGCTGATGTGCGACTGAATGCCGACGCCGCCAGAGCCAAAATTGAGCGCGTTCGGTTTTGCCTTTGCCAGCGCGATCAACTCGGCCACCGAGTTGGCAGGCACCAACGGATGCACCACCAGCACCTGACCGGCGCTGGCGACCAAGGACACCGGCGCAAAATCGGTGAACGGATCGAACGGCATTTTCTTGTACAGATACGGGTTGGCGAGAAAGGTGCTGCTGTTCGACAGGATCAGCGTGTAGCCATCAGCCGGCGCGCGCGACGCCAGCTCGTGACCAATGTTGGCGGCGGCACCGGGGCGGTTCTCCACCGTGACGACTTGGCCCAGGCCTTCCGACATTTTTTGGGCCAGCAAGCGACCCAGCACATCAGACGTGCCGCCAGGCGGGAACGGCGCGATCAACCGCACCGGGCGGGTTGGGTAGGCGGTTTGGGAAAACGCGGAGAACGGCGCAGCTGCAAGTGCGGCGCTTGAAACCAGCAAGGAACGACGGCGCATGAAAGCTCCTTTGATCAATGATGCTGCGATGGTACCAGCGTGGAAAAAACAAAATGAGCGAAGTGACGATACCGGCGCATTTTCAGTAACCCAACTGTTTTGCCGCAAGGTCTTTCATGATTTCCTCCGAGCCGCCGCCGATCATCATCACTTTCACTTCGCGGTAGATGCGCTCTACGCGCGAGCCGCGCATGAAGCCGGCACCGCCGAGAATTTGCACCGCTTGATCAGCGCAAAACTGCATCGTCTGTGTTGCGCAATTTTTGAGCATCGCCATGCGTGCAGCGATCTGTGGCGCAGCAGTTGAGCCGCCGCCTCCATCGCTCATCTTTACCTGATACGCGCAGTCGTACAAATACGCGCGCGCGGTCTCGATCTTCATTTGCATATCGACCAGCTTGTGGCGGATCACCTGATTCTCGATCAACGCTTTGCCAAAGGTGTGGCGCTCGCGCGCCCACGCCAGCGCGTCGTCATACACCGCCTGCGCGCAGCCGATGGCTTGCGCCGCCATGCCGAGGCGTTCCGAGTTGAAGTTGGCCATGATCGCCTTGAAGCCTCGGCCTTCTTCACCGATCAAATTGGCGGTCGGCACGCGCACGTTGTCGAGGTAAAGCGCGGCGGTATCGGACGCCCACCAGCCCATTTTCTTCAAGGGCGTGCGGGTGAAGCCGGCGCGCTCGCGCTCGATCAACAGCAGCGAGACGCCCGCCGCACCCTTCTGCATCTCCCCATTTACTTGTGTGCCGGTGCGCACGGCGACGGTGTAGTAGTCGGCGCGCATGCCGGAGGTAATGAACATCTTCGAACCGTTGACAACATACTCGCTGCCATCAAGGCGCGCCGTGGTTTTGAGGGCAGCAACATCGGAACCACCGGAGGGTTCGGTGATGGCGAGCGCGCTGATTTTTTCACCAGCGATGATCTCTGGCAATACGCGTGCTTTCATTTCCGCACTGCCAAACTTCGCAATCGGCGGCGCGCCGATGCTGTGCGACATCAAGCTGGCGCAAATGCCGCCCGCGCCGCATTGCGAGAGTTCTTCGGACAGCACGATGCGAAAAAACACATCGCCACCAGTGCCACCGTACTCCTCCGGGAACCCCAAGCCGAGCACGCCGATGGCGGCGGCTTGTTGGTATAGCTCGCGCGGAAAAGTCTCGGCCTCGTCCCACTCAGCCGCGAACGGCGTGATCTCGGCA
This sequence comes from Burkholderiales bacterium, assembly GCA_043775155.1. Lineage (GTDB taxonomy): Bacteria > Pseudomonadota > Gammaproteobacteria > Burkholderiales > JAEUOS01 > CANJDH01. The sequence goes on along the minus strand of JAYVSR010000218.1, from coordinate 6,177 downwards.
CGCACAAAGCGCCGCACCGCGTCGCGAAACGCTTCGTGTTCTTCAGTGAGGAATGGATGCATGCGAATCAGCGCCGAAATTTCACCGACCGAGCGCCTATCTGCGCGCCGTCGCGATCCCCATCAGCTTGCCGATGATGCCGAGCATCACCTCGTCCGCCCCGCCGCCAATCGAACCGAGCCGGCCATCGCGGAACGCGCGTGAAATGTGGTTCTCCCACGTGTAGCCCATGCCGCCCCAGTATTGCAGCAGCGCATCGGTGATGAAGCGCGAGGTGCGGCCTGCCTTAAGCTTGGCCATCGAAGCCAGTTCGGTGACATCCTTGCCACTCACATAGAGCTCAGTGGCGCGATAGGTGAGCGCGCGCAAGGACTCGATTTCGGTCTTCACCTCAGCCAGCTTGTGCTGCACCACCTGGTAGTCGAGCTCGGTCTGGTTGAACATCTTGCGCTCGCGCACGTAGTCAATCGTCTCCTTGAGAATGCGCTCCATCCCGCCGACGGTGCGCGCCGCCGCCCACAGACGCTCCTCTTGAAACTGCATCATCTGATAGGTGAAGCCCATGCCTTCTTCGCCGATGCGGTTGCGTTGCGGCACGCGGACGTCGTCGAAGTGGATCAGGCCGGTGTCAGACGACATGTTGCCGATCTTGCGGATTTTTTTGGCGACGGTGATGCCCTTCGTCTTCATCGGTACGATGATCAGGGTTTTGTTTTTATGCGGCGCACCGTCAGAGGTGTTGGCCAACAGACACATCCAGTCGGCTTGCAGCGAATTGGTGATCCACATCTTGCCGCCGTTGATGATGTAGTCGTCACCGTCTTTTTTCGCGTTGGTTTTGATCGACGCCACGTCCGATCCCGCGCCCGGTTCGGAGACGCCGATGCAGGCGACGAAATCTCCCGCAATCGCCGGCTTCAAAAACTCTTCCTTCAATTCATGCGAGCCAAACCGCGCCAGCGCCGGTGTCGCCATGTCGGTCTGCACGCCAATTGCCATCGGCACGCCGCCGCAGTCGACGTGGCCGAGCGACTCGGCCATGATCATCGAGAACGAATAGTCGAGCCCCGCGCCGCCGTATTCCACCGGCTTGGTGAGGCCGAGCAGGCCAAGGTCGCCCAGGCCTTTGAACACTTGATGCGCGGGGAAGATTTCCTTTTCTTCCCATTCATCAACGTAAGGGTTGATTTCTTTTTCGATGAAGCGCTTCAGGGTGCGCTGGATTTCTTCGTGTTCTTGCGTGAAAAGCATGCTGGTTCTCCAGGAAAAGCGTGGTTGCCGGAACTACGGTTATTCCTCGCCCGCAGGTTTCCACAAGTCCGGCGTCGTGCCAAAACCTTCCGCAAACGCGGAGTGAATCGCGGTGATCTCGTCGTCGTTGATGTCGGCGAATTGGGTTTTGCGTTTGGCATTGGAGAGGCGGCCACCCTGTTCATGCATCAAGCGTATCAACAGCGCCAATCGCCGGTCCGGCAAATCAACCACCTCCCGGACCAGCCGGGTGGTGCGGTCAAATTTTCGCAGGAAATCAATCTCGTCCTGCAAGTCTTCCTCCAGAGATTCACGCAATGCGCGCCCGAGAAACTCCGCCTGCGCGGTCAGGTTTGGATAACGGTAACGGCTTTCGAGTTCTTCCGGGTTGTGCAGCGTCATCACGCCCTGATCGTCGAGTCCATATCGGGCCAGTTTGAGCAAGGGCTTGGAGAAGTGCTCAAGCACCGTATCGTAGCGCTCACGCTGCCGCTCCATATAGGCCGATACCGGGACGATCACATCGGCCGGCAACACGCCGCGCCGCGCCAGCGCGTCGTGGATCAAAAAACGGTGAATCCGCCCGTTGCCATCTTCAAACGGGTGAATGAACACGAACCCAAACGACAGCATTGCCGCCTCGGCCAGCGGCTCAATGCCCGCAGCCGTCACCGGCAGTGCAGCGAGACCTCGCATCAGGCTGGGCACAAACTGTGGCGGCGGACAGACGTAATGCACGCGCTCGCGGTAATGCGGCAAGGTTTCGCCGACATAGTTTTGCCGCCGTCGGAAGCCGGACTCGACGAAGCGCGGATCGAGGATGGTCTGCTGCAAGGCCAGTAATCCTGCTTCAGTCAATAACTCCGGTTCGCGGCCGGCCCGCCCCAGCGCGCGCACGAACAGGCCGGCCCGGCCAGGTGAAAGCGTTTCATGCTCGATGGCGAACGACGAGCGTGTTTCACGCTGGTAAAGATATTGGATCGCGCGCTCGAACAACTGCGGATCGGCGCTGCGTCGGTACGATTGAATGCGCGCCGGAAAATCAATGTGCAAAAAACTCTCGAGTTCAACCGTGCGCCGTACGATGGGGCAAAACTCGCGCGTGCCGGGCAGGTTATCGAGGACCCGCCAGCGGGATACACGGCGCCCCGCTTTGGGCACGAGATAACGTTGTTGCGCCAGCACCGGTACGTAGGCGCCGCGCGGCTCGCAATCGAGAGGTAGTTCGCGCGCGTTGCACCACTCGAACAAAAATCCCATGACGCGCGCCTCGCGCCCGGCCGGTGTGGCGGCGATGTGCTGCGCCAGTTCCCGCGCGTCGATGCGCTTGAATACCTCGGCCAGCACATCGAGTTGCATCGGCTCATATTTGAGCGCAAAGGCAATGTGTGCCGGAACCGTATCGCGCGGACGGTAGCCCGAGGCGAAGTGGAGCGCGGTTTGACCTGGCAGGGCCAGTGCCGCTGACCTGCGGCCAGTGACAGCCAGCGAGCTTGAGCGCGCCGCCTCCAAACCAAAGTAATTCAACAGCCAAGCGTAGCCAGCTTGACCGGATGATGCCCTGCCATCGGTTGGCGCACGAGTAGCCATATTTGCAAGTATGGCATCGAAAATTTGTTTCTGTGGATGATTTTTGGTTTTTTCACATAATTTCCGATCAAAATTTGTATTTTTATCGGAAAATGGCCCAACAGTTTGCGCACACTTACATGATTTCCATCGTTACACCTCGACATCGCGCAGCACTTCTGGAAAGGCAGCGAGATGGAAACCATCAAACGGAACTGTCTTTCCGCCGTTGCCGGTCACCGGCCAAATGCGTTTGGCGTGCGGCACCGCGCCGTCGATGCGCAGCGCCACGCCCGAAATAAAGGTGGCCGCAGGCGAGAGCAAAAACACAATCGCCGCAGCCACTTCACTCTCGGTGCCGTAGCGCCCGGCAGGAATCTGCTTGTGCCGCTCACGAATCGATTTCTTGAACGGCTCGTCGTAGGTGTCGAGGCCGGAGGAGGCGATCAAGCCCGGGGCCACCGCGTTGATACGCACCGGCGCCCATTCAATCGCCGCCGTCTCGGTGAAATTCAGAATGCCGCCGCGTGACGCCCCCGAGTGGCCCATGCCCGGCATGCCCATCCAGATGTCGGCCAGCATGTTGACAATCGCCCCGCCGTTCGCCGCCATGGTTTGGTTGTAGACCTCGCGGCTCATCAAAAAGCAACCGGTGAGATTGTTGCGCACCACGGCGTCCCAGCCCTTGCCGGAGATGTCTTTGAGCGGCGCGGGAAACTGCCCGCCGGCGTTGTTGACCAGGCCGTCGATGCGGCCATGCTGCGCCAATACGTCAGCCACCGTCGCCTTCACGGTTTCTTCTTCGCGGATGTCACAGGGGTGAATCGTCGCCGCATTGGCATTCCCGGCGACTGCGGCGATTTCTTTTTGCACCGCTTCGAGCTTCTCACGCTTGCGCCCGACCAGCGCAACGCGCGCGCCAAGCGCGACGAGTTCGTGTGCGGTGCAGCGGCCGATACCGGAGCCGCCGCCGGTGACCAGAATGGACTGGCCGACGAAGAGGCCAGGGCGGAAGATGGATTGATAGGACATGCTTGATTGAAAACGTGAGGAATAAGCCGTAAATGTAACGGCTTTGACGAAAACAACACCGGGGCGTTGCAAAAAAACTATACCAAGCAGCCATTGACCAGATGGTTGCGCAGGTAGATAACGTGAAAACCGTTGGTGGGAGCCATTCTTGCGAACATGCCCGTTTCGACAGCATTGACTTGGGCAGGCCGGAAGCGGACAATTTGCGCTTAGCCGATTGATCGCGCCAGCGCGTTGATTGATACTCCGCTAAAATGCTGAATTAAATTACAGTTAATTGGGAAAATCCATGTCTGTCCGCGAAATCACCTTCGCCCCCGACAAAGCGCTCGAATCGGTTCTCTACATCGCAGCGCGCCTGGCCGAACCAACCATTCATGAAGTGCTGAAAATTCGCTACTTCGCGGATAAACTGCATCTGGCTGAATATGGGTTTCTCGCCAGCGGCGATGACTATGTCGCGATGAAATTCGGCCCGGTTGCTTCCAATACCTACAACCTGCTCAAGGCCGCGCGGGGCGACCAATCCGGCTGGATCCACCCGCTCTTCGCGGAGTTGGTAAGGGACAGCCTCGCCGTCAAGGCCGATCACAAGTCGCTGAAAGTGCTGCGCGACGCGGATTTGACGCGCCTGTCGCGCGCCGACATCGAAAGTCTTGACCGGGCGATTGAGCAGTACGGCAACATGCCATTCGATGCACGCACCGAGCTCAGCCATGACGCCGCCTGGCAAGAGGCGTGGGATGCCGCCACGGAAGACGAAGTAGGCGTGAGCCCGATGCGGGTCGAGGCGATTGCGAACACATTGCCAATGACACTCGCAAGCACGCGAGACCTGGTCGCCCATCTGCGCACCTGAGCCGTCTAATGGTTCCGGGCAATGCGGCTCTGGGCAACGCGTTTCCGCCGGGAATGGCTGCGGCATCCATCCGCCGCCAGTTGCGCCCCGGCACCGTGATCAAACTGCGTCGCGTGATGGACGACGGGGAAATCCACGAGAAGCGCTTCGTCGTCGTCCACGTGGACGAGCGCACGGTGACCTGCATCGTCAATTCCAAAATCAGTGCTTTCCTGCGAGCACGACCGGTGCTGTTGCGCTGTCAGGTTTCCATGCCAGCGGCAGCGCATCCCTTCATGAGTCACGACTCCCACGTCGACTGCAGCCGCACACGCGTGTATGCAACGGATGACGTCGTGCGTGAGCTGCAGAGCGAGCCAGGCTGGGTGCTGGGAGCGATCACGTCCGGACTGCGGGACGAGATGGTGGCGGCGCTGAAGTTTTCACCAGTGCTATCGGCGCATGAAGTTAATTCGCTCTGCGCTTCACTCGGCTCGATGCCGGACCACTGAGCGCTGTCCTTCAATTTGGCCCGACGGCAGACTATTCCCGCCGCCATCCCTGCAAACCCTTGGTGGGCGCGGCATGTAAGCCGGTTATGCCCGAAAAGCGTTGGTACAAGGGCATCTTGGGTACCCACGCCTCATCGAAACGCTTTGCACCGGACTGAATCAATGTTAATGTAACGCTTGAAGAGCAGAATCAAAAGTTCTGTAATTTGACGACATTTGGCGAGTTCTTTACGAATAATCAAATACGGAAATAGGGGAAGGGGCGGGGTTGTGATTCACATTCTCAAACTGGCCGGCAACGGGATTCCGCAAGCTTGGCTCTCGGTCGAAGACGCCACGCTGCACTACGCGGCGGGCGAAGTCACCTGGGAAGCCGGTGCGCCGATCGCCACCCTGCACGGCGGCACCAACGCCGCCTCGGGGCGGCGCTCCGAGATCACGGTCAACTCGATCATCGGCGTTTCGGGCTTCGGCAAGGTCAACCCGTTCGACATCGTCCCGCTACTTACCAACGACAAACTGTTCCGCCGTGACCGCAACATGTGCGGCTACTGCGGTACGCAGCACCATGCGCACGATCTTGAGCGCGAACACATCGTGCCGCTCTCTCGCGGTGGCCGCGACACCTGGATGAACGTGGTGGCAAGCTGCCGCCCGTGCAACCAGCGCAAGGGTGCCAAGCTGCCGCACGAAGCGCACATGCCGCTGATCTACGCGCCGTATACGCCGAGCCTGTGGGAAGACATGATCCTGCGCAACCGGCGCATTCTGGCTGATCAAATGGAGTTTCTGGCGGCGAATTTGCCGCGCAGTTCGCGCATCGCGGCATAGCGGTTCGCGCTGCATTTCCGCGCATCGCGCAGACATTTCCGCACCTACATTCCCGTGCACGCGGGCCAGGAAGACATTTCGCAATCAGCTATAATTATTGGCTTCGGCCAAGTAGCTCAGTCGGTAGAGCAGAGGACTGAAAAT
>JAYVSR010000217.1:0-2609 GCA_043775155.1 Burkholderiales bacterium | reverse complement strand
GTTCTTCAACATCGTGTTGGTCTACAACAAAGGCGCGGCGTTCAGTTTTCTCTCCGACGCCGGCGGCTGGCAGCGCTTCTTCTTCATCGGCATCACGGTAGCGGCCATCGGCCTGTTGTCCTGGCTGATCGTCAAACACGAGAGCGAGAAACTATTTCGTTGGGGTCTGACCCTGATTCTCGGCGGCGCGATCGGCAATCTGATCGACCGCATCGCCTACGGCCACGTCATCGACTTCCTCGATTTTCACTATGGCGGCTGGCACTACTGGGCCTTCAACGTCGCCGATAGTGCGATCACCGTGGGTGCGGCGCTGCTGATCATCGACAGTTTTCGACCCAGGCCATCGGCCTGAAACTGTTGGTGGGTGAGGGATGGCTCAATGACCTCGGTGCTGGTGCGATTCACTTACCGGAGTTGTGTTTCCGTCTGAAGAAATGCATCGCCACAAGGAATCAAAACGTGGAAATCAAAACGTGAAGAAGGCACCCGCCAAACGAACCAACGACCCGACCGCGAGCCGCCGGCGTGCGAGTAAAAAGAGTGGCGGCATCGCCGTCGCCTTTCCGCCCGTGGCATCCAATGACATGGGTGAATTGCTTGCCAGTCTGCGCCAGATCATTCAGGCCGCGCGCCAGCAAGCGCAGCGTGCAGTCGACGCAGTGCAAGTGGATACCTGTTGGAGTGTGGGACAGCACATCATCGAGTTTGAGCAAGGCGGCGCCAGCCGGGCGGTCTATGGCGAATCCCTGATGGCTAAATTGGCGGAACGTCTGAGCGCCGAATTCGGCCAAGGATTCGACGAGCGCAATCTGCGCTACATGCGCGCGTTTTATGCCGGGTTTCCAATTCGGAACGCACTGCGTTCCGAATTGAGCTGGACCCACTATCGCTCGCTCTTGCGGGTAGAGCAATCTGCAACCCGTCTCTGGTACATGAACGAAGCGGCCAGCCAACACTGGAGCACCCGGGCGCTCGACCGCCAAATCGGCACCTTGTATTACGAACGGCTATTGGCGAGTCAGGATCGTGCTGCGGTGCGCAGCGAGGCTACCGCGAACATTGGCGCGCTCGCGCCCACCCCGCGGGACTTTGTTCGCGATCCGGTCATGCTTGAGTTTCTGGGCCTGCCCAGCACCGGCCGGCTGCTCGAGTCGAATCTGGAAGACGCGCTGACGAGCCATCTGCAATCGTTCCTGCTGGAGCTGGGCAAGGGCTTCGCTTTTGTCGCCCGCCAGCAGCGCATCAGCACCGACTCCAAGGATTTTTATATCGATCTGGTTTTTTACAACTACCTGCTCAATTGCTTTGTGTTGTTTGATTTGAAGACCGGCGAGTTGACGCATCAGGACATCGGCCAGATGGACATGTACGTGCGCATGTATGACGAGCTGCGGCGCACCCCGCAGGACAATCCTTCGATCGGCATCATCCTGTGCGCACAAAAAGATAAATCCGTCGTGCGTTACTCCGTGCTGCACGGCCACGAACAACTGTTTGCCACCAAATACAAATTGGTGCTGCCATCGGAGGAGGAGTTGCGTGCCGAGCTGGTACGTGAGCAACAGATCCTGTCCGGGGAGTAATATCCGCAAGCTGTGTCGCCAAGAATGGCTCCCACCAACGGTTTTAGACATTCGATCTGGCGCGCTTCCAGTGTATTGCCGTAGCTCGCGTATCATCTCCCCATGACTGACAAACGCATTGTCCTCGGCGTCACCGGCGGCGTCGCCGCCTACAAGGCCTGCGAATTGGTACGCCTGTGCGTCAAAGCCGGCATCACGGTCGATGTGGTGATGACGCCAGCCGGCGAGCACTTCGTCGCCGCGACAACGTTCCAGGCGCTATCGGGCCGCCCGGTTTACACCGACCTGTGGGACGCACGCATCCACAACAGCATGGCGCACATCGAGTTGACGCGCACCGCTGCCGGCATCGTGGTGGTGCCGGCGACGGCGGATTTCATGGCGCGGCTGGTGCATGGCCGTGCGGAGGATTTGCTGACGACGATGGTCGTCGCACGCCGGCCGGACTGCCCGCTGATGATTGCGCCGGCGATGAACGTCGAGATGTGGCAGAACCCAGCGACGCAACGCAATGCTGCGCAGTTGCGCGCCGATGGCGTGGCCTTGCTCGGCCCCGGCCAAGGGGATCAAGCCTGCGGCGAAACCGGCGACGGGCGCATGCTCGAACCGGAAGAAATTTTCGCGTCCATCGAGGCGCTGTTCGCGCCGAAGTTGCTCGCTGGCAAACGCGTTCTCATCACCGCCGGGCCGACGCAGGAGCCGATTGATCCGGTGCGCGTGATCACCAATCACAGCTCGGGCAAGATGGGGTATGCAATTGCTTCTGCTGCGCGCGCGGCGGGTGCGGAGGTGACGCTGGTGAGCGGGCCGGTCGCGTTGGCGGCGCCGGCCGGGGTAGCGCGCGTGAGCGTAACGACGGCGCGCGAGATGTTCGATGCGGTGACACAACGCGCGGCGGCGAGCGACATCTTTATCGCGGTAGCAGCGGTGGCCGACTATCACGTCGTCAACGGCAGCGCGCAAAAAATGAAAAAAGATGGTTCCGGGAAATTGACTCTTGAACTGGCGGAGAACCAGGACATC
>JAYVSR010000216.1:0-4080 GCA_043775155.1 Burkholderiales bacterium | reverse complement strand
AGCTTGGTGACGGCCGGCCGCAGGCGCGTGACGCTGGCGGACTTCTTGGTTGCGGGCTTTTTCGTGGCGCTCATTTTTGTAACGAGGGCATTCAAAGCGTTCTCCTTGGACTGTTGAAGAAAAGAAAAAGGCCGCTTGTCCTTCGACAAACGGCCTGACTGGATCGGTTTTGATTCTGCCGCGCGCGGAAACAACGGGTGCCGCGCCGAAGGAGGGCGGCTTCTCATATGGCGCGAGCCGCCTCCAGCACCTGTTGCGCATGCCCGGGCACCTTCACCGTGCGCCATTCGCGATGCATCTTGCCGACAGCATCGATTAAAAAGGTACTGCGTTCAATGCCGCGCACCTGTTTGCCGTACATGTTTTTCATTTTCATCACGTCGAACATCAAACAAACTGCCTCTTCCGGGTCGGAGATGAGTTCAAACGGAAACGCCATCGCGTCTTTGAACTTTTCGTGCGACTTGAGGCTGTCGCAGCTGACGCCAAAGATGACGGTGTTTGCCTTGGCGAATTCGGCGTGAAGGTCGCGAAAGTTCTGGCCTTCGGTGGTGCAACCCGGCGTGTTGTCCTTGGGGTAGAAGTAAAGCACCACATGCTGGCCGCGCAGAGCGGCGAGGTGGAACGGTGCACTGGTGCAAGCGGCGGAAAAATCCGGCACGCTCAAGCCAACCGTAGAGCGTGTCACCGGGGACGGCCCCGCGTGGGCCGGAGAATTCATTGCCTATACTGCCGCTTGTGCATAAGCGCTAGAGTAGCACAGCATCTGGGGATACGGGCGGCGGACGCCGCGCCTAAGCCAGGCGCGTTGTCACCTGCACCTCTGAATGCAGGGTGCGATGCACCGGGCATTTGTCCGCAATCTCCAGCAGCTTGGCGCGCTGCGCATCATCGAGCGCGCCGCGCAGGGTGACGATGCGCAGGAAGCGGTCGATCTTGCCGTCGCGCGTTTCGCAGTCGGCGCAATCGGTGGCGTGAATCTTGTCGTGTTGCACTTCGACGCGCACCTGATCGAGCGGCAGTTTTTTCAGGTCTGCATACATACGCAGGGTCATCGAGGTGCAGGCGCCGAGCGAGGCCGAAAGAAGCTCGTAGGGCGACAGTCCGCGGTCATTGCCGCCCACGCTGTGTGGTTCGTCGGCGTGGATCGCATCGCTGGCGGTACTGATCAGGTTGGTGAATTTGCCGGAGCGCGTTTCCTCCACTGCGACGATGCCGGCCGGCACGCTTGCTGCGGCTGGCTGCGCCGGCACATAGCGCTGCGCCCAGGCCGCCAGCACGTGGCCAACGTACCGCCCGTCTTCGCTTTTTGTGAGAAGGTGATCGGCGTGATCCAGCGAGACGAAGCTTTTCGGATGCCTGGCGGCGACATAGATGGCTTGCGCATTCTTGATGTCTACTACCGCATCGACGGGCGAGTGAAACACGAGGAGCGCGCGCCCGAGTGTGCCGATCCGTTCGGTGGGTGCTTGCGCGGTGAGATCGTCGAGGAATTGCTTTTTGATGGTGAAGGCGCGGCCCGCGAGCGTGACCTGCGCCGCGCCGGTGGCGGCGATGGCCGCCGTGTCGGCAGCGAACTGGTGCGTCACGTGCGCCGGGTCGAACGGCGCGCCCACAGTGGCGACGGCGCGCGCTTCCGGGATGCGCGCGGCGGCGGCCAGCACCGCCGCACCGCCAAGACTGTGGCCAACCAGAATCGCCGGCGCCTGATGCTGCGCGCGCAGCCAGGCCGCGGCGGCGATCAGGTCTTCGACGTTGGATGAAAAATTCGTGTTGGAAAAATCGCCTTCACTGTTCCCCAGACCAGTGAAGTCGAAGCGCAATACGGCAATCTCCGCCTCCACCAGCGCGCGCGTGATGTAGGTCGCGGCCTTGGTGTCCTTGGAGCAGGTGAAGCAGTGCGCGAACAGCGCGAAGGCGCGGGGCGGCGCATCGGGCAGATCGAGCCGGGCGGCGAGCAGCGCGCCTTGTGAGCCGGGGAATTCGATTTTTTGAGCGGGCATGGTGAGCCTCGATTGGGCGGGATATGCTCGCTAGAATAGCGCTTTCACCAAGCGTGCAGCCTGCGTAGTTCTACGCATGCGCTCGATTCAACTATGGCATCACTCGCTCATCCACCCGCACCAACGGTTTCCACATGGGTGGCCCGCTTCGCCGCTGCCATCAAGGCTGCTGGGGCGGTGCTTGATCTGGCATGTGGATCGGGCCGCCATGCCCGCTATTTGGCGCAGCTTGGTTTGCAGGTCGAAGCGGTGGATCGCGATGCTGCGGCACTGGCGCAGCTCTCTGGCATGCCGCGCGTCACCACGCGCTGTGCCGATCTTGAAGGCGGCGCATGGCCCTATGCTGGCCGCGCCTTCGATGCGATTGTTGTTACAAATTATTTGCACCGGCCCTTGTTTCCTCTGCTGGCCGCTACTCTGGCGCCGGGCGGCGTGCTGATTTACGAAACTTTTCGCTTGGGGAACGAGTCGTACGGCAAGCCTTCGAAACCCGATTTTTTGTTGCGGCCCGGCGAACTACTTGATTTTGCCAACACGTCTCGGCTCGGGGTGCTGGCCTTCGAAGACGGTTTCACCGCTGCGCCCAAACCGGCAATGGTGCAACGTTTGTGTGCGATAAAGCCACCATTTTCCCCTCCCGAAAGAGGGCGCTTGGAGTAAAATCCTCAGTTGTTCTGCGCGCGGATTTTGCGTTTGAGTTTGTGAGTGTTGCTGTTTTTTTCAAGGTTCATTGAAGATGGTCATGTTTAAAGGCAGTCTGGTCGCAATCGTGACGCCGATGCAGGAGGATGGTTCACTCGACCTGCCGGGGTTGAGGCGTCTACTCGACTGGCACGTGGCTGAAGGCACTGATGGCATCGTGATCGTCGGTACCACGGGCGAATCGCCCACCGTCAATCACGATGAACATTGCGCACTGATCAAGACCACGGTTGATCACATCGCCAAACGGATTCCGGTGATTGCCGGCACCGGCGCCAACTCGACCGCCGAGGCAATCGAGCTCATGAAGTTCGCCAAATCGACTGGCGTCGATGGCTGCCTTTCGGTCGTGCCGTATTACAACCGACCGACGCAAGAAGGGCTGTATCGGCACTTCAAGGCGCAGGCTGAGGCGGTTGACCTGCCAATGCTGATGTACAACGTGCCGGGGCGCACGGTGGCCGATATGGCGAACGACACTGTCGTGCGGCTGGCGCAGGTGCCGGGCATCGTCGGATTGAAAGACGCGACTGACAACCTTGAGCGCGCCTCGCACTTGATGCGCGATCTCGCGCGTAGCGGCAAGGCGGACTTCACCATGCTCTCCGGCTGCGATGGCACTGCGCTCGCATTTACGCTGTTGGGGGGGCATGGCACCATCTCGGTGACCGCCAACGTAGCGCCGCAGCTGATGCATCAAATGATCGCAGCCGGCTTGGCGGGCGATGTCGCCAAGGGGCGCGAATTGAACGACCGCTTGCTGCCGTTGCATCAACGCCTATTCCTCGAAGCCAATCCGATCCCGGTGAAATGGGCGGTCGCGCGTATGGGCCTGGCCGGTGGTGCATTGCGTCTGCCGATGACAGCGCTGGCGCCGCAGCATCACGCAGCGGTCGAAGACGCTTTGCGCCAGGCCGGTGCCTTGGCAGTGGGGGCATAGAGATGAACCGGTACAGGCCAATTTTCGTGTTACTCGAGCGCGCCACCATGCTTGCATGTTGTGTCGCGCTCGCCGGTTGCAGCTGGACGCCAAACCTGCTCAAGAGTGACAAGGTTGACTATCGCAGCCAGGGCCAAACCGAGGCACCGTCGCTCGATATTCCGCCAGACTTGACCAGCCCGACGCGCGATGACCGATTCGCGATTCCTGGCGACGGTTCCCGACGCACGGCGACGGCGAGCAACGAGGCTACGCGCTCTGGAGTGCGCCCGGCATCGACAGGTGTAATGCCGCAGATCAAGGATGCGCGTATCGAACGCGCTGGCTCTCAGCGCTGGCTGGTAGTGGCGCCCAAGCCAGATCAAATCTGGCAGACCATTAAGGAGTTTTGGCTGGAAAATGGTTTTGTATTGGAGATGGAACGCCCTGACACTG
>JAYVSR010000215.1:0-5222 GCA_043775155.1 Burkholderiales bacterium | reverse complement strand
GACACTGGCGCACAAGCCTGGGCCGTCGCAGGGTTCTTCGCTCGATCCGGCGAAACTCAAACGCCGCCGCCGGCGCCGTGCGGATGATGGACGCAGTGCCGAAAAGGGCACGGCCCAAGCGGTACCCGGTGGCGGCTCCCCCTTGGCGGAGTAGTCGTGCCGGTCGTGCGCGCCTACCTTGGGCTAGGCGCCAATCTTGGTGCTGATGTGGATGCGATGCTCGCAACCTTGCGCGATGCGCTTGATTTGCTTGCGCAAGCGCCCGGCACCATCATCGCGCAATGTTCGTCCTTCTACGTCACCGCACCGGTTGATGCCGGTGGCCCGGACTACATCAACGCCGTCGCCGCGCTCGACACAACGCTAGACGCCCGATCACTCTTGGCAGTATTTCTCGCCATTGAGCAACTGCATGGCCGCGAGCGGCCCTACCACCACGCCCCGCGCACGCTTGACCTTGACCTGTTGATGCACGGCGACACCACCGTCAAGTCGCCGTATCTCACCTTGCCCCACCCGCGCATGCATGAACGCGCCTTCGTGCTTGCACCACTCTGCGAGATTGCACCGGAGATCATCATTCCCGGCCTCGGGCCCGCCATGAAATGGCTGGAAACCGTTGGGGGACAACGGTTTTCTAAGATTGTCGAGTGACACCTCAGGAGCATTGCCGATGACGCTAACGATGAACTGGAACGTGCTCAGCCTGACCACCGGTTTGTTGATTCTCTCCAACGTCTTCATGACCTTCGCTTGGTACGCGCACTTGAAAGAGTTGTCGTCGAAACCCTGGTGGATCGCCGCGTTGCTGTCGTGGGGCGTCGCCCTGTTTGAATACCTGCTGCAAGTGCCGGCCAACCGCATCGGCTACACCGCACTATCGTTGCCGCAACTCAAAATTTTGCAAGAGGTGATCACGCTCGTCGTGTTCGTGCCGTTTGCGATTTTTTACATGGACCAGCCACTCAAACTCGACTACCTCTGGGCCGCCCTGTGTATGATGGGTGCGGTGTATTTCATCTTTCGTTGATCCTCATTTAGCTACCGAACATGTCGTCTGTGTTGCCCGAAAAATTCCGCCATATCGTCATCGAAGGGCCAATTGGCGCCGGCAAAACATCCCTCGCGCGCCGCATCGCGGACGCCACTGGTGCCGCCTTGATGCTGGAGAACCCGGACGAAAATCCGTTCCTGCCGAAGTTCTACCGCGACATGACGCGCTACGCGCTGCCGGCGCAATTGTTCTTTTTGTTTCAGCGGATTCATCAACTCGCTGAACTCAAACAACCCGACATGTTCAAGGGCATGACGGTGGGTGATTTTCTGATCGAAAAAGACCCGCTGTTCGCGCGCATGACGCTCAATGATGATGAGCTCGCGCTCTACGAGCAGATGTACAAGCATCTCAAACCGCAGACCGTGGTGCCCGACCTGGTGATCTATCTGCAGGCGCAACCCGACACCCTGGTCGAACGCGTGCGCCGCCGTGGTGCCGCCTATGAGCAGCCGATTTCAGAGAATTACCTGCTTAAACTGGCCGAGCGCTACTCCCGTTTTTTCCATCACTACGAAGCTGCCCCCTTGCTGATCGTCAACTCCGATCATTTCAACTTCGTCGATATTGATGAAGACTTCGCGCTGTTGATGAAGCAGGTGCGCGAATTTCGCGGCAAGCGCGAGTACCTGAACCGCGTGGTCTGACCCTTTTCTACTCAACCCGAACATGGACATCATCCACTCCGTCTCCGAGCTACGCGCCCGTCTTGCGCGCGAGCCCAACAACGTCTTCGTGCCGACCATGGGCAACCTGCACGAAGGCCACATCAAGCTGGTCGATAACGCCCAGCGCGCGCTGGCGCTGCAAAACCCGCAAGGCGTATGTACGGTGGTCAGCATTTTCGTCAACCGCATGCAGTTCGGCCCAAAGGACGACTTTGACAAATACCCGCGCACCTTCATCGGCGACTGCGACAAATTAAAAGCAGCAGGCTGCAACGTCGTGTTCGCGCCGAACGAACAGGAGATCTACCCCGAGCCACAAACCTACGCCGTCGAGCCGCCAGAGATTCAACACATCCTCGACGGCGCAGTACGCCCCGGCCACTTCCGCGGTGTCGCCACGGTGGTGCTCAAACTGTTCAACATGGTGCAGCCCAAAGCCGCGATCTTCGGCAAAAAGGACTACCAGCAATGCATCGTGTTGCGCAACATGGTCAGCCAACTCGCGTTGCCGATCGACATCATCCTCGCCGAAACCGTGCGCGCCGACGATGGCCTCGCGCTGTCGTCGCGCAACGGCTACCTCTCGACGAGTGAACGCAAGGAAGCGCCGCAGCTTTACGCCGCGCTCTCCCGCGCGCGCAATGAAATCGCATCTGGCAAACGCGATTTCCTGCGCATCGAACTCGAAGCGCAAGCGCACCTTGCGGGACGCGGCTGGAAGCCGGACTACATCGCGATTCGCCGGCAGAGCGATTTGCAGGCGCCGGAAACGCATGATCGTGACATCGTGGTCGTGGCAGCGGCGCGGCTTGGGGTGACGCGCCTGATCGACAATCTGGAATTGTCGATACGATGAGAGCCACTTACTCCAAGAGCTTGCATGGCCTTCCAAATATTGGTTTATGGTCATTGCATTTGCGAAGGACGTGTGGAAGCCAGCATCGTCCGATTTGAATTGTTGTTTTCAACTAACCAGGAGTCCTCACAACTATGCTCATTAAGCGGCTAATTTTTATAGGCGCGTTTTGGCCGACCCTCACATTAGCTGGTTTTGAGGAAGGACTGACTGCGTTTGATGCATGGGATATGGAGAACGCTGCCCAAGAATACGGAACTGTAGCGGCAACGAACGGGCGAGCCGCATTCGCACTCGCGCAAATGTATAGGCGCAGATATTTTGGAGATCCTAACGAGCAGGACAGAAAATATATCGACTATCTCGAGCTAGCCGCAAAGCTCGGAGATGCGGAAGCAAAGGGCACACTTGGCGACAAGTTAGTAGGTGGCATTGCGCTTTGGGATCGCGCGACTAGCCTGAACGCGATAGATGCGAATCGAGGCCTTGTACTGCTGCGAGAGTCCTGTGATCAAAAGTTTCCACTCGCATGTGGCTCACTTGCCAGGATCAACTACGACGGACTCCAAATTGGCGATTTGAAAATTGCAGTCAACGCAGAGGAAGCCAAACGCTATGGCGACCTGTGGAAGAGAGAGGCGTTGGCACAGTCGGGAAATGCATGGTACAGAGCCTTGTCCGGATTTTTAGGCCCCAAAGGCGCATCAGGAATCGTTGACGATATCACTCAAGCATCCTTTCGAATCGTCCTAAATCGTAGAGTCGGAGTAACTGATGAGCAATCAAGATACGAACTAATAAGCGGGCGAAAATATACTGCAGCGGATGTCTCTACGGCAATGGCTCAGGCTGATCTTTTGGAGAAAGCGCAAGGAATCAACGAAGGGCAGCTGCCAGATCCACGTGTCATGGCTCGGCGAATTACAACTTATTACGCCGCAGCTGAACAGATTACCGATCAAGACTTAAGCCAAATTGCTCGCGCCATTGCGACGAATCAAGTTGCCAATCAGCGAGGCTCGGGCCTATTACAACAGGAAGGGTGGGATCCGCTTTTTAAGAAAATTTTCGATAAGGCAGCTACCCTTATAAAGCCCTATTACGAAAAGCGATTGAAATTGCTGATAGAGAAAAAACTTGATGCACGGTCGTGGCTCACCGAAAAACTAGCGACATCAGTTGATGCGCATGCCCTTAGATTCGTTGATAGATTTCTAGATTCAGATGCAGGTAAAAGATTTCTTCGTTTTGAGGCCGCCCTGCGAAAAACAGGAACTGAAAGCAGCATTCTTGCTCAACGGTTAACGTACGACCCCGCGATGGAGAGGCTGGGATCAACTCCGCAGCAAAGATGGCTTAAGTACGCTGAGAGCAAGAATATTCGGCTGGTCGTCGATCAAAGCAATATGGCCGAGCGGGATCGAGCGAATTTCATGAGGAATCAACTTTCTCGACTTACCGGATTCCGTTCGCTTGGCGCGAACATGATCAGCAGCGAATTGGCGCCCTTGGCAGGACCAGCGTACGTAGAGATTGAGAGGATGTTTAGCCCACAGGAAATTTCAATTATTGAAGCGATAACATTTCGGCCAGGAAATACACACTGGCAAACCGTTGTAAATCGCGTAACGGAATTGGAAGTACTGCGCTCGAAGGATGCAGATATTCAGACTCTCGAAAAGGAATTTGCGGAAAAAATTGTTGCCTTAGAACCTTAGCATTTGTTGATATCTTCGTTGTCCAAACCAAAACCTGAGTCGAAGTGCGTACCGCAAAAGTGAGCTTTGAATCAATCCCTGCTTGCTCAGATCATATATTTCC
Organism: Burkholderiales bacterium; assembly: GCA_043775155.1. Taxonomy (GTDB): domain Bacteria; phylum Pseudomonadota; class Gammaproteobacteria; order Burkholderiales; family JAEUOS01; genus CANJDH01. Next base: position 823 of record JAYVSR010000215.1, on the reverse strand, counting down.
GTTGAGCACCACAGGCTAGGTACCATGTATGACTGTCTCGCGCGTGTTTGGCATTGCAATAACTTCCGGATTGGTTCTTCAGCGATCCGATGAACTAATTGTTCCCGTACCCACGCTTGAGATCGCGATAAAAATTCTCGTGGCTGCCAAGCAGCAGCAAGACGCGCGTCTTCGGGTCCCACTCGTAGGCGAGCAGCATTTGCTGGCGGTTGAGCGGAAACTTGTGGACGTGGACGCCGGCCAGATCGCCTTTTTTCGCCTCACCTATTTCAGGGTCGTCGATGATCGCGCGCACCGCGTCTTCCACTACCGCCTGCTGGCCGGCGGCGAGTTTCTTGTACACCCGCTTGAACGCGGGCATTTGCAGAACGGTGACGTCAGACACGCTTGCGAGTGGCGCGCGCGGCGTGAGCGCTTTTCCTCGCCGCCTTCAACTGAAACGGTTCCGCCAGCGCGCGATCGGTGTGTTTGCTGATCAACAGCTCGCGAACGAATTCGATCGGCAGGTCTGGATTCTCCAGCGCGGTCTTGCCGACTTGCGCCCAGAACTCGATTTGCTGCGGAATCGAGCGCCGTTCCGCGCCGGCGACGCGTTGCGCGGCGACATAGATGTCGTCGTTGATGCGGATCGCGGTACTCATGGCATTTCCTTTATTTGTAGTGATCTGCGACAATTGTAGCAAATCGATACGCTGCTCGGTCGCACTGTCGGCGGCCAGCTTGTGCTCAACGAGAAACACCGTGACACCATTCTTTTCGAATATCATCATGCCAATGCGCCTCCCCCTAACCTCCCCGCTCCTCCCGAAACACCTCTGGGCGC
>JAYVSR010000214.1:0-5551 GCA_043775155.1 Burkholderiales bacterium | reverse complement strand
GCCACAATGCGCGCGAAACTGGTCCACGGCACAAACTCCATCACTTGTGCAAACAGCGTCTTGCCGGCGTTCATATGCAGTCCCCAGGGTTGTCAACCCTGGGAAACTACTTAAAAAGGACATTTCGCGTTTCAAATCGGCACCAAATAAAATCGCCCGCAAACCCGCATGGATGCTCATTCTTCCTTGCCGATTGGCTTCATTGACCGGACACTACTGGGTGAGCATATCGATGAACCAAAATAGGGGAAGGTGGCGGACAAACCGGGTAGCGCATCTTACGCGCCACCCGAGGACCGTTTGGCGCAGCGCGTGGCGGATAAACCCGAGGGTCAAATGACAAACCAATAAACTATAAAAAGCAATAAACAAGTAATTTAATATTCTTTTACAGAATATAAACGCGCAGCCAAAATGCGCGTCATGGACTGGTTCTCTCCCCTCACTTCGCTGTCCGGCTTCTTGGTCGGCGTCATCGTCGGCCTCACCGGCATCGGCGGCGGCTCGCTGATGACACCCCTGTTGGTGCTGGCGTTCGGCATCGCCCCAGCGACTGCGGTCGGCACCGATTTGCTCTATGCCGCCGTCACCAAAGCCGGTGGCATTTACGTCCATGATCGCCAAGGCACGGTGGACTACGGCATCGCCGGCTGGCTGGCGCTAGGCAGCGTGCCAATGGCGTTGGTGACCACCGTCTTGCTGCATCTGATCGCGCCGGCGCCAGACGCTCTCGCGGCGGCGATCAAGGGCACGCTCGGCGTGGCTCTGTTACTGACGGCGGCGGCGATCATTTTCAAGACGCAGCTGGCAGCGCTGTCGCCGGTGACGCGCTGGAGCGATCGCCGCATCGCCATGGCGACGGTAGCCACCGGCGCGGTGCTCGGTGTACTGGTCACCTTGTCTTCGGTGGGCGCGGGTGCGGTGGGTGTCGCCGCGCTGATCTTTCTCTATCCCTCCCGGCCCGCCGTACAAATCGTCGGTACCGACATTGCGCATGCGGTGCCGCTGACGCTGGTGGCAGGCTTGGGCCATGCAACCCTCGGCACGGTGGATTTGGCGCTGCTCGCCGCTCTCTTGGTCGGATCGATTCCCGGCGTAATGATCGGCAGTCATTGGTCGCGCAAGCTGCCGGAGCGCGTGCTGCGCCCAGCGCTGGCCGCGATGCTGATTTTGGTTGGGGCCAAGCTGGTTTCGTAACGGCGCACGCGAATACTTAACACGCATTTTTCATCATGAACAAAATCGAACACGCCATCTCTATTTTGCAGCGCGCAGAAGCGCAAGCGCCGGCTGCTTTTTCCACCAGCCTCGGCGTGGAAGACATGGTGGTCACTGACTTGATCGTCAGGCATGCGCCTGGCATCAGCCTGTTTACGCTCGACACCGGACGCTTGCACCCTGAGACGCTGGACTTGCTCGCCGCAACCGAAGCGCACTACAAAAAACGCATCGCCGTTTTTTATCCGCAGACCCAGGCGGTCGAACATTACGTGCGGCTCAATGGCATCAACGGTTTTTTCGACAGCATCAGCCAGCGCCAGGATTGCTGCGCGGTACGCAAGGTGGAACCGCTCACGCGCGCACTGGCCGGCAAACGCGCCTGGGTCACCGGCCTGCGCCGCGAGCAAGCGGCGTCGCGTGCGCAATTGAGCGAGTCGGCGTTTGACGCGCAATACCAGTTGACAAAATTTAACCCGCTGCTCGACTGGACGCTCGCCGACGTTGAGGCCTACATCCAAGCCCATGGCGTGCCGGTCAACGCGCTGCATGCGCGCGGCCTTCCCAGCATCGGCTGTGCGCCCTGCACTCGCGCGATTGCACCCGGCGAGGACGTGCGCGCTGGCCGCTGGTGGTGGGAAGCGGCGGATAAAAAGGAATGCGGACTGCATGTCGCGGCAAAACCGAATCTGGCCGAAACAAATAACTCTCAGGAAGAAGCACTCGTATGAACGCTCCCGCCCCGCAAGCCGTACTCGACACGGCACGTCGTTACGATAACGCCCAACTGCATGACACGGCAATCCACGGCGGTAGCCACCTCGACTGGCTCGAATCCGAAGCGATCCACATCATGCGCGAGGTCGCAGCCGAGTGCCGCAATCCGGCCCTGCTGTTCTCGGGCGGCAAGGATTCGATCGTGTTGTTGCGGCTGGCCGAAAAAGCCTTTCGCCCGGGACGCTTTCCGTTTCCTCTCTTGCACGTGGACACGGAACACAATTTCCCCGAGGTGATTGCGTTTCGCGATGCGCGCGCCGCTGAGTTGGGCGAAGAGTTGATCGTGCGCTCGGTCGAAGACTCAATTCAATCCGGACGCGTGCGCTTGAAGTCGGCGGACGAATCACGCAACCGCCACCAGAGCGTCACCCTGCTCGATGCGATTGAAGAGTTTTCGTTCGATGCCTGCTTTGGCGGTGCGCGGCGCGACGAAGAGAAAGCGCGCGCCAAGGAACGCATTTTTTCTTTCCGCGATGAGTTCGGCCAGTGGGACCCGAAGAACCAGCGGCCCGAACTCTGGAACCTCTACAACACGCGTACCCATCAAGGCGAGCACATGCGCGTGTTTCCGATTTCCAATTGGACTGAACTCGACGTGTGGCAATACATCGCACGCGAGGCTCTCGAAGTGCCATCGATCTATTTCGCTCATCAGCGCGAAGTGATCCGCAAACCGAACGGCATCCTGCCGGTGTCGCACCTGGTGCAGCCGAAAGTTGGCGAAGCGGTCGAGTCGCTGACGGTGCGTTTTCGCACGGTGGGCGACATGACTTGCACCGCGCCGGTCGAGTCGCCCGCTCGCACGGTGGAAGAAATTATTCTCGAAACCAGCGCTACCCGCATCACCGAGCGCGGTGCGACACGGATGGACGACCAGACTTCGGAAGCGGCGATGGAGCTGCGCAAAAAGGAAGGATATTTCTGATGAACACCGAACTGAACCCAGCTGCACCGATCCCGTCATCGGCTTCGGGCCTGCTGCGCTTCTCCACCGCCGGCAGCGTCGATGACGGCAAGAGCACGTTGATCGGCCGCCTGCTCTACGACTCGAAATCGATCTTTGAAGACCAACTGGTGCAGGTCGAGCGCGCCACCAAACGCTTGCGCCGCACGACCGAACAAATGCAGATCGATCTGTCACTGCTCACCGACGGTCTGATTGCCGAGCGCGAGCAGGGCATTACCATCGACGTGGCCTACCGCTACTTCGCCACGCCGAAGCGCAAGTTCATCATCGCCGACACCCCCGGCCACGAGCAGTACACGCGCAACATGGTGACCGGCGCGTCTACCGCTGATCTGGCGATTGTGCTGGTCGATGCGCGCAACGGGCTCTCAACCCAATCGAAGCGCCACGCGCTGGTCGCGCGTCTGCTCGGCATCCGCCATCTGGTGCTGGCCGTGAATAAGATGGATTTGGTGGATTACAGCGAAGCGGTGTTTGCGCGCATCGACAACGAATTCCGCACTTTCATCGGACAGAGCGGCTTGCCCGGCACGGCACCGCAGGTGCAGGCGATCCCGCTCTCGGCCTTGTTGGGCGACAACGTGGTTGATGCCTCGGCCAACATGCCCTGGTATCGCGGCCCGGTGCTGCTTGATTTTCTTGAGAGTGTTGATGTCGCCGCTGCGCTGCACGAGCAACCGTTCCGCTTTCCGGTGCAACTGGTGAGCCGGCCGCAATTGCCGGAAGCGGCCGAGTATCACGACTATCGCGGCTATCAGGGCCGGATTGAATCGGGGTGCGTTGAAGTCGGCGACGTGGTGACCGTGATGCCCGGCGGCAAGACCACTCGCATCAAAGACATCGCTGTGTATGAGCGCGGTGCGTTGCGCTCGATGGGCAGCGCCGCTGCGCCGCAGTCGGTCACGTTGTTGCTCGAAGACGCGATCGACATTTCGCGCGGCGATTTGATTTCAGCGGGTACCGCGCCACACGCGTCAAATCAATTGACGGCGGTGGTCTGCTGGATGAATCAGGAGACGCTCGATGCGTCGCGCAAATATCTGATCAAACTCGGTGCGCAATCGGTACGCGCGAAATTCACCGCGGTGGATTCGTGCCTTGATGTCGAAACCGGCGCGCAACGCGACGCGGCCACTCTCGCGCTCAACGACATTGGCTTCGTCAAACTAAAAACCCAGCAGCCGCTCGCCTTCGATGCCTACCGCGACAACCGCGCCACCGGCGGGTTCATCGTCATCGATGAAGTAACAAACCACACCGTGGCGGCGGGCATGATCCACCTCTAAAAAGTGCCAGATAATGGCTCCAGGAGCCATTCTCCGGAACATTGATGGGGCGGCGCACGGCGGACGTGAGCGGCAGCGGCGGCGGGGTGGCGGCACAGTTGTGACAAGGACGGCAGCGATTCGGCAATAATGCGCACATGAGCCTCCATGCAACCCTCCAAGTCAAACCGCTGGCCGGTGCCGTCGGTGCCGAGATTCACGGCATCGATTTACAGCAGCCGTTGAGCGACGCCACGCTCGCCGACATCCGCCGCATCTGGTTGCAACACGGCGTCGTGTTCTTTCGCGATCAGCCGCTGCCGCCGGCCGCGTTTCAGGCATTTGCCGAACGCTTCGGCGAGGTCGTCGAATACCCGTTCGTCCAGGGCATCGAAGGCCATCCGCTGATCATTCCGGTGTTGAAGCTGCCGCACGAGAAGCACAACTTCGGCGGCATCTGGCACACCGACACCGCCTATCTCGAAGCACCGCCGATGGCGACCATGCTGATCGCCCGCGAAGTGCCGCCGTTCGGCGGCGATACATTGTTTGCCAGTGGCGCAGCGGCGTTTGAGGCGCTCTCGCCGGCGATGCAAGCGATGCTGGCGCAACTCAAAGGCGTCAACACCTCCGCCAAAGCGGATGTGACCAAAACCCGCGAAGACCGCATCAAGGACGCGCCGTCCGCGCAGTCAAAAAAAGAACTGAGCGCCGAGCACCCGGTGGTGCGGACGCACCCCGAGACCGGGCGTAAATCGCTTTACGTCAACTTCGGCCACACCGCGCGTTTTGCCGGCATGACGGAAGAAGAGAGCACCCCCTTGTTGAACTTTCTCTTCGCACACCAGAGCAAACCGGAATTCACCTGCCGCTTCTCCTGGGGAGTAGGCGACATCGCCTTCTGGGACAACCGCTGCGTGCTGCACAACCCGGTGAACGACTATCACGGCTACAAGCGCTCAATGCATCGCGTCACACTCAAAGGTGACACGCCGCGCTGACCCGCCGCCACGGATCAATTGCGTCATCCAGTGCGAAAATAGCTCCCTCCAATAGGCGATCCCAAACCACCATGCCCGTCATCACCTGCATCGAAGACCTGCGCCAACTGCACAAGAAGAACGCCCCGAAGGCGTTCTACGATTACGTTGACGCCGGCAGCTACACCGAGAGCACCTACAACGCCAATAGCAGCGATCTTCACGCGCTGCGCCTGCGCCAGCGCGTCGCTGTCAACGTCGAGCAGCGCACCACCGCCGGCACCATGCTGGGTGAGAAAGTGACGATGCCGGTGGCACTGGCCCCGGTGGGCCTCACCGGCATG
>JAYVSR010000213.1:0-11470 GCA_043775155.1 Burkholderiales bacterium | reverse complement strand
GGGCAATTGCGGCGCACGCTGTGCGGTGAGCACCGCAATCGGTTTGATCTTGCCGGCCTTCACCTGCGGCAACGCCACCACCAGCGAGCTTTGAAAATCGAGCATCGTCGCGCCGCCGATCAAGTCCTGAATCTGCTGCGTCGCGCCCTTGAAGGGAATGTGCAGCAGCTTGAAATCACCGGCGCGCTGCAACAACTCCGCGCCCAGGTGCGGCACGGTGGCGACACCCGGCGTGCCGAACGCCACCTTGCCCGGATTCGCCTTGGCATACGCCACCAGCTCCTTCAAGTTGTTGGCCGGCAGCGCCGGGTTGGCAACGATCAGCGGCGTCATCGACACCAGATTTGAGATCGGCGAAAAATCCTTGAACGGATCGAACGGCGCGTTGCCCAGATGCGGCGCGATGGACAACGTGATCGCGGTGAGGCCGATGGTGTAGCCGTCGGGTGCCGACTTCGCCAGCACATCGAGACCCACCGTGCCATTGCCGCCGGGGCGATTCTCGACGACCACGGATTGGTTGAGGGCGCCGCGCAGAATGTTCGCCGCTTCACGACCCACCAAGTCAGTTGGGCCACCGGCGGGGAAGGGGACGATCAGGCGGATCGGTTTGTTGGGCCAGGGTTGGGCGTGGGCAAATGATCCCAAAAGAAACGCAAGCGCGATGATCGCCAGCACAGCTCGGACGGCAATGAGTTTTTTCACAACCATAGTGTCGATTTCAACATTCCGATGCACGTAAAAACATCCCCTCCAAGCATTCAGTTCCGCGTTACTCATTTAATTCGAGCTCCGCCACACAACTCACCTTTTTTCTTTTTTGACTATGGAGCGCACATCTAGACTAGAGCATTTCTCAAAACGATTGCGCAGAAAAACCATAAGCTACGTTGGGAAATGCTCGGCGAACGCGCCGATTAACAACTTGCTATCAAATTTTTTCCCAATCGGCGGATGAAAATGAATTCGGTCACGCGTCTTGCTCAATTTTGTGTGCCAAGTACAAGAAATCGTCTCGCCTCCAAATTGAATATCACGGTACCGCATCGCTTTCTTATTTTTTTTTGTATTCGTACTTTCATCGCTAAAACTCACTCGCGCCGCGCGAATCATTCGTGGCAAATCCCAATTGTTCTCTCGGGCAAGTTTAGGAAATTCATCATTTAAGAAAACGAAGTGATCAAAAACCGCCGCGTTGACCTCGGCATAATTCCGAGAAAATTTCTTGAACGACAAATCCGGATGCCTATGAAGTTTTGGGAACGCTCTATCTGCCAACTCGAAAAACAGCGCTTCGGATTTCACTCCTTTCTCGATTCCAAACCGGTATGCGTTGGTTCCGTTGGAAGGCGACATCAATACAAACGCGGGAAAGAAGTGAGTCCCGTCAGAAATTTCACAGCCTCCTTCTGCAACGAGACCAGGTATCTGGATTAGTACACCAATGCATTCACTTTCACTTCGTCGCACGATAGCTTCGTGGACGGCTTCAGCACTCAACGGGAAGGTTCCATTTGCAAACCGCCCAGCGGCGGCAGGCCTGTTTTTATGACTCGCGCCGTCGAACATTTCGCAGCGGGCCAAAATTCGCTGCAGTCGAAGGGCCAAATCTCGATTTTCAGAAAAATAATCTCCGAACAGCGCATCAATAAACAATTGCCCCGAGCCGAGCCAATTGATTTGGTAAACGCTCGAAGTCAGGTGAGTTTGGTGGCCTACATCTTCTAGCGCGTATTCCACTACTTCAACAAATATGTCGAGTTGCTTAAATACCTCTGATTTCGATCCCGTCAGACGGCCGAATGAGGACTCATCAACAAAAAACGCAAACCTAAGCATTGTGTTTATTCTGACTAGCTAATTCACGCAGATTCAATGTTTGTTGATCGAAAAATCCCTTTGGCCATCGATCAAGAGTGCCGTTTTCTCGAATATGCAGCTCCGAAACTATCGACTCACCCTCCTCATTTCTATCCACATTCAAGACGATGCAACTACTAGCACTAAGGCCGTAATACTTCTTACTAACAGCTAAGCGCACACCGTCGATAACGTGGTCGCTGTGCGTTTCCATCACAACGCTAACGCCAGATGCCGCGACAGCAGCCAGAAAAAAAGCCATCTCTGTCTGCGCCGCTGGATGAAGATGAGCTTCGGGACTGTCGACTATAAGCATCGAACCAGATTTCATGAGCAGACCACCCACAATAACTGGAAGCGCATACGTGACGCCAAATCCAAAATTCGTGGGGATGACCCAATCATCGGAAGACTCCGACCGACGCAGGCGAAGTATCGGCGGCGCATAATTTCCAGTCGGTTCCGCACGGAGTTGAATGGCTCCGAAAATATTGCTTAGCCAGAGTTCTACATTCCGTTGCAAGAGCCGATTTGCGTGGATTCCTTTATGCCGTTCATCTACATGCACCAATTCACGTCGAATCTTCGTGCGTTCAAATCGTGAAAAGACTTCGGCAAGATTGCTTCCATCTTCCGCCAGAGTCAATTTGCCTAACGGTAGATTTGACAACGCGCCTGGTCGTGCACGCGGACCTATTCGCTCAGCCGAAAGATAAAGAAATCTCCTAGGCTCTAAGTGCGTCAAATTTATCGTCCGACTCGCACGAGAAATATGTAGACAGTTTGAATCGGAGGCGTCAGCGGACAGGGCGAACCGGCTCGTTGAGTCTGCATCGGCAAGAGTCAATGTGAGATCACGCAAATCACGTCTCTTCGACCCTCGATGAAAAACGTCGTCGGCGTTACCAAGCGCAAGTCCAGGCTCGGCATTTAGGGGGACTGATTTAGACCGATTTGCTAGCTGATTAAGCGCCATCCGGTGAAGAAGTAGCGCTTGAACAACGGTACTCTTCCCAGCGCTATTTCGGCCACAAAGTAGGGTCAACCGCCCAAATGGAATCTCAATCTTTGAAAAGCATTTGAAATTTGAGATTTCAAGTTTTCGCTCTACTAGAGACATTTGTTGAGTAATCCTTTTATCTCATTAAAACGATACAAAATCTTTTTCGGGTCGCCCGTAGCGCTCGATATGGAACTAATAAAGAAAGAGTATTTAGCAAAAAGTCTTCTGAACTCTATAACGATTCTTTCCTTACTAGGCTGCACTTGATCCCAAGAGTAATCGGCCAAAATCACACCCCAGACCTCGAACAGCGCCTTGTTGATCGGGTACAGTTTTGTTTCGTCGGGGGGCCATTTTCGAAACGCATGCTTCCCAAACAAGCGCGTTGCTAAGCTCATGGAGTTAAGAAAACCCTCTTCCAAGCTAGCCAGGCTCTTATCTGAAAGCTCTCTATCGATTTTCTCGGTCGCCGAGTTCAAAAGCTCCTCAAGCGAGCCAAAAGATGCCTTCCGCTCAAAAACATTCTCTATCCTGAACGCTAGCGTTCTCAAGATCAACTCTCGGTCTGCCATTCGGATATGGCCGACCAACTTGCCGCTCGTTGCCTTCTTAAACTCATCGGATTGCGAGAGCCGCATTAATAGAGATCTAGAACGCTTTCCGCTCATGCAATGACGTATCTCTTGAGAAGTAAGTGGCGTCCCGCCAGTATTGATTCGTTTGAAAATATCAAACTTCACTGCCTGTGGAGTTTGCGGATCAATTACATTCGAGATTATCTGGGTCGTATTCAAACGTTTCCCCCAGTTGGACTGTTCAATCTTTTTGTACGTCGCGCCACCAAGTTCCTTCTGCAAGTATTCAAGCTCGTCGAGTGCGAAATGGGACTTGCCGTTTGCCCCACCCCGAACAAAGTCAAATATGGTCGAAAGGCGCTGGACACCATCAACTACTTGAAGTCTCCCATCAACATCAGATGAGAAATAAAAAGCTGGCAGTGGTATTCGAAGGAAAATTGACTCTATCAAACGAGACTTCTGCCAATTTTTCCAGACCTTGAGGCGTTGAAAATCTGGCGCGAGATCCAAATCACCTTCCTCGATCATGTCCAAAATATTTCTCAAGGAAAACATTTTTGGATCAACGCGAATTTGCGTCGGATCGTAAGGTTTGGAAAGCCCGGGTGCGTCGGCTTGATCGTCATCATCGTCCAACTCCAAACCCGTTGGGTGATTGTCCACAAGTTCTTCCCGTGGAATGCGTTCGTTTTTTTTCTCTGAGGCCATTTCTCACCTGTTTGCGAAGAGTTCGTCTAAGTTATCTCAAGCTCAGAGGTCTGCAGATGCGGATTGTACGTGCGCAGAAAGAGAGAAACCCAATTGAGTAGCGCGAAATAGCCAATCGATCAAAACGGACCGCGCCCCGACAGCGCAAACCACGCACTCGCCGCAATCACGATCGAGACGAATATTTTTACCCCGAGGAGTTTGAACAATTCCTTGAGGATCGCGGCGAACGTCGAAATGAAGCCGATGCGAAACGCCTGTGTCACCAGCGCAGTGACTGCGCCAGCGGCGCTGCCCGCACCCGGCTCCGCGCGATACGAGCGGATGAACTTGACGAACTCCGCGCCGATGGCGGCGAGACCGCAACCGAGGAACGCACCGTACACCAGCGACTCGGTGAGCTTGCCGAGGTAGAGATAGAACAACCCTGCGCAGACAGCGGACGAGGCGAGCAGCACCAGCGCGTCTTGCACGCGCGGCTTGTCGTGCTGGGGTTCGTTGGGATCCATTGCGGAAATGATCAGAGGCAAATACGTGCGCAGTAGACGTGCAGTGTGCCTGATTGCGACAGGTTGCGCCGCAGTTCAAACAAAGCTGGCGCTTTTTTACTGCGTACCAGGCGCGTTTGCCGTACAGCGCATCGCCGCTTTCCGGGCCAGCGCCATCGCCCAGCGACAATGCAACGCGGTTGGAAAATTGCAGGTTAGACCTCATAATGAATCCATGCGGCAAATCGGAAACAGGGTCATCAGTCAGCCAGAACTCTCGCCCAGCGGAGCCAATCTCGCGCTTGCGGCGGAGCATCAGCGCACGGGCGCAGCATTGGCAGCCGTTTCGACGACCGGGATTGTCAAAGGCGTCTACCGGTTCAAATCGCACGAAGAAATGAATCGCGCCACCGACGAAGCCCTGACCCGCGCGATTGCCGAGAATGTGCTCCTGCGCCGACAGACCGCAAAATAATCCACATGGATGACTCTGACAAAAAAAAGGCGAGACCGCCCAGTGTCGAGGATTTAAAGCTGCTGATCACAGCGCTTAATGATCAAGGCGTCGATTACTTTTTGATCGGCGGCTATGCGCTGTACGCGCTTGGTTACCAGCGCGGTACCACCGACATCGACATCGTTTTACGCCCCACGTCCGAGCAAGGCGAACGGGTGCGGCGTGCCTTACTGCTGCTGCCAGACCGCGCAGCCGAAGACTTGCTGCCGGAATGGTTTGCCGACGGTGAGACCATCCGGGTAGCAGATGCTTTTGTTGTTGATCTGCTTTTCAACGCCTGCGGTGAGACTTACGAATCGCTGCTACCCCATGCGCAAACCATTGATCTTGATGGCGTCCCGGTGCATACCATCGACCTCGAAGGTATGCTCAAGACCAAGCAGACCTCGCGCGACAAAGACAAACTGGATCGCATTGTTCTAGAGCGCGCTCTGGCAGAAACGCGCAAACGATAAACCGTTCGCGGGCGTCAAGATGGACTGCGGCCGGACAGCGCAGACCAGGCATTCGCCGCAATCACAAGCTTATCGGCGGATAGAACAATCCTGCGCCAGCAAAAAGGCCGGGAAGTCCCGGCCTTTTGTTTGAGTGCGTGGCGCTTGATTTCGCTCTTGCCGAGTTGGTGCTTTTCCACCGCGTACCAGCCGCGTTTGCCGGAGAGCGCCTCGCAGCTTCCTGTCCCGCCGCTGTCATCCTGCGCGACAGACTTTCTCAGCGCCACATCCCAGCGCCGTTCAAATTTATGCTCCACCCGGCCATACGGCCCGACTTTGCCGGTCGGCACCCCCTCGGGCAAGCGCGCAAGCTTCACTTCAAACCAATCGCCGTTGATCAACACGAGCTGCGCCGATTCGCCCAGCACTTTGCGCTGCCCGGCATCGTCGCTGCGCTCACGCTGACGCACCGCTTCTTTCTCCCGCTTCAAACGCAGCCGCGCGCGATTGGCAAGCAAGATGCCGGTGCGCGGATGAACGAACAACTCCTGGCGCGCTTCGGCGACTGGCAGATTCTCACGCCGCCAGTTTTCGCGGGTGATCACTTCACCCTCAACGAGCGCAGTGTCAATCGCCACGAAATCACGGATGTGCGTGAAGATGTGCTCCTGCACCGTGCTGCGCCGGTCGATGTTGGCGCACAAATCGGCGTACACCTTGTCCCACGGGCGGTTGACTTGTGAAGCGAGCCAACGCTGCAAGGGCGCGAGATTCTCGTTGGGATATTTGCAATTTCTGTATCCCGCCTTCATGCCGAAGTGCGGCGGCGCGTTACCGCCGTCCTCGTCCGGCCAGACGCGATTGCGAAAGTGCCGTCCATCGCGCGACAGCACGGGCGGATCGCCATTGCGGCGGCGCGGCCGCTCGACGATGATTTTGAACATGTCTTCACGCATCTTTTTTCTCCTCTTATTTGAATGCCGCAGTCTCTTGCGCGACCGCCATTTTTTCGGCGCGCCGCAACGCGCCGTGTGCCTTGATATGCGCGCCTGACCCCGGCGAACGGTTGTTCTTCAACGCCGCCAGCACCGGGTTGCGCGGTTTCATCGCTTTGATCACACGTTGCGCGGTCAAGGGGTTGATGGTTTTCATCATCACCCCTTGATGCAGACGAACTGCTTCAACGTATGCACGACTTCGACGAGGTCACGCTGGTTCTCCATCACCACGTCGATGTCTTTGTAGGCACCGGGAATCTCGTCGATCACGCCGCCGTCTTTGCGGCACTCGACGCCCTGCGTTTGCTGCTCCAGATCAACGCGGTTGAACTTGCGCTTGGCGGCGGTGCGGCTCATGCGCCGGCCGGCGCCGTGCGAACACGAGCACAGCGACTCCGGGTTGCCCAGCCCGCGCACGATGTAAGACTTCGCCCCCATGCTGCCGGGGATGATGCCCAACTCGCCCTCACGCGCGCTGATCGCACCCTTGCGGGTGACGAACAGCTTCTCGCCGAAGTGCTCTTCGCGCTGCACGTAGTTGTGGTGACAATTGATCGCTTCGCCCTGCACTTTCCAGGCGTTGATCTTCGGCGACAACTCGCGTTGCAACACTTCGAGCACCAGCCGCATCATTTCGCGCCGGTTCAACAGTGCGTAGTCCTGCGCCCAATCGACGGCTTCGACGTAATCGTCGAACCACTCAGACCCCTCGGAGAAGTAGGCCAAGTCACGATCCGGCAGATTGACGTGATTGCGCATCGCGTCTTTCTTCGCCGCTTCAATGAAGTAGCGCCCCATCACGTTGCCGATGCCGCGTGAGCCCGAGTGCAACATCACCCAGACCTGGTTCGCCTCATCCAGACACAACTCGATGAAGTGATTGCCGCCGCCCAAGGTGCCGAGCTGGCACACCCAGGTCTCGGCAAAGCGCCGCTGCATTTTCATCAGCGCCGGATGCTTGGCGACGATGCTGTCGAGCCGGTCGTCGAGCGTACGCGCGGTGCGGGCGTGTTGCGATCCCTTCACCTTGCTCGCCGGATGCTGCGAAAAGCCGACCGGCACGGCAGCCTCAATCGCTGCGCGCACGCGATACAGGTTGTCCGGCAGGTCGTTCGCCGTTAGCGACAGACGCACTGCGTTCATGCCGCAGCCGATGTCCACCCCCACTGCTGCGGGAATGATCGCCGACTTGGTCGGGATCACCGACCCCACAGTTGCGCCGATGCCCATGTGGACATCCGGCATCACCGCTATGTGGCCATGCACAATCGGCAACTGCGCAACGTTGACCAGTTGCTGAATCGCTTCGTGCTCAATATCTTTGGTCCATACTTTGACCGGCACCCGGCCTTGGCCGAGCGTTAATTGAATGCCCATTTTAAAAATCACTTTCAAGAAAACAAAAAACCCTGGGGATGAAACATCGCCAGGGCTTTGGGAACGACATGCGTAACCGCATGCGCCGTCTCAATGGCCGAGGCTTGGAGGTGCTGCTGAACGCTCCAAGCCAGGGGGTCTTGTGAGAGTCAGCGCAGAGTGCGGGTGCGAGATTGCATGTCGTCCTTTCCTTAAATTGGGTGATTGGGTTGCCGCGCGATTACTGGGTCGATACTGCTTCGTTACGGCGCGGGCTGCTGGGTTTGCGCTTCAGTGTTACTGCGCAAATTCAATGAGGGGCGCAGTTTAATGATTGACGATGCGCTGTCAATCTTTGTGATTGATGATGTTGCTTTTTCGCATCAGTTGTTTGGCCCGCATCGGTGCCGAAACGATTCACAAAGATCGCGTCAATGCGAAATCTTGCGCGGTTGCGCGGTTGCGCGGCTGCGCGCTTCCCGCCTCAGACTCCAGGCTGGCAACTAAACCCAGTTCTCCACCTTCAGTCCGCTCACCCGGCGAAATTCACGCTCGTTGTTGGTCACCAGCGTCAACCCGGCGGATTTGGCCTGAGCCGCAATCCACAAGTCGTTCGGCCCAATCGGCGTGCCTTTTGCAGCGAGCTGTGCGCGCAATTTTCCGTACTCGCGCGCGGCGTCGCCGGCGACCGCCAACACCGGAAACGCCTCGGCAAGTTGATCAACCACTTTTTGCGTCGCTACCGGTTTGACGCTGCGTGCCGCGCCAAAGCAAAGTTCACCGTAAGTGATGGCGGAGATGACGGCTTCGCCAGAAAACAATTTTTCCATTCGGCGCAATATTTCCGGCGAGCGATGCTTGGAAAGGTAAATGACGATGTTGGTGTCGAGCAAATAGCGCGCGCTGACGCCTTGCGCGACGCCGCTCACAGGGCGTCCCAGTCGCGCTCTTCAAACGCCGGCTGCGCAATCGAATCGGGAAAATCTTGCGGCAACGCGGGCAGATTGGCCAATGCGGCCGCCAGTGTTACCGGCTTTTCGCGCAGCACCACTTCATCGCCGCGGCGCTCGATGTACACCACCGCAGACTTGAAATTGAATGCTTTGGGCAGGCGCACGGCCTGAGAATTTCCGCTTTGAAACACCTTGGTTGTGTGCATGTTGGCCGGAGCAGTTAATGTATATCCTTTGAGTATATACCTGACTCGGCAGCAACCCGCACGCGCTACCACCTGATGGGCGCAGCACTCACTCCAACACCGGCGGATCAAACCAGTTGGTCAGCGCAATCCCGCCATCAATCACAATCGCAGCGCCCGTGATGTAGCCGGAGATTTTGTTCGATAACACGGCGAGCGCCATTGGTGCGAGGTCTTCACTCTTGCCCAAACGCCCGAGCGGAATATGGCGCGCGAGCTTGGGGTCAGCGACGAACCCGCCGGCGGCAATTGCGCCGGGCACCAGCGCGTTGACGCGAATTTGATAACGGCCCAGGGTCTTCGCCATCTCTTTGACCAGCATCGCCATCGCGGCTTTTGAGGTGCTGTAGTGCGGCAGGTTGCGCGGGGTTTCGGTGTGCAGCGAGGTGAGGTAGAGCAGGCTACCGGGCGCTTTGGCGGCGATCAGCGATTTCGAAATATCGCGGCCCAAATGAAAGCCGGCGTCGACATTGACAGCGCGCATGCGGGTCCAGGTTTCATCGGTAACAGCGAGCGCGTGATCGGCTTCGCGGCGCGGCGGCGCGGCGCTGTGAACGAAGTGGGTGATGAGGCCAAGGGCGTTGCGCGCATCAACCAGCAAGCGTTCGCATTCGCTTTTTTCGGCGAGGTCGCCGACCCAAGCGGTGGCGAGTTTCGGGTTGGCGGACGACGCCACAGCCGCCGCGACGGTCTCGGCTTTGATGTCGGCAAACACGGTGCGCACGCCTTCAGCCACCAGCGCTTGCGCGATGGCGCGGCCGATGCCGTTGCCGGCCCCGGTGACGAGGGCGGTATCGCCTGGTTCAAATGGTTGGTCAAAAATGGGCATTGCACACTCCTCCGGGCTACTGCGGTTTCGCGCCCGACGCGCGCATCACTTCGCCGAGGGTATTGACTTCATCGCGCAAGAAATTGTCGAATTCACCCGGTGACTGGATGAACGGTTCGGCACCGAGCTTGGCAAAGCGCTCAATCATCTCGGGCGCTTGCAAGATGCGTTTGATCTCATCGTTGAGACGCGCGACCAGATCGCGCGGCGTGCCGGCCGGTGCCAGCATGCCGACCCAAAAATTGAACTCGGCTTTCGGGTAACCGGCTTCGGCCATCGTCGGCACATCGGGAAACGCGGGCGAGCGCTTCGATGTGCTGACAGCGAGCGCGAGCAAGCGGCCATCGCGAATCTGCCCAGTGGCGGTGGACAGCGGCGTAACGGTGAACTGAGTGCGGCCACCGATGGTTTCAGTCAGCGACTCGGGCGAGCCTTTGAACGGCACATGCACCGCATCAATGCCCGCCGCCATCCGAAATTTTTCCGCGCCAATATGCGCGCCACTGCCGGTGCCTGCCGTGGCGTAGTTGAACGATCCGGGCTTGGCTTTGGCGGCGGCGACCAAGTCACGCAGGGTTTTGTAACCGAGCGAGGGAGCCACCACCAGCACCGATGGCAGCGAGGCTAACGGCGTGACGCCGGCAAAATCTTTCAGCGTGTCGTAGGGCAAGTTGGCGTAGAGCGTAGGGCTGATGACGTGCCCTACCGACACCACGCCGAGGGTGTAGCCATCCGGCGGCGCTTTGGCGAGTGCATTGGCGCCGATGGTGCCGCCAGCGCCGGGGCGATTCTCGATCAACACCTGCTGGCCGAGGGCAGCCGTGAGGCGCTCGGCAATTGGTCGCGCCATCGTGTCGGTGGCCGAGCCGGGGGTGAACGGGATGATGATGCGGATGGGTTTGTTCGGGAACGCTTGCGCGAATGCGCTGCGGGTGTCGCTGAGCGAAGCGCCCGCTGCAACGAGTGAAGCGGACAAGAGGGTGCGGCGTTTCATGGAGATGCCTTTGGGGAAAATTGAAATTGAAATTGAAATTGAACTTGAAATCGACAGGCACTGATGGCCTGGGCGTCGATCCATCAATGCGGCGCGCCTGGCTCATCAAAGAACCGGTTTGGCTTGAGGAAGATCGCCAACATCAGGCAACCATCGACCGAGCGCGCAGTATGGCTGCTGCCGGCCGGACGCCAGACAAATTGCCCGGCGCTGCACACCCCCTGCGAATCCTCAAACGCGCCTTCGAGCACATAGGTTTGCTCGATATCAACATGCTCGTGCGCCGGGAACTCGGTGCCCGCTTCCCAGTACATCAGCATGGTGCGAATGCCGCGTTCGCTGTCTTCCATCAACACCTTGGCCTTGATGGTCGGCCAACGGGTTTCGCGCCAGGGCATGCTGGCAGCGTCAACATAACGCGAATCGAGTTTGGCCAGGGCGGCTTGCACCGTGGCGAGTTCGGGGGTAACGGCGGGCATCAACGGCTCCTTGATCAACAGATAAACA
>JAYVSR010000212.1:0-5859 GCA_043775155.1 Burkholderiales bacterium | reverse complement strand
GCCGTCACGCTGTTTCTGGATTTGCCGTTTTTGCTGGTGTTTCTGGCGGTGATGTTTTGGTATAGCTGGCAGCTCTCGCTAATTTCGGTGGCCACCGTGGTGCTGCTTGCCATCTTGAGCTTTGTGATCACGCCCATTCTGCGCACGCGGGTGAACGAGCAATTTCTCATCGGCGCGCGCAATCAGGCGTTTCTCACCGAGTACGTGGCCGGCATGGAAACGGTGAAATCCCTGCAAATGGAACCATACCTTGAAAAGCGTTACAACGATCTGCTTGCCGCCTACCTCGCCGCCGGTTTCAGAACCCGCCAGCTTTCCAACACCACCAACACGCTCGCCAACGCCATCGAGCAAACCCAAACGCTGGCCGTGCTGTGCGTGGGCGCATTGATCGTGATGCAAAACGAAGGCTTTACCATTGGCATGCTGGTGGCCTTTCAAATGTTCGCCAGCCGCATGGCGCAGCCCATGTTGCGCCTTGCTTCGCTGTGGCAAGAGTTTCAGCAGGCTGATATCGCCGTCAGACGGCTGGGCGATTTGATGGACTCCCCCGCCGAGCCCTATACCCTTACCCCGTCCCGCGCGCCCGGTGGCGCGGGGCAAGTCACCATCGTCAATTTGAGTTTTCGGTATAGCGACAAACATCCGTATTTGTATCGCAACCTCAACCTCACCTTAAAGCCCGGCCAGCTCACCGTAATCACCGGGCCTTCCGGCTGCGGCAAAAGCACGCTGGCCAAGCTGCTGCTGGGCTTCTACCCCGCTGAGGACGGGCGCATCGACATCGACGGGCGCGACATCCGCCACCTCTCCGCCAACGAGTTGCGCCAATATTATGGCGTGGTGCCGCAAGAAACGGTGCTGTTTGCCAACACCGTCTACGAAAACCTCGCCATGGCAAGCCCCCACGCCACGTTTGAAGACGTGGTCACCGCTTGCAAAATGGCTGAAATTCACGAGGTTATCGAAAAAATGCCCCAAGGCTACCAAACCCCCATCGGCGAACACGGCGTGGGGCTATCGGGCGGGCAGCGCCAGCGCATCGCCATCGCCCGCGCGCTACTCAAACGCCCGAAAATATTGATCTTCGACGAAGCCACCAGCGGCCTCGATCAACAAACCGCGGATCAGTTTGCCAACACCATCAACCAGTTAAAAGGCAAGGTGACGATGCTGTTTATCGCGCACAATTTACCGCGCACCTTGAAAGTGGATGCGGTGTTTAACTTTGGTGCGCCGGGGGCGGAGCAGGCGACGCCGCCAACAGTGGCGTAAACGCTTAACAACCGCCGCCCGCAGAGGCCGCCCCCTCCTTAAATTGCCACCACCTCCAACCCGCCCTTTTGCACCAAATGCAGCAGTTTTAGCGCCGTACCCGTGGGGCGCTTTTGCCCGATTTCCCATTTTTGAACGGTCGAAACACTGGTATTCAAATAGGCAGCAAATACGGCTTGGCTTACGCGCGCATCGCGGCGAATTCGCTTGATCTTGCCGGGTGATAGCGGCTCAACGGGCGGCAGGCAAATGCGGTCGAATTCACGCAACGTCAGTTGATCCATCACACCGGCGGCGTGCAGCCCCTTGGCTGTTTCGTGCACCGCCTCAAGAATGGGGGATTTGGTTTTACGCATGGCAATTAACCTCTATCAGTTCACCCGTGTGCAGCGCGGTGGTCAACGCCGCCGTCGGCAGCGACAACAAATGCGCGGCCAGTTTTTTCAGAGCCTGTTCCTCGTCTTGATCAATATTGTCACGCATACTTTTCGGAAAACCATACACAAAAAACCACTGACTACCTTTATTTGTCGCGACCAACGTGCGAAACCCGCCACGCTTGCCTTGCCCGGCGCGTGCAATGCGCTTTTTTAACAACCCGCCGCCAAGATCGGCCTCATACAGCCCCGCCTGCATTTCGCGCACGGCTTCGCAAAGGGCGTAAACACTCAAACTCTGTTTTCTGGCCCAGCGATCAAACCAGCGAGTTTTGTAAACAACCATCCATTCCTCCAAGATAAAATATAGCACTGCGTGCTATGAATAACAAGTGCGTACCTTGAAGGTGGATGTGGTGTTTAACTTTGCGGCGATGGGGACGGAGCAGGCAGCGGCGCCAGCAGCGGATTGAGTTTTCGCAGTCACCGCGCGCGAATGCCGCAAATCCGCAATAAAACAGCGCCCAACCCTGTCCAAATAATGGGGCCAAAGCGCTACCGGAACACATTGTCGTAACCTGTTGATCTTTATCAATTTTTCGTCATCCAATAATGTACGGCCTAAGCCAGATGGCCTAGGCCATTTGCATGGGCGACCGAACAGCGTTACCGTGCATCTTTCTGGTTTGCCGCTCACAAAGGTAGCACTTCGGCTTCAGCCCTGACCAGGTGGCGAACGACGCGAGATCCAGCGTGTATCTCGCGGCATGCGCAGCACCGCGCATCGGGGCAATGACAAGTGATCGACACCGCAAGGCACAGGAGTCCACCGTGACGGAAGCAAAAGCACTACCCGCTGAAAATGTTCCCGCCCTTGACGCGGGAGAAGCACGACAACGCGGCGCCGCGAAAGGCGCGGTCAGCGCGGGCTTGAATCTCGTGCCCGTGAATAACTCCGATCAGCTCGTGGTAGATAACACCAGCGCCATGAATAATATCTGTAAAAACGTGGTCTGTCCCCTATTGGTCCAAGCGTACCTAGAACAAATTGGCTCAAGGCGTTGATTTTTATCAACTTTATGCCGTTTGTAAGCAAACGGACTAGGCCGTTTGGCCTAGTTGTATTGCATAGCAAAAAGCGTTACCTTGCGGGTAGTTCCACGGAACACCAAATGCATTCGATTCAACACAAGAGCGAAATTAATGCTTGAACTCACCGGCTTTGGCAGCGTGCTGCGCGGCATCGGATTCCTGTATTGGGCACTGGCTATAGGCGCGGTGGTGCTGGCGGTGAAATACAGCAAGGGCGTTCTTGGCAAGGTCATCGCAACGACCATTGTGCTTGCGGCGTTTGGTTACCTGCCCGGCAAGGCGATGGTTGAACAGCATCAGCGTGACACCTATGCCAAAGCCGCGTGGGCGTATTTCAAGATGAAATGCGACACCGAGGCGGGCGAGAAGATTTACAAGATGTTCACGGGGGTTAAGAGCGTGCTTATCGTCAAGCCGTTGCCGCCGGCGACGGAGGCTGATTCGCGCGATCAGTTCTGGATGGGGGATCCATATAGCGCGTCGATACATAGTCAGCGAGGAAAATTAGAGGCTGCTAGATTTGCGTCACCGAATGCTCCTATCGCATATGGTGCAAATGGGCCTGGCCTTGATTTTGTGGAATTAACCATCCCCGCCGACTCGAGGGAAACACAAAGATTTGTTAAGTATATTTATCCATCTGGTAAGCGTGAATACGTTCAACAGCCCATTGATAAACCATCCAGTCGATTCGGCATTTCATGGGAGGACATATCAAGCCGGGAAGATCGCAAATATTGGATTGCTGGTGGTCGTTTACGAGTTATTGATCTTGAAAATGGTTCAGTAATTGCTGAACGAACCGGGTATCTTATCGAAGCGGGCTTTGGGTCAACATCAGGCGGCCGGAGCCCTTGGCTGACTGCTAGGGGTATTGGACCAAATGGACGTTCCTGTCCTGAAACGCATGACTGGTCAGATCGATGGTTTGTATTGAAAGTGCTTAACCCCGCTACGGAGAAGCAAAATGGCAAATAACCAAATCAACAAATTGCTCGAGTTCGCCAACATGCAAATGGCGGCGGAAGCATTTCTGCTTCGGACATCGGACAACGGTGTGCTGCCCGATAACACCGAAATTCGGGCGAGGCTCGAAGTCGGCAACACTCACGCCAGCCGTTTCACGGCAGTGCAGGCAGAGCAATTCACCGTGCAGCATGAAGTGCTCGCCCAATACCGCAACGACCCGCTGAAGGCGGGCGGCACGGGGTTTAGCGGCACGCTGTTTAAAAACCCGCAGACGGGCGAATTGACGCTGTCCTTTCGCTCGACGGAATTTATCGACGACGCCGCGCGCGACAACAAAGCGACGAATCAACTGGAACTGAAGGAGCTCGGTTGGGGCTTCGGCCAGATCGCCGAAATGGAAGCCTGGTACGCACAACTCAGGTCCGATCCCAACCTGCTTGCCGGGCAGAGCTTCAACGTTACGGGTTATTCACTGGGTGCGCACCTGGCGACGGCCTTCAATATTCTCAGGCGCGAGCAATACGCCGCGACGCCGCAGTTCAATCCCGTCATCGCCACCACCACCTTCAACGGCGCGGGCACGGGGGCGATATTGAATGGCAAACGCCTGACCGATCTGATCGCGGATTTCAATCGTATTCGCACGAACTATGCTGCGAGTTCTGAATGGCTGGCGTTGACAGTGAGTGACAGAAACTACGTGAGTTCACAAGCGCAAAGCCGAGTGAATGCCATCGCAGCCGAGCGTTACCGCGTCGCGGGGTTAAGTGGCGTGAATGGCGCGCTGTTCGGCACCACCGGCCCGTCAGGAGAGCAAGTGCTGTTGAGTTACCAGATTGCGGCCTTGCTCGTGGCGCGCAATACGGTGGGCATGAGCAACTTCCCTTTGCCGGGCGGCGTCAATTTCCTGCCGACCACGCCGGTGTACTCAACCGACTACCGCTTTGCCAACATGACAGAAGTCGTTGGCATGGAGACAGGCGGGGCCGCGACCTCGTTCACCTCCAACAGCGGCTTGCACTATGGCCAGCGCCAGGAACTGCCCATCGAGGCGCAGCCGCTTTATCGCGGTAACTGGCTCACTTCGTTTTTGAGCGATTTCCCCAGCTTGCTGGTCAACAACCCCGGCCAGAACGACTTCGCCGACACCCACAGCCTAGTCTTGCTCGTTGACTCCCTAAGCTTAATGGCCGCGATGGAAAAACTCGCCCCCGCCATCACCATCGAAACTGCCAAACAACTCTTTGCCGCGATCTCCGGCGCGAAGAGCGAAGAAAAGACCGGCACCCAAGGCAAAGCCGAAGGCGACACCTTGGAGAAGATGCTCGACGCCCTGCGCGCCATCGTCTTCGGGCCGAAGCAAACCGCCACGCTCACCGAAGACAATATGCGCAAGGTGCTGGAAGGCAACACCTGGGCAAACACCGAATTGCGCGCAGCCTTTCAAAGCAACGTCAAAGACTTTCAGGCACAGGTCGCCTCGATCACCACGCAGGGCGCGTCATTCCAGTTTGACTCACTGGTAAGCACGCCTGCGGAGACGATTAGAAACTTGGCACTCACTCCCGACATTCTGGCCTACCGCTACGCGCTCAAAGAACTCAACCCGTTCGCACTGGTGGGCGAAAGCGCCAACGCCAAGCTTTACAGTTGGCACAACCTCAAAGGTGAGATTGATCTCTATAACCCGGCTGACCGCAGCGGGGCGTTGACCACCGAATGGATAGAAGACCGCGCGACCTTTCTGAACTGGAAAAACCGCGCGTTCACCGCGAACGTCCATCGGGGTGTTGGTGAATTACAGTTCTACGCGAGCTCAGATGTATCGCAGCCCATTGAGTTTATCGACAAGTCGCAGTCGATTGATCTGGGCGTGATCGTGCCCGGATCGGTGGACTTGCAAGCACTGTTGAATGGCCTTGTGGGCACCGAGGCATTGGCCAATGCCAAGCGCTACATCTTCGGCGGCGAGGGCACGGACACCGTGGTTGGCGGCAACCAGTCCGACCGTCTCTACGGCGGTGCCAGCACCGACTACATGCTGGGCCGAGGCGGCAACGACTACCTCGAAGGCGGCACGGGGCTGGATGTTTACACCTACAACGGCTTTGCGGCGTTTCAGCGCAGTTTGCTCGATCCTATCGGC
>JAYVSR010000211.1:0-18989 GCA_043775155.1 Burkholderiales bacterium | reverse complement strand
CTCAAAGGATTTCTTCCCTGACAAAAGCGGTTTACAACCCGAAGGCCTTCTTCCCGCACGCGGCATGGCTGGATCAGGCTTGCGCCCATTGTCCAAAATTCCCCACTGCTGCCTCCCGTAGGAGTCTGGACCGTGTCTCAGTTCCAGTGTGGCTGATCGTCCTCTCAGACCAGCTACGGATCGTCGCCTTGGTGGGCTTTTACCCCGCCAACTAGCTAATCCGATATCGGCCACTCCAATAGTGCGAAGCCTTGCGGTCCTCCGCTTTCCCCCATGGGGCGTATGCGGTATTAGCCTATCTTTCGACAGGTTATCCCCCGCTACTGGAAATGTTCCGATATATTACTCACCCGTTCGCCACTCTACTTGCGGATTGCTCCGCTTTCGCGTTCGACTTGCATGTGTAAGGCATGCCGCCAGCGTTCAATCTGAGCCAGGATCAAACTCTTCAGTTTAATCTCTGTGCAAAGTATAAATCTCTCGCTTGACGTTATTACTGTCGTGCGAGCACTTCGGTATATCAATAACTTTTCACAACGACCGGTTTAACCCGACCGCTGTGATTGCCTTGGAAACCAAGTGCCCACACTTATCGGCTGTATATTTTTAAAGAACTTTTGCAGGCTCTGCCGGAACGATGCCGCAGAACTTGCTTTACTGATTTGGTAGCGGGGATAGGATTTGAACCTATGACCTTCGGGTTATGAGCCCGACGAGCTGCCAGACTGCTCCACCCCGCGCCAGTGATACGACTCAGTTAAGAAGCGGAATTATGAGGCCGTTTAGAGGGTCTGTCAACACTCTTTCGGGATTATTTTCATTACCCTGAAAATAATTTTGAAAATATCGCAATTCCATTCTGCTGATAGTCTCCTCGTCCCACTCAACCCGCCAGAGCAACCTACAACGATGCTGTGTGCGCGCTTCAATGCCGCGCACTGGCCACGGAAACCTGCTCTTTGGGCGTCTTCCTGAAGTAGCCTGCGACGTTTTCCATCGTCACGTAAAACACCGGCGTCACATAGAGCGTCAGAAACTGCGAAAACACCAAGCCACCCACTACCGCAATGCCCAGCGGACGGCGAGTCTCAGCACCAGCGCCATAACCCAAGGCTATCGGCAATGTCGCAAAAATCGCGGCACCCGTAGTCATCATGATCGGACGGAACCGCACGCTGCAAGCCTCGATAATCGCCTCATGCGGTGTCATGTTTTTCTCACGCTGCATTTGCAAAGCGAAGTCAATCATCATAATACCGTTTTTCTTCACCAAGCCAATGAGCAGAATCACACCCACGAAGCTGAAAATATTCAGTTCTTCGCCAAACAAAATCAGCGTCGCCAGCGCACCAAATCCTGCAAACGGCAGCGCCGTCAAAATCGTAAACGGATGACCGTAGTGTTCATACAAAATCGCCAAGATCATGTAGATCAGCAGTATGGTGACAAGCAGCAGCAGGGGCAGCGAACGGAACGCCTGCTGAAAGGCCTTTGCGCTGCCCGTAAACGCTGTTGAAACGCCTGGTGGAGCCACTTCTGTCGCGATATCTTGAATCGCTGTCACCGCGTCACCTACGGACACCCCAGGTGCCAAATTGAACGACAGCACTACGCTAGATAATTGCCCCACGTGCGCCACAGAAACCGGGCCCACGCCATTCTTCACCTCGGCCACGCTGCTCAAGGGCACCATGGCGCCGCTGGGCGCAGAAATAAACAAATTATCCAACGCATTGGTATCGGACTGATATTTGCGATCAATTTCCAGCATCACGCCGAACTGATCCGATGCACCATACACCGTACTGACTTGGCGACCGCCAAACGCATTGAACAACGCCTGCTCGACCTGCTGTGCATTGATTCCCAGTGCCGCCGCACGGTCACGCAACACACGCACTTGAATTTCGGGATTACGCAATTCCATATTCGTCGAAACGTCTTGCACCATCGGCAATGCACGCAGACGCGCCTCCATGTCTTGGCCAGGCTTGTAGAGCGACTTCAGATCGGTGCCGGTCAACACGAATATATAGTCGCTGGTAGACAAGGTGCCGCCAATACGAATGGCGGGCGGATTAGACAGGAACAAACGCACGCCCTGCACGCGAGCGGCCTCGCGCCGGATTTGCTGGATGACTTCATCGGCACCCACCGTCCGCTCGGACCGATCCTTCAAGCGAATAATCAGCCGCCCAATATTGCTGCCGACCACACCACCCACGCCTTGCCCGGCAGTCGACATAACTGCTTCGACGTTAGGATTTTTCTGAATGATATCAGCTACTTGCTGCTGGTATAGGGTCATTTCCTCAAACGTCACGCCCTCACGTGCGCGCGTGTTGGCATTGATTACACCGGTATCCTGACGCGGAATAAAACCCTTTTGCACAACTTCATACAGATATCCCGTAGCGATCAGAACCAAAACGGAGCCAATCAACACCAAGCCCTTGACTTTGAGCGTCCAACGCAATGTCGTGACATACCCATTGCGAGCCAGATCAAACAGCTTTTCAGAGAAATTAAACAGCCGACCATGCTCATGTTCATGCTTTAACAGCAAGCCGCACAGCATTGGCGTAATGGTCAGCGATACCACGCCCGATATCAAAACAGATATACCCACGGTCACCGCAAATTCGCGGAACAAACGCCCTACCATGCCCTCCATGAACAGAATCGGCAAAAACACAGCCGATAGCGAAACTGTCATGGTAATCACCGTAAAGCTGATTTCCTTCGCTCCTTCCAGCGCCGCGGTCTTTCGATCCTTGCCCATTTCAAGATGACGCGTAATGTTTTCCAACACCACGATAGCGTCGTCCACCACAAAGCCCACAGCCAGTGTGATAGCCATCAAAGACAGGTTATTCAGGCTGTAGCCCAGCAGACTCATCACCGCAAAGGTGCCCAGCACCGACGCCGGCAACACCATCGCTGTGACCAGTGTGGCGCGCAAATTGCGCAAGAACACCAAAATCACACCGACGACTAGTAGTATTGATAACACCAGCGTGAAGTTGACCTCGTGTATCGAATCGCGGATAAACGCAGAGCGATCCACCAGCACTTCCAGGCTGGCACCGGCGGGCATTTCCTTGCGGATATCCGGCAGCATTTCCTTCAACTTGTTCACCACGTCGACGGTGTTCGATCCGGGTTGACGGTAGACCGCCATGATCAACGCGCGGTCACCGTTAAACCAACTCAGTATCTTCTCGTTTTCAACACTATCCACCGCGCGTCCGACATCCGACAAGCGCACCGGCATGCCATCTTTGTACGCCACGACCAGCGGATTGAAATCCTCGGCTGTTTGAAACTTGCCCTGCGATTTCACCGTGTAGTTGCGCGCCGCACCTTGCAACGTACCCGAAGGAATATTTGAATTGGCCCCTTGAATGGCTTGCACCACTTTCTCGATCCCCAAGCCGCGGCGCGCCAACGCATTCGGATCAACGAAAATGCGCACCGCGTATTTTTGTGATCCAAACAATTGCACTTGCGCCACACCGTCAATGGTGGAGAACCGCTGCGCAATACTCACGTCCGCAAATTCATCCAGCTTGGCCATAGGCACCTGCTTGGACGACAGGCCCAGAATCAGAATGGGCGCATCCGCTGGGTTCAGCTTGCGCAACGT
This sequence comes from Burkholderiales bacterium, assembly GCA_043775155.1. Lineage (GTDB taxonomy): Bacteria > Pseudomonadota > Gammaproteobacteria > Burkholderiales > JAEUOS01 > CANJDH01. Next base: position 15,343 of record JAYVSR010000211.1, on the reverse strand, counting down.
GGGCGGCTCCGGCATGTCCGACGGCAACCGCCGGATGGCCTGCGAAATCGCCGTCTGCACGTCCTGTGTCGCGGAATCAATATCGCGTGACAGCGAAAATGTCAGCGTGATGCGCGTATTCCCGTTGGTCGAAGAAGAAGTCATCTCCTCCACACCCGCGATACGGCTGAATTCCCGCTCCAGCGGCAGTGCCACCGTGTTTCCCATAATCTCAGGACTCGCACCCGGCAAACGCGCCGTCACGTTAATCGTCGGGAAATCCACATTAGGCAAATCGTTCACCGGCAGGGTCATAAAGCCCAGCCAGCCGAAGAACATGATCCCCACAAACAACACACTGGTTGCTATAGGGCGCTCAATAAAAATGCGCGAAATATTCATGTTCCAGCTCCTTCGCCTTCGTTAATTCGGCTATCGAAAATCATCGTTTACCCCATCGGCCCGATCCACTACCCGCCAACAATGCCCTGCCCTCAGCGGCCCGTCTCGGGTGCTTTCAATGCAACACGCTAGTTGGCCGCGTCGCCTGTACCACCTTTGCTACCTTTGCCACCCTTGCCACCCTGCCCCCCTTTACCGCCTTTAACACCGTCCACCGCTTTGCTGCCTCCACCTTCTGCTACCTTGCCGCCTTCGTCAGATTTCAGGGCATCGTCGGCCTTATTGCCCTCGACTTTTGGCGCGCCCGCGGCACCTTCTTCAGGTGCTTTGGCGGCATCGCCCTCGTCCTTCTTGCCCTTGCCGCCTTTGCCGCCTTTGCCGCCCTTACCACCACCTTCGCTGGCCAACGTAACCGGCGATCCATTGGTCAGCGTCGGCGGCACATCAATCACCACCTGCTCATCGCCTTTCAAACCCTTAGAAATTACCATCAGCGGCCCCAATTGCCGGTCCACAGTGACGTTCTGCGCGCGCGCACGGCCTTCTTTCACCACAAACACGAACGGCCCATCCTGCCCTGGCTGCACAGCGCCCTCGGGCAAGGTAATAGCATCTTCTTCCACGCGCAAAATGATGCGTCCCGACACAAATTGCCCCGGCCACAACTCTTCATTCTCATTCTTAGTGCGTGCCTTGACCAATATCGTGCCGGTTGAGGGGTTTACCGTATTATCGATAAACACCAATGTTCCAGTCGCAGCCACGCCGCTACCGCCACTGGGCATGAGTTCAACTTTTAACTGTTCTTTAGTGCTGACCCTGCGTATATCGTCGAGATTGCGTTGCGGCACGCTGAGCGCTGCCAAAATAGGCTTGGTACTGTTAATCAATACCAGCGGTGCGCCACCCGTCCCGCCCGCGACCAAGTTTCCGGCTTTCACGTTAAGACTGCCCGTGCGCCCGGAAATGGGTGCCGTAATCTGTGAATAAGACAACTGCAACTGCGCCGCTTCGACCACCGCTTTATTCGCCGTGACCGTAGCTTCCAGCGACTTGGCTTGTGTCGCCGCAACATCGTATTCCTGCCGCGTGATGTATTCCTTGTCCGCCAGCGGACGCAGCCGTTGTTCCTGCGCGCGGGCTTGCGCCAACTGCGCCTCGTCGCGCGTCACCGCCGCCTGCGTCTGTGCCACTGACACCTGCATCGGGCGCGAATCAATGCGAAACAGCACCTGCCCCTGCTTCACATAATCGCCCTCCTTAAACATCACGGCAGTCAGCGTGCCGCCAACCTGCGGCCTGACGGCGACACTATGCTCAGACTCCACACTGCCCACCACATCAATCACGACAGGCATCGACTGGCGCTTCACATTGACCGTGCGTACAGCAACCGGCCCGCCACGCCCTTTACCCTTGCCCTTGGCCTCTTTTCCATCCTTGCCGGCCGTCGCCTGCACGGTGCTTTTATCCGCACCCTCTGCAACCGATTTCTGCCAGTACCAATAACCGCCGCCCCCTATCGCCGCAATCATGCCGAACAGCGCCAACATCGAAAATCGCTTCATTTCCCGGTCTCAGTTTTAGTTGTTATCAGATCACCCGCCCCTACCGCCAGATTCAGGCGCGCCAGCACGGTATACCAGTCCAAAAACGCTTGGATGCGCTGCGTACGCGCACTGGTTTCGTCCTGCTGGGCCGTGATCAAATCGAGTATGGTGCCGAAGCCGCCTTGGTAACGTGCGAGCACTGCCTGCGCGGTTTGCTCGGCAGATTTCACCAGCGATTCAGTGCTGCTGATGCTGCCACCCACGGTTTGCAAGTCATAAAACGACTGCCACACCTCAAGCTGCGTCTGGCGGTACAAAATGTCGCGCGCGGCTTCCGCCTGCTGAGCCTGCGCCTGGGCTTGACGCTGTTGATAAGTATCTTTAAATCCCGAAAAAATCGGGATGCGCACGTTAATGCCCGCAAGATACGTCTGCGTATTGGGCCGGTAAATCGAAGAAGCCGCTGTACCGAACCCATGTACCGCGTACTGCGAATGCTGCGCGTTGGCGGCAAATTCAATACTCGGCAGGCCCGCCTTCGACGCCGCCACCGCCGACGCTCGGAAAGCCTCTACCTGCGCTTGAGCCGCCACCAAATCGGGCCGCACCTGCTTGACGGTTTCCAGATAATTATTGATGGTTTGCAGCGATTGCTGCGCCTGCGGCGGCGGTGCCAAGGGCTGCACGCGCAACGAGCTGTTGACCGGCAGGCCCACTACCGATGCCAGTTGTCCGCGCGCCTTTTCAAACTCGCCGCGACTGCGTGTCAAAGTAAGCCGAGCCTGCGCCACCTGCGTTTCCGCACGAAACACATCAGCCACTGTAGCCACACCGGAATCGCGCCGCCGGCGTGCCGCATCCAATGCCGTTTCCAGATTTTTCAGCGACTGCTCGTTCACCCGCACCAGCGCCTCAATGCCGATCAACTGGTAGTACGCCTGCTCGACCAAAAACACCACTTCCTGCAACACACGATTCTGCGCGAGGTTGGCCGCCAGCAAGCGCGATTCCACCGCCTGCGTGCGCGCATCCCCCAAGCCAAAATCGTAAATCGTATAGCTGATGCTGATCGACGGCCCCCAGCGATTGATCCAGTTCGCGATCAACCCCGTAGTGCCCGACACTGGACGTGCGCGCGTCGCCGACCAGCCACCCTGAATGGTCGGCAGATCATCGCCATGCGCGAGGCCCACGGCAGCAGCCGCAGCGCGCGCCTGCAACCAAGCCTGACGCGTGCGCGCATTATTCAGCAGCGCAAACTCCGTCAGTTCTGGCAACGTCAACGGCGCATCTGTTTTTAGCGTTTCCTTGACGGACGCAGGCTCAGGCACCGTGGGTAACGGGCTAGCCGATTCCCAACGCTGCCCCGGCGCTGCGGGCGTCATTTTCTCTACGCGAAACGGATCTTTCCACCATCCGGCTTCCAGAACCTCTTGCCACCACTGCGCGTTTGCACCCGCTCCAAACATCGACAAGGCACACGCACACGCGGCCTTGCTCCTCCACCCTAAAAGCCTCATGTTTTGATCTTTTTCCGCCCAACTGGCGTTAAAAATTAGGTTATTAAACGTTTTATCTTAGCACCATTCCTGCAAATTTTGACCCACAGAACCAGTGCCGCCCCTCGTCGTCCACTAAGCGGAATTACGTAGCGCGGGCGGCGGCTTATGTCTTCTCAAGCAGAAGCAAAAAATGTCATAATAATCAATTAGTTATTAAAAATTAGTTTAAGGAAATTCTCTGTGCACCATTCGGCACACACTTTCGCAGTGCAGCAAAATTGGATCATCTCGCAACCCACCCGGACAGCCTATTCATGAACCCCATCCAAATCCATGGTGCCAGCGTCGAATACGGGCAATCCGGTGCCGGCCGGAATCTGCTGTTACTGCACTCCCTGCTCACCGACCAGTCGGTATTTGACCGCGTACTACCCGAACTGAACGCGCATTTTCGCGTGACCCGGCTCAATCTGCCGGGCTATGGGCAGTCCGGCGCGCGTAGCCTCACCCGCGTCGATGACTACGCAGATCACGTCAATGCCGTCCTCGACGCCCTCAAGCTACCGCCGGAAACCCATGTCTTCGGCAATGGCTTTGGTGCCTTTGTCGCATTGGTATTGGCGATACGCCACGGCAAGCGCTTCAATCGACTGATATTGGCGGACGTGGTTGCGGCATTTCCCGAACCCGCACGCGTGCCGTTTCGCATCATGAGCGAGAAAGTCACCACGCTCGGCATGAGCGCCGTGCTTGACGCCGCCATTGGCCGCATGTTCCCGCCGGCGTTTCAGGACGCACATCCCGAAGAAGTCGCGCTGCGCAAAGCGGCCTTGGCGCAAGTGGACGCCGCCAGCTTCAGCCGCGCGTGCCTAGCCTTGGCCGCGCTGGACACCACCGCCGCGCTAGCGCAAATAACCAATTCCACGCTTGTGCTGTGCGGGGCGCTGGACTTGACCACGCCACCCGCGCTAGCCCAGGCACTGGCGCAGGGCATACCCGGTGCCCGCTATGCGGAAATTGCAGATTCCGGGCATTGCCCGATGGTTGAGCAGCCCGCGCAATTGACTACGCTGATAACTGCATTCTTGCAACAGAAAATACAATAACTAGTTGATTTTATTGAATTTTTTAAATAACCGCAGCGCCATTCCCCCGCCATTCAACTGAGCGGCCTCCTCGCGGGCTGCGCCAAAAAGAAACCCCGCGCATCTCCCATGGAGCGGGCGCGGGGTTTGCTTTAACGAGCGGGCTGGGCTAACGCTATCCGCAAGGCACGCCTGCACACGGAAATTCAAACTTCACGGGGCCGGGTCAATAATGTCATTTCCCTAGGACGAATCCGTTAGCGCTCAAAGAACCGTCCAGGGTGATTTTTCCACCGCCGCTCACTAGTGCCTCGGGGCTTGAGTCGAACGGGCCATTGGTTTGCGAGAGCTCCGCCTTACTAAGCAGTATTAGCTTGCCCAGCGGCTCGTAACTAATGGTGCTCGGGCAGGGAATCGTGGTTGTATTGCAAGAGAAGAAGGTAATCACGTTGTTAGCGTCAAAATACCAAAAAGCCGCGCCCTTGAGCGCGCCGTTAGACGCCAGACGGATATTCAGTTCAAATTTTCCGTCTTTGGTATTGCCGGTGATATTCGAATCACTGCCAGAGGGTGAACCCAATGCCGTGTCTGGCGCATAAGTGCCGTTTCTGGCCGGATTGGTGGCATTGGTCACCACCAAAGTGCCGGCCCCACTGCTGCCACCACCACCGCTTTTGGCTAAATCGCCAGCGATATCGCCCAACTTCTTGCCAGACGTCGCGAGCTTAGCCTTCAGGTCGTCCAACACTTTGTCAAACGCGTCGCCGCCCACACCGCCAACTTTGGGCACCAGCTTGGTACCGACGGGGTCGTCCGGCAGGTTGGCAACGTCCATGCCCAGGGTGTTTTTGAGGTAGCTTTTAACGGTCGTGGCGGCGGCGGTCACCTGTGCCGCCGTGATCGCCCCGGTCTTGGCGGCGTTAAACGTGTCAAACGCAGCCGTCGGCGCGCCACCCGTCAAGTTTGCCACCATGAGCTCTGTTACTGGCGTGATATTCACATTGCCCGCCGCCGTCGCCAGCGAATGCAGTTTCTGCGCGACGCCGTTCGCATCCGTGTACGCCACGCGCACCAGGCACGGCAGCGTCACACCGCTCAACGAGACCGAGAAGTTACCGTCTGTGCCCGTCACTGCCGATGTGCCGGTGCCAGCAACGCATTTAAGTGACACCGTGCCGCCCACAATAGCGGCGCCCGTAGCCGCAGTGCCCGACAAAGAAGGCCCTGCCGGAACCGCTGGGCTGTCACCACCCCCACAAGCGCTCAGCACCGTAGCCAGCACTGTAGCCAATACGCTGGCGACGCCTGCGCCCATCAGAGCCCGCAACGAACGACGACCGTAACCACAATAGCGATGCATATAACAGAACTCCTCAAGATTATGCCAATTAAAAGTCGAGTATGATAATGAAATATCGTCAACACGCAAGCTTTGTGACGAACACCGTTCACAATCGTAAGCAGCCCCGTCCTGATCAAGCCTAGCGGAAAATGGCTGTTGTGCTGTCAGGTATTCACTGCGCAGCGATCACGCCAGCTTCGCGAGAATTCACCGCAGATCGCGTTCGATGCGCCGCTCAAGCGCAATCACCCGTATCTGATGGCGCGTACAGCGCATTCGATTGCAGGATTGCGCAACGGGCGGGCCTGTTTTATCGTCCAAGCGCCATTGATCACCAATGCGCTGCACCCTCATTTACCGAATCGTCAGGAGACCGCATGAAACCATGGACCCTCAAGGGCGCTGCGCTGGGCTGCGCCACACTGTTAGCCGCTGGCGCTGCCTGCGCACAAACACCGGGGCCGGTGCGCGTGCCCTCCACCACGGCCACCGTCGTGCGCGGCATGATTCCCGCCGACCGGCCACCCATCTTGCGCGTGCAACCAGGGCAAATGGTGACCATCGACACGCTGTCGCATCAGGGCATGAGCACCGGCGACGACCCCATCGCTTTTTTTGCCCGAGGCGGCATCAAAGCCGACGAGGTGCTGCAGGACGCGGTCGATATCTATGGCCGCATCAAGCCACCGCCCGGCATGGGCACGCACGTGCTCACCGGGCCGGTGTACGTTGAAGGTGCCGAGCCGGGCGACCTGCTCGAAGTGCGCGTGATCGACGTGAAGCACCGTGTGCCTTACGGCGTCAACGCCACCAACAAGGGCACAGGCGTGCTGCCGGATTTGCTGACCGAGCCGGTGTTTCGCATTATTCGCCTCGATCTCGATCGCAACGTCGCGCTATTTGCGCCGGGCATTGAAGTGCCGCTATCACCCTTCATGGGCATCATGGCCGTGGCACCGCCGAAGGACATGGCGACCGTCAGCTCGCGTCCGCCGGGCGCATTCGGCGGCAATCTTGATCTGAAGCAGTTATCGAAGGGCGCAACACTCTACTTGCCCGTATTCAACAGCGGCGCGCTGTTTTTTACCGGCGACGCGCATTCGGCGCAAGGCGACGGCGAGATCGACGGCACCGCCATCGAAACCTCACTCACACCCACGTTTCAATTTTTTGTGCACAAGGGCAAAGGCGGCGCACTTACTTGGCCGCGCGCGGAAACGCCCACGCACTATATCGCCATGGGCGTCGACCGCGACCTCAATCTCGCGCTTAAAGCCGCTGCGCAGGAAACCGTGAATTTCCTGATGCAGGAAAAAGGCCTTTCCGCGCGCGATGCGTATCAACTAGCCAGCATCGCCGTGGATTTCCGCATCGCCGAAGCGGTGAACCTGAATCAGGTGGTCTACGGCATGATTCCCAAAAACGTGTTCAAGGCGCAATCGCCGTACTGGCACAAATAGGCGCACCGCCGCCCCTTACCGCCCCCTGAACATTAACCTCGGCATCAAAACCAACCGCACGGTGGTCGGTGCCAATGATGAGCGTAGCGGCACAGTAGCGGCACGTTGCTGCGGCTCCGGCAAGGCCGTCACCGATAGCGCGGGCGACTGCGACAGCACCAACGACGTGGCACGCGGCACGCCTGCGGTCTTGTTTGCCGGCTCAAGATTCGGCGCATTCGGATAAGTGCGAAACGGCAGGTCCGCCAAATCCTGCGCCCGGTCAAGCGCCGCGCGCGCCTCGGCCACGCGCCCTTGCGCCGCGTACAATCCGGCCAGATCAGAATACACCGCCACCATCAGCGGATGATCTTTGCCGTGGTGTTGCTCAATCAAAGCCTGCATCTTTTTATAAATGGCTTCAGCCTCGGCATGACGCCCTTGCAGATGCACGGTCCGCCCCCAATCCTGCATCAATTCCAGTACCCGCGTGTGCGCTGGTGCCAGGATTTTTTGCACCAGGGGAATGCCCCGCCGGTAGAGTGGCTCCGCTTGGGCATAGCGCTGACGCTCGTAATGCCATTCGCCCAAATCAATTAACGCCAAACCCAAACGCTTTTCATCGGCTGGCACGGATTGTTCCAAAATCGCCAGCGCGCGCACGTAAGCCGCTTCGGCCTCGTCAAAGCGGCCCTGCAAGCGATAGAGCGCGGCAAAGTTATTGGTCAACGCCCGCGCCACCAGCGGATGCGCCACACCGTGCGTCTCCTCCAGCAGCGCCAAGGCACGCTGATAGGCTGACTCGGATTCTGGATAACGGCCTTGCATGCGGTAAACATCGCCCAACCCTTCGAGCACCGCCGCGCGGCTGACGTTTTCCGCAGGCGTGGTTTCGATAATCGCCAGCGTGCGCGCATAGTGTTGCTCGGCAGGCGCGTAGTCGTACAACGCGCGATGGGCGCGGCCCAAACCAACCAGCGCGACGGCGAGGCGTGCATCGTTCGCGCCGAACGGCTCTGCCGCTTTGACAGCCAGCCCAAATTGAACCACCGCGCTCGCATGATCGTCGCGCTGCGCCGCTGCGTTGCCCGCAGCGATAGCGAGATGCCACGGGTGGTCGTCCGTCGCGCCGACAGCATTGAGCGTTACGGCTAGCGCTGCCGCCGCAAAAAGCGCGCGTGCGATGGTAATGCCACTCAAGCGGCGTCCATCGGTTTGACCGGTGGTTTGACCCATGGTTTGACCCATGGCACCTGCGCCAGCAAAGCTTTTTGTTTCATGCCTCATCGTGCGACACAGTTTACGCGCGTTTACACGGCTTGGCGTGGTGCGGGTTTTGACCGGTGACACGGCCCTGATTCTTGTTGCCGCCCGCAGTGAGAATTTTTTATAACTAATTGATTTTATTGATTTTTTTAATGGCCTGTCCATTCAATTGCGTGGCGCTATAATCGCGCGTCTTCCGCCCACGGTACCACCACCGTTACCCGCCGTTACCCGCCGTTACCCGCCGTTACCTCATGCCACTTTACCGCGCAGCGCCCCTGAACTCACTCCCGAATTGCACCGCGAGCCTCATGCTGATCTTCGCAGCGCTGCTCAGCACGGCACCAGCGGCAGCACCCGCGCAACCGGGACTGGGCTATCCCGCAAAGCCGGTGCGGCTGGTGACCGGCTCGGCCCCCGGCGGCGGCTCGGATTTTGTCGCGCGCGCGCTGGCAGAAAAATTAAGCGAGCGTTTCGGCTACCCGGTACTGGTCGACAACCGGCCCGGTGCGGGCGGTGCCATCGGCGCGGATTTGGTGGCCAAAGCCAATGCCGACGGCTACACGCTGCTCATCAACACCGGTAGCGCGATTGCCGTCAACCCGGCGCTGCAAACTCAACCTTACGATGTGAAGCGCGATTTTGCGCCGGTCATGCTGGTAAGCCGCGCGCCGTTTGTGCTGGCGTCGCACCCCGCGCTGCAGGCGAAAACCGTCGCCGACGTGATCCAGCTCGTCAAAGCCCAACCGAAAAAATACAGTTATGCCTCGTCGGGCATCGGCGCGATGTCGCATCTGGCGATGGAATTGTTCAAAACCATGGCCGGTATCGACGTGATGCACGTCGTGCATGTGCCGTATCGCGGCAGCGCCCCGGCGGCGGTGGATCTCATTGCCGGCCAAGTGCAATTGGCGATGAACAATATCGTGCCGACACTGCCGCATGTGAAATCAGGCCGCATCCGCGCCATTGCCGTCAGCGGCCCGCTGCGCTCGCACGCGCTACCCGATACGCCCACCGTGGCGGAAAGCGGCCTGCCCGGCTTTGACGCCACGCAATGGTACGGCGTGCTGCTGCCCGCGCGCGTGCCCAAGCCCATTGCCGAATTCCTGCACGGCGAAATCAGCGCGGTGCTGCGCGTTCCCCTCGTGCGCATGCGGCTGACCGAAGAAGGCGGCGATATCGTCGGCGGCACGTCAACGCAATTTGCCGCCTACATTGAGGCAGAAACCGTCAAGTGGGCCAAAGTGGTGAAGGCCGCCCATGTGCGCGCGGAGTAGCCCAGCTTGGCGCGAAATTTCGGGCGTCGATACCGTACACCGTGACACGGGCAAACGGTAAAATCCGCCCATGACCCGACTTTTTTTGGTTGCCGCCACGCTTTGCTGGTCAGGCATGGCACACGCACAAAGCGCCGCCACCTGGCCGCAACGCACCGTGCAAATCGTCGTACCGTACACGCCGGGCACCGGCGCCGATATCCTTGCCCGCGCACTCGGCCCACGGCTGGCCGAACGCTGGAAGGTCGGCGTGGTGACCGACAATCGCGTAGGCGCTACCGGCAACATCGGCACGGATTTCGTGGCCAAGGCCACACCCGACGGCCACACCCTGTTGATGACAGCCACGTCATTCGGCACCGCGCCCGCCTTGAGCGCCAAGCTGCCGTTCGATCCCGTCAAAAGTTTTGCCCCGGTGATTCAACTGGCCGCGAGCGAACTGACGCTGGTGGTGCATCCGCAATTGCCCGCGAAATCCATGCGCGAATTCATTCAACTGGCGAAACAGCGGCCCGGACAACTGCTGTATTCATCGCCCGGCAACGGCGGCCCGCAGCATCTCACTGCAGAGTTAATCAAGCTTGAAGCAGGCATCGACATGCTGCATGTGCCGTACCGCGGCGCGGCAGGCGCGATCACCGATTTGATCGGCGGCCATGTGCAGGCCATGGTATCGGCAGTGCAAACCATTGCGCCGCAAGTGCGGGCGAACAAAGCGCGCATGCTGGCGGTGATGGGCGAAAACCGCTCGGCGGCGTTCCCGGATATGCCCACCATGAAGGAACAGGGCCTGCCGAATTTGGTGGTCGAAACCTGGTATGGCGTGTTCGCCCCGGCGGGCACACCGCCGTCTGTGGTGGCAAAAATTAACAGCGACATGAATGTGCTGCTGCAACAACCCGAAGTGCGCGAACACCTCACGCGTCAGGCGCTGAACAGCGCAGGCGGCAACCCGGAACGCTTCGGCGAGATGGTGCGCCTAGAACTGGCACGCTGGGCGCGCGTGGTGGCAGCCGCTAAAATCAGGCCAGACTGACAATCTTCAATTCACAATAAAACTCAATTAAATCAATATGTTACAAATATTTTTCGCTGCGACGTCATACCCTTTCAGGAGCCACCCATGGACGTTTTAATTATCGGTGCCGGCATCGGCGGGCTTACGCTGGGCCTGATGCTGCATCGCGCGGGCATCCCGTGCCGCATTTTTGAAGCCGCGCCTGAACTCAAACCCGTCGGTGTCGGCATTAATATTCTGCCGCACGCTTCACGCGAATTAATCGGGCTGGGGCTCGAAGCAGCGCTGACGAAAGTGGGCGTGCTCACGCGCGAGTACTGTTTTTACAACCGCTACGGGCAATACATTCACAGCGAGCCTGCGGGGCTGCACGCGGGCTACGACGTGCCGCAATTTTCGATACACCGCGGCGACTTGCAAATGGCGCTGCTGGAAGCGTTCGTCGCGCGCGCCGGTGCGGATCGCGTCATTACCGGCCGGCGTTGTATCAGTGTTGATACCGATGCGGGCATCGCGCACTTTGCAGACACGGTCACCGGCAAGCCCGTCGAATCGCAACGCGGCGACGTGCTCGTGAGCTGCGAGGGCATTCACTCCACCGTGCGCAAGCAGCTCTATCCGCAGGAAGGCCCGCCCAAGTATTCGGGCATCAACATGTGGCGCGGCGTCACGCGCTGGAAGCCGTTTCTGTCGGGTGCAAGTATGGTGCGCGTCGGCTGGCATCATCCAGCCAAGCTGCTGCTCTATCCCATACGCAACGCCATCGACGCCGAGGGCCGTCAACTCATCAACTGGGTGGTCGATATCGAAACGCCCGAGTATCAAAAGAACGACTGGAACCGCCCCGGCAATATCGACGACTTCATTCACACCATGGCCGATTGGCATTTCGATTGGCTCGATGTGCCGCAATTTATCCGCAGTGCCGACGCGATCCTTGAGTACCCCATGGTCGATCAAGACCCACTGCCGCGCTGGAACTTCGGACGACTCACGCTGCTGGGCGACGCCGCGCATCCCATGTACCCGCGCGGTGCCAACGGCGCAGCCCAAGCCATACTCGATGCGCGCGCGCTGGCCGATGCTGTGAGTATCCACGCGGATCCGCTAGCCGCATTGGCGCAATATGAAGCCCAGCGCCTACCCGCCACCCGCGACGTGGTACTCGCCAACCGCAGCGCCCCGCCCGACGCCATTCTGCAAGCGGTGTTTGAACGCACCGGCGACAAACCGTTTAAAAATATCGACGACGTGATCAGCCGCGAAGAGTTAGTCGCGCTGTCGGAGCGCTACAAACGCGTGGCGGGGTATGACAAGGCGCGCTTAAAGACTGCGTAGCCCGCTTAACAATATCATCATAAGTAATTGTTTTAATTGACTTTATGCCATCACTGACCCGACAGGAAAACGAAGCCCGGCTCATCCAAACCGAGCCCTACTACGAGCCCGTGGGCGACGAAATCGCGCTGTTCGAAGCCGCAGTCGCGAGCCAGATTCCCGTGCTGCTCAAGGGCCCCACCGGTTGCGGCAAGACACGCTTTATGGAAACCATGGCGTGGCGCTTGCAGCGTCCGTTGATTACCGTGTCGTGTCACGATGACCTTACCGCGAGTGATTTGGTGGGCCGTTATCTCATCACCAACAACGAGACCGTCTGGGTAGATGGCCCGCTCGCGCATGCGGTGCGTGCAGGCGGCATTTGTTATCTCGATGAAGTGGTCGAGGCGCGCAAAGACACCACCGTGGTGATCCACCCACTGGCCGACGACCGGCGTATTTTGCCCATAGAAAAACATGGCGAAGTGTTGCGTGCACCAAAGGAATTCGTGCTCGCCATGAGTTACAACCCCGGTTACCAAAGCGTGCTGAAAGAACTCAAACAAAGCACACGCCAGCGCTTTGTGGCGATTGAATTCGCGTATCCCCATGCAGCGTTGGAAGCCAAGATTGTCACCACCGAATCGGGCCTCGATGCCGCCAACACCGGTAAGCTTTTGAAGCTCGCGCACATGACGCGCAATCTCAAAGGCAACGGGCTGGACGAAGGCGCATCGACGCGGCTGTTGGTGCATGCCGCCAAGCTGATGCGGCGCGGCATTGCCCCGCGCAGCGCTTGTCACGGCGCGATTACCGAGGCGCTGACCGACGATGCCGAAATGCTGCGTGCGATAGATGAACTGGCATCGTCGATTTTCTGACGCCCAATCCGGCGATGACTGAATGACGCCGCTCACCGCCGCAGAACTCCATCAGCGGCTGGACGCGATGTTAAATCCAGTGCTGTCGGCGCAACGCACCGCGCAACCGCTGGCGCAGGCGTTGGTGATGGCGGCCCTGCCCCGCGAGCAGCAAGAATTCACGCTACGCTGGGTAGAAATTATCGGCCGCACCAACTACGAGATGGCGTATCAATTCGCCGCCGCCGCGCCCGCCGCGCTGCCGTCGCTAGATGCCGCCACTGCCGAAGCTTGGATCATTCGCGCGATGGACACGTACGACTGCGCCGGGCTGTATCAGGGCACGGAGGCGTTCAAACACTTTTCCACCTACACCGCACACACGCGAGAACAGCACGCAGTGGCCTTCGCAGAAATTGCCCCGGTGCTGGAATGGTTTATCTGCGGGCTGGCGGGACGACGGCTGAACATCGCGCCCTCTACTGGAGAGGCCAGCGCCGCCGCGTGGACCGATACCGACACCTTGTATTTGCCGCCGCGCATGGCCGCCGGCCACAGCCGTGATGAGAATTTTTTGCGCTACAAAGTCATCGCCACGCTGCTGTGGGCGCAAACGCGCTATGGCACATTCAGTACGAACCTAGCGATTGTGGCGCACGCTCAGGCCCATCCTGAGCGCGCGCTCGACTGGCTGAATTTTTTTGAAACGCTACGACTGCACGCGCGCATCGACCGCGCGTTGCCCGGACTCGCACGCGACATGCGCCGTTTGCAGCCCCCCACGCCGCACGACAGCGATGCGCGCTATGCGACGCTGTTGTCTCCCGCCGCGACGATTAAGGACAGCATTGCGCTGCTGCATCAGCTTGATATCACCGGCGAGCCGCCGCGCTCGCCGTGGAACAACGTGCTGCGCCCGGCGGATGCGACCACGGCACGTGCGGCGCGACTGGCCAAGGAGAAGCACGATCTGCAAGCGCTGCTCGCCGCCCTGTTGGAAGAAGAAGCGCTGGGCGGTAAAAACGATGGCCATGGTGGCGACAGTGGCGACGGAGACAATGGAAGCGAAGGGAACAGCGCCCCACGCTTTGACGCGGAAGTCACCACAGACGCCGATGGCGAAATCGAAATCGCGCTACGTCTCGACGGCAAAGCCATCGCACCGCCGGATCACGTGCGCAATCTGCTGGATGCCATCGCGCAGGATTTGGGCGAAATCCCCAATGACTGGCTGGCACCCGGCGATGACGCAGCAGAAACGCACAGCGACGACGATGTCCCCGCGCTGTTGCCCGAGGACAACCCCGTTTACTACAACGAATGGGATTTTCAACGCCGCCACTACCGCAAAGACTGGTGCGCGCTGCGCGAGCTGGATGTAGCGGATGGCGACGCTGATTTTGTCACCGCCACGCTCAAAAAATACGCGCCGCAGGTGATTCAACTCAAACGCAGCTTTGAAATGCTACGCGGCGAAGACCGGCTGCTCAAACGCATGACGCACGGCGACGATATTGATCTTGATGCTGTGATCGCAGGCTATGCGGACATGCGCAGCGGTGTGGAACTCACCGAGCGCCTGTTCACGCGGCGGCACAAGACCGAACGCAACCTAGCGGTGATGTTCATGGTAGACATGAGCGGCTCCACCAAGGGCTGGATCAACGAGGCCGAGCGCGAGGCGCTGGTGCTGCTGGCCGAGGCGCTGGAGGTGTTGGGCGACCGTTACGCGATTTACGGTTTTTCGGGCATGACGCGTAAGCGCTGCGAGATTTTTCGCGTGAAGCGTTTTGACGAACCGTACACCCAGCAAGTGCGCCGCCGCATCGCTGGCATCGCGCCGCAGGATTACACACGCATGGGTGCCGCCATTCGCCATCTCAGTGGGCTGCTGGATGCTGTGGACGCGCGCACCAAATTGCTGATTACGCTGTCCGACGGCAAGCCCGACGATTACTCCGACAACTATCGCGGTGAATACGGCATTGAAGACACGCGCCAGGCGCTACTTGAAGCGCACCGCGCCGGCATACGCCCGTTTTGCATTACGATAGACCACGAAGCGCGCGACTACCTGCCGCACCTGTATGGCACGGTAAACTGGACGCTGGTGGATGATGTCGCGCGCCTGCCGCTCAAGGTGACGGATATCTACCGTCGCTTGACCACGTAAAACCAGGTAAAACCATTTAAAATCAATTAGATAACTATTCAGTGCGTGCGGCATATTCAACTACCTCCCCTCACCCCAACCCTCTGCTGCGCTTCAAGTGTGCCCTTGTCCCAGAGGGAGAGGGGGCAAC
>JAYVSR010000210.1:0-6491 GCA_043775155.1 Burkholderiales bacterium | reverse complement strand
AAACCGATGAAACGAAAAATAGCCATTATTGGCATGTCCTTCCGATTCCCAGGGACTGACGCTGGGACATACTGGTCCGATCTAATCGACGGCCAAGATTTCATTAGCGCAGTTGAGCCCAGTCGCTGGGCTCAGGAGACGTTTCGACACCCCAATAAAAATCATCCCGGGACTAGTTATACGTTCGCGGCCGGTTCGATTGGCGACGTTTCGGGATTCGATGCCGCATTTTTCGGCATTTCGCCGCGTGAGGCGGCACAAATGGATCCGCAGCAGCGACTGCTGTTGGAGATGAGTTGGGAAGCTTTCGAAAATTCAGGCATTAAACCTTCCGCTGTGAAGGGCACGAGCTGCGGGGTGTTCATTGGAATTTCGAGCGCGGATTACGCCTATCGATTTGCGGAAGATTTGGGTGCGGTTGATTCAACTGTTGCAACGGGCAACACCGCCAGCATTGCCGCAAACCGAATTTCATATGTGTTCGATTTGCGCGGCCCGAGTATGGCGCTGGATACGGCCTGCTCTTCGTCGCTGGTCGCTTTCCATCAAG
Organism: Burkholderiales bacterium; assembly: GCA_043775155.1. Lineage (GTDB taxonomy): Bacteria > Pseudomonadota > Gammaproteobacteria > Burkholderiales > JAEUOS01 > CANJDH01. The sequence goes on along the minus strand of JAYVSR010000210.1, from coordinate 5,941 downwards.
CCTGCCAGTCAATTCTAAGCGGTGAAAGCTCGCTTGCCGTAACCGGCGGCGTGAGTCTGCATTTGCATCCTTATGGATTTATTGCGTTTTCAAAAGCATCAATGCTTTCGAAGCGCGGCAAATGCAACGTCTTTGATGCAGCAGGTGACGGCTATGTACGGTCTGAAGGCGGTGGGATATTTGTATTAAAGGATTATGACAAAGCGATTGCCGAGGGTAATCACATCCTTGCTGTCGTCGCTGCCACGGCGGTCAACAGCGATGGCAAAAAAGCGGGTCTGACGGTGCCCAGCAGCCAGGCGCAGGCGGCACTGTTGAAGCAAACTTATGCGTGTGCAGGCATTGCTCCATCAGAGATCGATTACATTGAGGCGCATGGTACGGGCACGGCCGTTGGCGACCCAATTGAGACGCATGCGCTCGGTGAGGCGCTGGGCAAGTTTCGCGCGAAAGATAAACCGCTTTTGATTGGCTCGGTAAAAAGCAACATGGGTCACCTCGAAGCAGCCTCGGGCGTGGCGGGATTGGTGAAGGCACTCTACTGCGTTCAGCGCCGCACCGTACCAGCGACGATTCACCTGACAACGCCCAATCCCAGTATAAAGTTTGACGAGTGGAATTTACGCGTCGTGCAGAAAACGACGCCGTTGAAACCGACTGGAAGAGTAGTCGTGGGTGTGAATTCATTTGGATTCGGGGGCGCGAACGCTCACGTGATCCTTGAAAGTTCTGGTGCGCAGAATGTTGCGCAGCTGCCGAAGCATGCCCGACTCCAAGAGGGCGCACTTATCCCTTTGGTTATTTCGGCAAAATCGAGCACGGGTTTAAAAGCGACCGCGAAAATCTATGCCGCATTTTTACGATCGCCGAAAAACACCAGTCTCTACAACACCGCCTACGCGGCTGCGTTTAATCGCGAGTGGCACGAGCACCGCGCCGTGGTTTACGGGGGTGCGTCTCTTAGCGTGGCGAACGCGCTGGATCGTTTTGTTGAAGGCGGCGAGTCGGAAGTACAGGTTGATAGTGGTACCGCGCTTACAGCTCCTTCGGCTGTTGCATTTATCTATTCAGGCAATGGCTCGCAGTGGGAGGGAATGGGGCGTCGCTTATTGGTTGAGGACGGCGTGTTTCGGCAGGCGATACGCGCGGTCGACCAAATCTTCAAGCAATACGCTGACTATTCGTTAGAAGACGAACTCAGCGGAGAAAATATCCTGAGTGGTCCGGGACGTTACGCCCGAACCGAGATTGCCCAGCCAGCGCTGTTCGCGATCCAAGTCGGCGTCACACAAATGCTTCGTTCGCATGGCTTGATGCCAGCCGCGGTGGCAGGACACAGTGTGGGTGAGGTCGCGGCCGCATGGGCTGCCGGCGCGCTTACGCTTGAACAGGCGGTGCAGGTGATCTATCACCGGAGCGCATTGCAAGGGAAAACCAAAGGCATGGGGCAAATGTCGGCGGTTGCCTTGGGGTTGGAAGCCGCGCGTGCGTTATTGACTGAAACTGGGTTTGCGGAATCAATTGCGCTCGCCGGCGTAAATAGCTCCCGCGGCGTCACGATCGCAGGCGATAACAGCGCCCTCACATTATTTGAGGCTGAGTTGGCCAAGCGCATCATCGGTTACAAACGGCTCGATTTAGACTATGCCTTCCACAGTCCGGCGATGGATGGAATCAAGGCAGGTATTCATCAATGCTTAGGCGCAATACGTCCCGGCGAAACGCAGGTGACATTTGTTTCCACGGTGACCGGTGCGCCCGTTTCGGGCGATGTATTAACAGCCGAATATTGGTGGCAAAATATTCGCAAGCCAGTACTGTTTGCGAACGCCATTACGCATATCCAGCAAGAGGGCATCCGGGTTTTTGTTGAGATCGGACCGCATGCAATTTTGCGAAGCTATATAAACGACAGCCTCAAGGAGGCAAAGCTGCAGGGTCGTGTGATCACCACCCTCCAACGCGGCGATGATCGTGCCCGCCGTGTATGGGGTGCCCTGTCGCAAACGCTGATTGCGGGCGTTGCAGTCGATTGGAAGATGTTGTTTCCGCATACGGCCCCGTTTGCTGAATTGCCGACCTATCCTTGGCAACGCGAAACGCTTACCCACGCTGTGACGCCGGACTCGTTAAAGTTGCTGCAACGCCGAAAGGTGCATCCATTACTGGGGTTCAGACTGAGTCAGCAGGAGTTTGCCTGGGAGAATCATATTGACGCCAGCGACAATCCCATGCTGGCGGACCATATTGTTGGTGATGGCACTGTTTTCCCCGGCACCGCGTTTGCAGAACTGGCGCTGGCGGCAAGCGCGCAGTTGCGCACGGATGTGCAAGACGGAGCGGCACATAGCGGTCCGGTTGAAATTGAAGAACTGGAAATACGATCACCGCTGATGCTTAGCCAGGAACATTCCAAAACACTTCGTGTGGTGGTTGACCCATCTGACGGCAGCTTTACGATTCGTGGCAAAGCCCAGCAAAGCGAAGACGGCTGGACGCTGCATGCGACCGGCCGATTTCCGGGTGAGCCGGAAAATTTATTGGGCATTACAACCAGTGTTGCGCCGCTAGCGCTACCGGCGAGAGCGGCTGATTTTAATGCGTCCCGCCATCTGGCCCTTACTGAAGCCGTGGGTTTGAATTACGGGCCGGCGTTTCAGGCGGTTGAGTCAGGTTGGGTCGAGGGCAACGACGTTTGGGCAAAACTACAAGTGCCGCGTGCAATCGAAACAGATATCAATAAATATCTGATCCACCCGGCAATGCTGGATTGTACGTTCCAACTTATTATTCATTTGATGCAAAACCGTGCAGCGACGCAGACCGGCATCGCCTATGTGCCAACGAAAATCGGCCGATTATTTTTCACGGGCAACAGCGCAGTGCCGGCTTTCGTTCGAGCGACGTTGCTGCGACATTCCCCACATTCGCTGAGTGCAAATTTTTCGTTATTCGACGAGCATGGCGTGTTGATAGGGTGGGTTAAAGATGCGCGTTTCCGCAGTATTCGTCTGCGCAAAGATGCCGCAGATCATCTACGCTTGCTTAATTATCACGCGATCCCCCAACCTTTCCCGTCATCCGCAGCATGGGTCCTGGACGGCGCACATGATGGTTTTGCACATGCATTGAACGTTGCAGTGGAAAAGATTGCGGCGCAGGGTGCGGTGGCAGCGTATGTCGAAGAAGTTGAGCCATTGCTAGACGCACTCTGCGCGAGTTTTGCGGTGGAGGCGCTCAATGATTTGAATGATGCTGGCGTCAGCCTTCGCACTGATATTGTTGCGCGATATGACGCAGACAATTCAGAGTGCGCACCTTTATTGGCTCGCTTACTGCATATCCTGAGCGAAGATGAGTTGATCGTTGATGACAACAGCGTGTACCGCTTGAATATGCCAGAAGGTGCACCCACGTCGCAGGACATCTGGAATAGTTTGATCGCCGATCATCCTGACCGTCTGCCCATACTGAATGCGGTTGGCAGAATCGGTAGAAATCTTGGATCGTTGATTCAGGGCGAGGCGACACTGTGCACTTTGTTGCCCCGTGAATGCACACTGCCCCGACTATTTCAGCATGTTATCGGTAGCGAGGGGCGATTAGGCATTGGCCACGCGATTCGAAATACGCTCGCTTCGATGGCCGAAAAATTGCCTGAAGGGCAACGACTTCGTGTCGTTGAGATCAGTGATGGTATGCCAATGTTTGCCGGAGACCTATGTCACTCGCTCGACCCTGATCGGTGCGATTACGTTTTTGCGACCACAAACGCGGCTAGCGCTGAGGAGGGCCGTCGCTTGCAGGAGAAATTCGCTCGTATCGAGGTAAAGTTGCTTGCAACGAACGGAAACGTGCAAGAGCCCGCCGCAAAACGAAGCGCGACCGAATCCGCCTTCCAGCTCGCTATCGTTTCGTGCGACTTTAGTTTTGAGGAAGACGAACGCGTCGCGGCCGAATATGTTCGTAACGTGCTGGCCGCAGGCGGGTCGCTATTGATGCTGGGAATTCCGTCATCTCGATGGGCAGATTTTGTTTTTGGCGGAACAAGAAGCTGGTGGCCATCGTCAACAGATGAAGTTGCTTCTATTCAACGCTCACCAACCTACTGGCGCGCTCGGCTTGATGCCATGGGTTTCGCTCATATTCAGCTGATACCCTTCGACCCCGCTGCCCCGAATAGTCCGTATTTGCTGCTTGCACAAGCAGGCAGGCGTGCAAAGCCGATGCTCGTGACCAACACTGGTACCGATGCCACGATTTCTACAAACCTCAATGCCGCAAATAAGCGTGTTTGGATTGCGCTGGTTGATAGCTTTCCAGCATCGGGAGTACACACATCTGGCGCTGTCTCGCGCGTTTCGTATTCTCGAGAAATTACAAACTCTATTCACCACCGTGTTGGTGCGCACGGAGATGAAGTTATTGTGGCGAGACATTCGTGTGCCCGCGCGCCAGCAAGCGGCGAAACCGTGGGTTTCGCAGACGCCAGATACGAGCTTAATTTTGGCGATGTGGCGGCGGTAGAGCTGATGTTATCTGATGTTAAATCTCGGCATCCAAATATCGATGGTGTGTTGCACATGTGTGGACTTGTGGACACGGTTAATGAGCCGACGACGATGAATCTGCTCGCGGCCCAGATTGAGCGCTGTGCAATTACCGCTAACGTTTTGCAAGCATTAGAGACTTGTCATATCAAAACTACACTATGGCTGGTGACAGCCGGCGCGGGCAGTAGCTTGCTACCCGGCCGCAAGGCCACCATGGCGGCGACGCGCGATGCCACGCTGTTGGGAATGGGGCGGACGTTGATGAATGAGCCGTCGCATGTCTCGGTGCGCTTGCTTGATGTTGAGGCTGGCAGCGGGTCGGAAATCGCCGCGAAAGCGATCGCGTGCGAGATTTCTCAAGCCGTGCTGGATGGCGTTGCGAATGGCGAGAATGAGGTCCTGCTCACTGCTTCAGGCGCGCGGTACGTGCCGCGATTGCGGGTCGAGCCGCGCTCGCTGCGGCCGTCATCCGTTCGTCAACGGGTACCTGGCAATTATGCCGATACGGGCAGCGCGGCGCCGAATGTTCAGCCGACTATTCGCCTTGGCTTTCAATTCCCGGGACAGTTGCGCAATCTGCGCTGGGAACCCAATGCATACGTCGCCCCGCAAGGTGATCAAGTGGAAATTGAGGTCCGCGCGACGGGGCTTAATTTCCGTGATGTCATGTATGCGCTTGGCCTGCTTTCAGATGAAGCTGTTGAAGATGGTTTTGCGGGTCCCAGCCTGGGCCTCGAGTGCGCGGGTGTCGTCACCGCCGTTGGCAGCGACGTCACGGGTTTTGAAATTGGTGACTATGTGGTTGCGTTCGGCCCGTCCAGTTTAAGCAATCGCGTGCTAACCAGCGAAGGTGCGGTTTCCCGTATTCCTGTCGGCATCTCATTCGAAGCGGCGGCGACAATCCCGAGCACATTTTTCACCGCACACTACGCGATCAACCATCTAGCAAGGCTCGGCGAAGGCGAGCGTATTCTTATTCACGGCGCCGCGGGCGGTGTCGGTATCGCAGCGATTCAGCTAGCGAAATCCTGTGGCGCAGAAATTTTTGCCACTGCCGGTTCTGATGAGAAGCGCGATTTTGTACGGCTGTTGGGTGCAGATCATGTCTTCGATTCTCGCTCGAACGCATTTGCCGATCAGATTCTGAGTATTACCAACGGCGAAGGTGTGGACGTAGTGCTGAATTCGCTTGCAGGCGAGGCCATCAATCGGAATTTGCGTGTGCTAAAGCCGTTCGGCCGTTTCCTCGAGTTAGGCAAGCGCGACTTTTACGAAAATACCAAAATTGGCTTGCGTCCTTTCCGCAATAACATTTCGTATTTTGGAATCGATGCTGATCAGCTCATGAAAGTGCATCCGGCGCTAACGCATAAATTGTTTCGCGACGT
>JAYVSR010000209.1:0-3594 GCA_043775155.1 Burkholderiales bacterium | reverse complement strand
CCATTGATCCGGGTTCTGCATCAGCAGCAGCGTGCCCATGCCGATCATGTTGGTGGTGGTGTCGTGGCCGGCGCGCAGGATCATCGCGCCGATCTCGGCGAAGTCGTCGCGTGAGAGCTTGCCCGGCAAGATCGCGTTGGTGATGACGCGGCTCACCATGTCGTCGGATGCGTTGTTAAAAGCGTTGTCAGAGGCTCCATCACCGGATGCCGTATTCAATGCAGATTCTGTCGTATCAATCAACTTGCGCACATACGCCACCAGCTTACGCGCCATCGACTCCGCCTCCTCCGGCGATTGCGTCAAGCCATGGCGCGCCGCTGCGCAGCGGATGATGAACTCATGATCTTCATACGGCGAGCCGAACAGCGCCGACATCACCAGCGACGGAAACTTCACCGCCAGCACCGGCACCAGATCGGCCGGTTGCGGCTGCGTCATCAACTCATCAATCAAGTGTTCGGCGATCCCGGCAATCGCCGGCTTCATCGCCACCATATGGCGCGCCGAAAACTCGCGCTGAAACAAGCGCCGGTATTGATCGTGCGCCGGATTGTCCATGCCGACAAAGGCGCGTTCATTGCGATCCGCCGCCACGCGCGCTTCGGTGACGGCAGGAAAATCCGAATGCGCCATCTGCCCGGAGAAACGCTTGTCGTCTTCGAGCACCGCGCGAATCTCGGCATGCCGCGTCACCAGCCAAGCGCGCTTGCCGTTCCACAGTGTGACCGGTGTGACCTGCCCTTGCGCGCGCGCGGCGGCGTACTCAGGGGGCGGGTCGAACGGACAGGTGCGCTTGAATGGGAACACAGGAGCGTCAGCGGCTGGAAAGTGCATGCAACAATTTTAGGGTGAGCGCAGCAATCGCCTTGAGGCAAAAGAAGATACAAGCCGGACTTATCGAGCAGGCTGACCGCGGAGCGACTCGTACAAATTCGCGTTGTCGAGCAGAATGTCCTTCATCCCGCTCTGCACCCGCTCCGAATTCAAGGCCTGCGTGCTCATCGCGTTGTGCGCGTCAAGCGCAGCCATGATCGCGTTCAGCAATTCGGCTTTCAGGTCTGGCGAGCCGGCGAACTGCTCTTTTGTGTTGTTCGCGGCTTGCTGCCGCAGCGTTTCTGATTCAAGCAGCTTTCCCCTGATTACGCTATTGACGTAGACCAGCTTGTCTTGACTCGTGAGTTCGCCGTCGAACAAATCGTTTATTTTCTCGATCAATGCAGCCATATAGATCGTTTGTTTCTCCTGCACGCTGCCGCCACCGGAATTGGAGATGGGATCGAGCGGATAGGTTTTTCCATCGCCCAACAGCATCGGCTTTTTGCCCAAGTCCTTGAGGTGATGGTGAGTCAGCACAACCTTCGATAAATCGATGCCTTCGCGTTCACGACCAAATTCCAGCAAAGGCAATAGCCGCTTGTAAAAAATCGCGCGCTTCTCAATGGCGGTGTTGCCATAGTCAAATATCTGTGAAAGGAAGGTGTAGAGGCGGACGTAGGCACCCATGTCGTTCTTGAACAAGACCAGCGCGTTCAAATCGTTTTGCGCGGTCTTGATACCCGCTTCATCCTCGTTTGCGCGCGCCAGCTTCAGAGCATCGGCCGCCGCCTTGTGGCGCTTCATCACGCGGTCGAACACCGGCTCCAGCGCCTTGACGAGTTCGCTTTGTTTGGCCTTGGGGTCGAGTTCCACCTCGACCACACGATTGACCTCGAAATCGTCGTAATGCCCGGCAGCGTCGAGCTTGGCGCGCAGGTTAAACACCAGATGCGGGTCGGTGGTGGCCGATAGTTCGGCGGTCGAGTAGTAAGTCTTGAACGCCGCCAGCACTTCGTCTGCACCATTGACGAAGTCAATTACGTAGGTGGTGTCCTTGCCAGGATGGGCGCGGTTCAGACGCGACAGGGTTTGCACCGCCTGAATGCCCGCCAGGCGCTTGTCCACATACATGCCACATAACAGCGGCTGGTCAAATCCGGTCTGGAACTTGTTGGCCACCAGCAGAATTTGGTATTCGTCGCCTTTGAAAGCCTCACGAATGTCGCGCCCTTTGAGGTTGGGGTTCAGCACCTTGTTGTTCTCGGTAAACCCATCCGGTCCCGAAGTCTTGTCGATCACCTCGCCAGAAAAAGCCACCAGCGTGCCGATCTTGTAGCCACGGCTCTTGATGTATTTGTCGATGGCGAGCTGCCAGCGCACCGCCTCCACCCGGCTCGCCACCACCACCATCGCCTTCGCCTGGCCCTTGAGCAGCGGCGCCACATGGTCGCGGAAATGCTCGACGACGATTTCGACCTTTTGCGCGATGTTGTAGGGGTGCAAGCGCACCCAGCCCATGACGCGCTTGAGCGCAGCGCTGCGTTCAACCTCCTGGTCGTCGTATTCCTTGCCGTCATGCGCCAGCTTGAACGCCAGGCTGTAGGGCGTGTAGTTCTTGAGTACATCGAGGATGAATTTCTCCTCGATCGCCTGGCGCATCGAATACACGTGGAACGGCGCGGGAATGTTGTCCGGTGCCGGTTTGCGCGCCGGGTCCGGTCGCGTGCCGAAAATTTCCATCGTCTTGTTCTTCGGCGTCGCCGTGAAAGCCACGAAGGTGATGCCGCCGTCATCCGCCCGCGCCGCCATTTGCGCCGCCAGCACGTCCTCTGCGCTCACTTCGCCGCCATCGCCCAATTCCTTCAGTTCCTCAGGGGAGAGCACGGCCTTGAGTTTGGACGCCGCCTCGCCGGTCTGCGAGCTATGCGCCTCGTCGGCGATCACTGCGAAGCGCTTGCCCTCGGTAGCAGCCAGGTCGCGCACCGCTTCGAGCGCGAAGGGAAAGGTCTGGATCGTGCAGGCCACCACTTTCTTGGTGCCGTTCAGCGCCTCGGCCAGTTCGGCGCTCTTGCTGCCCTCATTGCCCTTGATCGTCGCCACCACGCCGGTGGTGCGCTGAAAGTCGAACAAAGCCTCCTGCAACTGCGAGTCAATCACGGTGCGATCCGACACCACCAGCACGGTGTCGAACATCTTTTGATTCTGCGCGTCGTGCAGTTCCGCCAGGAAGTGCGCGGTCCACGCGATCGAATTGGTCTTGCCCGAGCCGGCCGAATGCTGGATCAGGTATTTGGTGCCCGGCCCGGCATGCAACACTGCCGTCTGCAACTTGCGCGTGACATCAAGCTGGTGAAAGCGCGGAAAGATGATTTCGGTGATCTGCTTCTTGTTGTCCCGCCGCGCGATCAAGTAACGGCCCAAAATTTCCAGCCACCCCTCCCGCGACCACACCTGTTCCCACAGATAGGCAGTGCGATGCCCGCCTTTCGGGTTGGGCGGGTTACCGGCCCCGCCCTCGTTGCCTTGGTTGAACGGCAGAAATACGGTAGACGGGCCATCGAGCTTGGTCACCATATGCACTTCGCTGTTGCTCACCGCGAAATGCACCAGCGCCCCGGACGGAAACGCCAACAGCGGTTCCGCCGCCTGGCCTTTTGGCTTGGGCATGCGGTCGAAGCGATACTGGTCAATCGCATCTTCCACACTCTGAGTGAAGTCGGTCTTCAGTTCCACCGTCGCGACCGGAATGCCGTTGAGAAACAGCACCAGGTCGAT
>JAYVSR010000208.1:0-7104 GCA_043775155.1 Burkholderiales bacterium | reverse complement strand
GGCTGCCAATCGCTTGGGGACGGACTTATGCTCGGCGAGTTCTTTCGGGGTCATGTGCTTAGGATAACAGGTGGTTCGGTCGAGGTAAATCTCCAAGCTCTAGCTTCATTGCAGCCCTCACGAAAACACGTCGCGCCATGTTTTGGACATCTATGCCAACAAGCCATTGGCATAGGTGCAGTATTCGCAGTAAAAGCGCTCAAACCAATTGCGATAGCCCAGATGATGCCGATCAAACATGATGTAGTGGGCCTGCCGCACTTTGGCGATTTTATAAATCGGAAAGCACACCGCCTGAAACGGCATACGAATTTGTATTATGAGCAAATCAGCGCGATTTTGTGCGTCGCAAAGTGGCAATGCCCTATACTTTTGAACACAACAAATCGCGCCCCATGACGCGGTCATAAAGATGAAGACTCCGGCTTTCCTGCATAACGCCCTGATGGGGTTCGCGGCGCTTGCACTGATTGGCGTGCTCGCGTTTCTCTACGACAAGACACAAGCGGTGGACATGCGCGAGCAGAACGAAGTGCTCGGCTTGTTGCGCGAATTGAAGGACGTTGACCTGCGCTGGGATGCCGATGTGCTGCGCACGCGCGCCGAACGCGATGTAGCGACCACGGTGTTGGTAGACAGCCGCGTGGCAGTCGAAGGTGTGCTGCGCCGTCTCGCCAACACGGCGCGCGGCGTGTCGAGCCCGGCCCTGTCGGCCAACATGCTGGAGATTTCGCTCGCGGTGCGGCAGAAGGCGCAATTGCTCGAGGAATTCAAAACGCAAAACTCGGCATCGCGTGCCGCGCTCGACGTGGTGGGGCGCACCAGTGTCGAGTTGGGCGCACAGGTGGCGGAACAAAAAAATCTGATCGCTGGTCTCGATGGCGCGCTCGTGCGCCTCGCCAATGCGGCACCGCTCTACTACTGGCAGGGCCGCGACGCGCGTGATGTCGAAGCTGCGCTGGACGATCTGCGGCCCGCCATCGGTGCGCTGCCCGAAGCATTGCTGCCCAAAGGGGTACAGGTACGCGAAGCGGGACAGACCTTTCTCGCCCGCAAAGCTGCCGAGCAAAAACTGGTGGCGCAGATCAGCACGCTCTCGGCTGGGCCGCTGCTCAACAACCTCACGCTCTCGCTCAACCGCGAGCTCGAAACCACGCTGCAAGAGAAGGAGGTGTATCGCGCCTACCTGATCGGTTACGCCGGTGCGCTGCTGATTTTGCTCGGCTGGCTGGCTTACCGTTTAAAAGCCGCCAACACCAGCCTCGAAAGGCGCGTGGTGGAGCGCACCGCCGAGTTGTCCGACGCCTTGAAGCATTTAAAAGAGTCGGAGGCGCAACTGATCCAGTCGGAAAAAATGTCGTCGCTCGGCCAGATGGTGGCGGGCGTGGCGCACGAGATCAACACGCCACTCGCTTATGTGAAAAACAGCCTCGGCACAGTCGCGGACAAACTGCCCGCGCTCGGCGGCGCGCTGGGTGAATCGGAAAAGTTGCTCATGCTGTTGCAAGCGGGCGCGAACGCTGACCCGCAGGCGCTGTCGAGCCAGTTCGCGCTGGTCTCGCAACAGCTCGCCCAGCTCAAACAAAATGGCGTGGTGGAAGAATTAACCACGCTGGTGAACGATGGCATCTATGGCACTGGGCAGATGGCCGAAATCGTCGGCCACCTGAAAGATTTTTCCCGTCTCGACCGCAGCAAGGTGGCTAACTTCAACCTCAACGACGGCCTCACCAGCACGCTCTTGCTGGCGAAACATTTGTTGAAGTCCGTCACCGTGCATCAACAGTTCGGCACGCTTCCTGATGCGATGTGCTCACCGTCGCAGATCAATCAGGTGTTTCTCAACTTGATCACCAACGCGGCGCAAGCGCTTGACGGTGTGCCGGGCGGCGCGATCACCCTGACGACGCGGCACGAGGGCGATCAGGTTATCGCCGAAGTGGCGGACAACGGCAAGGGCATCGCACCTGAGGTGCTACCAAAAATTTTCGACCCATTTTTCAGCACCAAGGAAATCGGCAAAGGCACCGGCCTGGGTTTGTCGATTTCGTACAAGATCATCGAGGAGCATGGCGGCCGCATCGAGGTGGTGTCGCAGCCGGGCGCGACGCGGTTTAGCGTGCGCTTGCCGCTGACAGCGCTGACGCCGCCTGCCGCAGCACCCGCGGCAAGCGCCGCAGGCAAGGCCGCCGCATCCGCCACTACGCGCGCAGAAGACGCCTAGCCGATGACGCCGAATCACCCGGAGCAGATCGGCAAATACGAGATTCACGGCATCTTGGGCCAGGGCGGCATGGGCGTGGTGTATCGCGGCTACGACCGCGCGATTGCGCGCGGCGTGGCGATCAAAGCAATCACCAAGTCAATGCTGGTGCCCGATGAAGTCTCGCAAGTGCTGGCGCGCTTTCGCCATGAAGCCCAAGCGGTCGGGCGCCTCGCGCATCCGCGCATCGTGCAGATTTACGACTACGGTGAAGACGACGAGCTCGCCTACATCGTGATGGAGCTGATCCACGGCACCACGCTGATGCACCATCTGTCGCGCGGCGACAGCTACAGTGTTGCCGAGAGTGCCGAGATCATCCGCCAGATTCTGGATGGCCTCGGCCATGCGCATGCGGAAGGCGTGGTGCACCGTGACATCAAACCGTCGAACATCCTGATCAACAACGATGGCCGGATCAAGATCAGTGACTTCGGTATCGCCCGAACTGAAGCGACCGGCGTCACTCAAGCCGGTGAAGTGGTCGGCACCTTGCACTATATGTCGCCCGAACAGTTCGCCGGACACGAGATCAATGCACCGGCTGATTTGTATTCGGTCGGCGTGATCGCCTACGAGTTGCTGGCTGGCAAGAAGCCGTTCAGCGGCAACGCCGTCACACTCATGCGTCTGGTGCTGAGCGAAATGCCGGAACTGCCCTCGCGGATTAATTTGGAGCTCTCGCCGCGCCTCGACGCTGTGCTGATGAAGGCGCTGGCGAAAAATTCGACGCAGCGTTATCAAAGCGCACCGGAGTTTTCCCTCGCACTCAAAGAAGCGGTTGAAGCGGCGCGGATCGAAAAGACCAGCGCGCCGGTAGCGGCGGCGGGTGCTGCCTCGACCGGCGCGCCAGGGACCCGTACAGCAGAGGCACCAAGCAATGAAAGCGCGCTCACCGCCAGCACCGCCGCCTTGATGAACGCAGTGCGCATGCTGACCACACCGGCCGGCGACATGCCTGCCATCGCGCACAATGCAATCCCGGCGGCCGCGCCGACTGAAGCCCCGGCGCCAGGCGTCACCGGCAGCAGCATCAAGCTCGACGACAGCGTCAAAAAAGCGCGCGTGCTGTTCATCGACGATGAAGAGCGCATTCTCACTGCACTGAAATCCCAATTCCGCGACCGCTTTCACGTCTTCACCACTACCGACGGCAACAAGGCGTTGGAGTTCATCAAGAAGTATCAGATCCACGTCATCGTCAGCGACCAGCGCATGCCCGAGATGGCCGGCGTTGAGCTGCTGCGCCGCTCGCGCGGCATTTCCCCCAACAGCGTGCGCATTTTGTTGACCGGTTACTCCGATCTCGCCGCCATCGTCGGCTCGATCAACGATGGCGAGGTCTATCGCTTCATCAGCAAGCCGTGGGACACCCCGGAGTTGCAGCGCATCGTGTTCGAAGCCACCACCATCGGCCTCGAACTGGCGGATGCCAAGGTGAGCGCGGCAGAGCTGCCAGCGCGAATTGAAGCGGGCATCATGGTGATCGACCCGGACGACGCGATGGTACGCGTGGTGCGTGAACTGATTGGCAGCCAGTGCGCGGTGTGGCACGCGGCCAGCCTCGACGCTGCGCTGGAGACGATGAAGAAAGATGAAGTCGCGGTGGTGATCGCCGATGTCGAATTTGGCAATGGCCAGATCACCGAACTGCTCAAGGTGGTCAAGCAGGTGAACCCGCGATTGCTCGCCATCGTCGCCACCGAAGCGTCGGATTCGGAGTTGGTGATCGAGCTGATCAACCAGACGCAGATTTTCCGCTTCCTCAACAAACCGGTAGGTGTCAAACTGCTGCGCGGGCATCTGCATGCAGCACTGGCGCGCTATCTCGCGTTTCAACAAACACCGCAGCTGGCGCAAACTCAAAAAGTCGAAGTGGCGAGCGTCGCCGAAGACGTGCAGGTCTCCACCTTCGGTAAAACGTTTTTTGATGGACTCAAGAGTTTGCGCGAGCGCTGGATGCGCTAACGCGTACCGCCACGGGCCACACCAAATTCGATCACGCCGGGTCTAGCGCAAGCCGCCCGGCCAGCGCCGCCAGAACCGCCGCGCAGTCCTGCTCCACTTTCAACCCAAACAATCCATCGGCCCGCGTGCGGCCCTGATTAATCGCCGCAATCGGTCGGCCCAGCTGTTGCGCACGCAGGCAAAAGCGGTAGCCGGAGTAGACCATCAAGGACGAGCCTGCCACCAGCATCGCATCGGCGTTCTCCAGCGCATCGAGCGCAGTGTCGAGCCGGGCGCGCGGCACCCCGGCACCAAAGAACACCACATCGGGCTTGAGCATGCCGCCACAGGCCTGGCAAGGTGGCACCACGACATGATCGAAACTGCCTTCGAGGTCAGCATCACCGTCCGGGGCAGCGATGGCGCTGCGCGTCGCACGCTGCGAGTTATGCGCGAGCAAGCGCTCTTGCAAAAGCGCACGCGCCGAGACCGCGTTGCACTCCAGACACACCACCTGGCGGATGCTGCCGTGCAACTCGGTCAGATTCACACTGCCCGCTTGTTGATGCAGACCATCGACGTTTTGCGTCACCAGATGGACGATGCGTCCGGCCTGCTCCAGTTGCGCCAGCGCGCGGTGTGCCGGATTGGGTTGCGCGTTGGCGATCACCGGAAAGCCCAGCACGCTGCGCGCCCAGTAGCGCCGGCGCACCGCCAGGCTACCGGTGAATTCCTGATGCGTCACCGGCGGCGTGCGCTGCCATGCCCCGTTTCGATCACGATAGCCGGGAATGCCCGACGCCGTGCTCACGCCCGCGCCGGTGAGGATGAACAGCCGGCCGTGCCGCTCGACCCAGTCGCGCAGCGCCTCGCTACCGTCTTTCATTCTCCTGTCGATCTACCCTACGGTTTGACGAACTTGAGCACCAGGCGGTCAGACTCCCCGATCGCCAAATACTTTTCGCGATCCACATCGCCATAGGCGAGCGAGGGCGGCAGCGCCCACACGCCCTTGGAATACTCTTTGGTGTCTTTCGGATTGGCGCTGACCTCTGATTTGCCGTCCAGCCGAAACCCGGCCTTCTGCGCGGCGGCAATCACAAAACCTTCGCTGGCGTAGCCCGAATTGACTTGCTTGCGGCGACTCCAATCCTCTGGCGCGCGGTGATCGGTGACGCCCAAGATACCTCCCGGCTTGAGCGCATCGAAAGCCGCCTTGAACATGTCATCTTCATAGCCGCCATAGGCCCAGACGTGGACACTGCGAAATGACAACACCAGGTCGGCAGTGCCAGGCGGCACCATCGCCAGCCGGTCCGGTTGCGCCAGCTCGCTCAACACCACGCGGTCGTAGGCCGCCGGGTAGGCCTTCATTTTTGCCTCAAATGCGGCATCCCCGGCGCGACGCCCGGAGGTGCTGGTGCGGTGATTGGCGGCATAGCGGGCGGCCACATAACGGCCTTTTTCGCGCAGTGCTGGCGCCAGAATTTCTGCGAACCAGCCGGTGTCAGGCCAGATTTCCACTACCGTCATCTCCGGCTTGAAACCGAAGAACAACAATGTCTCTTTTGGATTGCGGTAAACATCGCGCGCCTTGTTTGCCGCGCTGCGCTGCGGGCCTGAGATGGCTGCGTCCAGGGCGCTTTGCGGCGTAACGGGGGCCTGTGCCTGTGCCTCTATCGTAGGAACCAGCAAGGCCGCACACACTGCCAGCGTTGCTGCCGGGAAGAATTTCATCAACATATTCACACTCCTTCAAAGTTACCGCATCAGTTTGACCGTCACAGCATACTCGCAGAGCCATGCCGCCGATCATCCGCATCAATACGTAACGGGTACCGGTTTGGCTTCAGCCCGCGTTGTTCAGCCCGCCTTGCGCCGGGTTGGATTCAAGCTTCCAACCACTGGCGGACGCGCGCATGGTTCAGCACATCACGATTGACCAAAAATTCCGGCAGCTTGCCGGCCAGAATATCGGCGATGCTCTTCAAGCCAATCGAGGCCATGTTGTGAAAGCACTCGTCGGTCCAGCAGAGTGAATGCGGCGTGACGATGACGTTGTCCATTTTGAGAAGCGGGTTGTCGTTGCCGACCGGCTCCTGCTCGAACACATCGGTGGCGGCACCGGCGATGCGTTTACTTTGCAGCGCCTCGATCAAGGCGCGCTCATCGACAATCGGGCCGCGCGCGACGTTGATGAAATACGCCGACGGTTTCATCTGCGCAAACTGCGCCGCCCCGATCAGATGGCGCGTGCTTTCGTCGAGCAGGGCGCAGACCACGACGAAATCGGACTCGCGCATCAGCGTGGACAGTTCAACGCGCCTGGTGCCGATGTAGCCAAGCTCAACATCGCTTACGTTCGGGTCAGCGGCCAGCAGTTTCAAATCGAACACCGAGGCCATGCGCAGCAGTTCCTTGCCGATCCGCCCGGCGCCGACGACACCGAGGGTGCGACCGGTCAGGCCGATGCCCATGTTGTCCATCCGCTCGTTCCAGCGGCCGCTGCGCGTGAGCTGGTCTTTGAGCACCATCTTGCCGGCCAGCGCGAGCATGAAGGTCAACGCAATCGTCGCCACTGGGCGCGGCATCGCCCACGGCGTGTTGGTGACCAGCACGCCGGCCTTCGTCATCGCCGCGACATCGACCGAGTCGTAGCCGACGCCGTGCCGCGCCACCACGCGCAAGCGGCAATCGCCGCGCGCGACCAGAGCGGCGGGGGCGCGCGCCGCGTTGATGTAGAGCGCGTCGTAAGTGGCGGCATGGTCAGCGTTTAGTTCCGCCACCTTCTCCGGCAAATATTCCCACTCGATGTTCGGCGCATTGTCGAGTGCTGCCAGCGCAGCGCGGCCGAACGATGGCTCGCCTTTTGAATCGAGCACGTCACGGGTGAT
>JAYVSR010000207.1:0-7073 GCA_043775155.1 Burkholderiales bacterium | reverse complement strand
ATGCCCGCAGATTCTGGATCGCCGCCTGTGGGAGCGCTCCGGCCACTGGGAGAACTACAAGGACAACATGTTCACCACGGCCTCGGAGAACCGCGACTACGCGGTGAAACCGATGAATTGCCCTGGCCATATTCAAGTCTACAACTCGGACTTGCGCTCGTATCGCGACCTGCCCTTGCGTTATGGCGAGTTCGGCCAATGCCATCGCAACGAGACTTCAGGCTCGCTGCACGGCATCATGCGCGTGCGCGGTTTCACCCAGGACGATGGTCACATTTTTTGCACCGAATTGCAGATTCAGGATGAATGCCTGGCGTTCACCCGCCTGTTGCAAAAAGTCTACGTCGATTTCGGTTTCACCAACGTGATCTACAAACTCTCGACCCGGCCGGCCAAGCGGGTTGGCTCGGATGAGTCGTGGGACAAAGCCGAAAAAGCGCTGGCCGACTCACTCAACGCCTGCGGCGTCGAATGGGAAGAACTGAAGGGCGAAGGGGCGTTTTACGGGCCGAAAATCGAGTATTCGCTGAAAGATGCATTAGGCCGGGTGTGGCAATGCGGCACCATGCAGGTGGACTTCAACATGCCCGAACGGCTTGGTGCCGAGTATGTCGCTGAAGACAACGCACGCCATCGCCCAGTGATGCTGCACCGCGCGATTGTCGGCTCAATGGAACGCTTTATCGGCATCTTGATCGAGAATCACGCCGGCGCTTTTCCGGCCTGGCTGGCACCGGTGCAGGCGAGCGTACTGAGCATCACCGAGGCGCAGGCTGATTACGCCGTACAAATACAACAAAGCCTTAAAAAACACGGGTTTAGAGTCAATGCCGATTTGCGGAACGAGAAGATTTCGTATAAAATACGTGAACATAGTCTGCAAAAAATTCCTTACCTGATTGTCGTGGGTGACAAGGAAATGGCGGCAGGCACAGTGGCCGTCCGGGCCCGGGGCAATCAGGATCTTGGTGGGATGCCCCAAAGCGCGTTGATTGAGCGTCTTCAAAACGAAGTGCAAAACAAAGCGTAGGTGGCGTGAACTCCGGTTCGCACCGCCCAGGGGCATATTCGATCAATTTTGAAGGAGAAACTTAAATAGCTCAGGAACGCACGCAGCGCCTCAACAGTGAAATCACTGCGCGAGAGGTGCGCTTGGTGGGGATCAATAGCGAACCCTTAGGCATTGTTCTGATCGCCGATGCATTGCAGCAAGCAGAAGCGGCAGAACTGGATCTGGTTGAGATTGCACCGACGGCGGTGCCGCCAGTGTGTCGCATCATGGACTACGGCAAGTTCCGCTATCAGGAACAAAAGCGCGCCCATGAAGCGAAACTCAAGCAAAAGCAGATTCAGGTCAAGGAAGTCAAATTCCGCCCGATGACCGATGATGGTGACTACAACATCAAGCTACGCAATCTGATCAAGTTTCTCGCTGAAGGTGACAAGGCAAAAGTAACGCTGCGGTTTCGCGGTCGTGAAATGGCGCACCAGGAATTTGGGTTTCAGTTGTTGGAGCGTGTCAAGGCTGATCTCGAAGAGCATGCGCAGGTTGAGCAGTTTCCCAAGCTCGAAGGCCGTCAGCTGGTGATGATGCTGGGGCCGAAGAAAAAAGAAATCGGCGTGAAGAAAAAGGTGGAAGCAAAACCGGATGCGAAGGTTGGTGCTAAACCCGAGGTGAAGCCCGAAGTAAAGCCCAAGGCAGATGCTAAGCCCGCAGTAGTTGCGGCGGCAGCGCCAGTAGCCGCACCAGTAGCCGCGGCAGCAGCAGCAGCGGCGCCAGCAGCAGCGACAAGCTAACGGTGCAGTCAGTCAAAGATTAAGCCGGTCCACCTTCCAGACCCAGGTGAATAAAAACGGGTTTGAAACAAGTCGTCGAAGGGAACCGAAGTTCTTGCCGGGTTCCGGCAAGGCCCCTTGCGAGACCAATAAACAGGAGTTGTCATGCCTAAAATGAAGACCAAAAAGAGCGCGGCGAAACGCCTCGTCGTCCGTCCAGGTGGAACTGTGAAGCGTGGCCAAGCGTTCAAGCGCCACATCCTGACCAAGAAAACCACCAAGAACAAGCGGCATTTGCGCGGTACTGTCGGTGTGTTCGAGGCTGATTTGAAATCAGTTGCTCGCATGCTGCCTTACGCATAACCCCTTGGTTCACGTTTTCTTTTAATCTCAATTCAGGAGCCACACCATGGCACGAGTTAAACGCGGTGTAACGGCGCGCGCACGCCACAAAAAAGTCCTCGACGACGCAAAAGGGTTTCGCGGTCGCCGGGGGAATGTATTCCGGATCGCCAAAGAAGCGGTAATGAAGGCTGGGCAGTATGCCTACCGTGACCGCCGTAACAAAAAGCGCGTGTTCCGCGCCCTCTGGATCGCCCGGATCAACGCCGCTGTGCGCGAGCACGGCATGACCTACAGCGTCTTCATGAATCGCCTCAAGCAGGCGGCAATTGAAGTCGATCGCAAGGTACTGGCTGATCTGGCAGTGATGGACAAACCGGCATTCCTCGCTCTGGTTGAAAAAGCCAAGAGCGTCGCTCCTGCCGCGCCTGCTGCTGCTTAAGTTCTTCCGATCCCGCAAAAAGGCTGCGCGTCAAACCCGCAGCCTTTTTTGTTGATATTGCAGGACACTCATCATCCAAGACCTACCATGCAAGACTTGACCGCACTCGTTGCCGACGCCAAGACGCAGTTCGCTGCGATCAATGAGGGCGCGCAACTCGAAGAAGCGAAAGCGCGCTTTCTCGGCAAGGCCGGCGCGCTCACTGAATTGCTCAAGGGCTTGGGCAAGCTGCCACCCGAGGAGCGCAAAGCTGCGGGCGAAGGCATCAACGCCGGCAAGAGTGAAATCGAGACTGCGCTCAATGCGCGGCGCGATGCCCTTGCCAATCTCAAGCTCGAATCCAAACTGGCCGCCGAAGCGCTCGACGTGTCGCTTCCCGGCCGCACGCCGCAGCGCGGTGGCTTGCATCCGGTGTCAATCGGCCAAATGCGCATCGAAGCGATTTTTCGCTCGATTGGCTTCGACGTTGCCGATGGCCCGGAAATCGAAACCGACTGGTTCAACTTCACCGCGCTCAATAGCCCGGAGAACCACCCGGCCCGCTCGATGCAAGACACGTTTTATGTCGATGGCAAAGACTCCAGTGGCAAGCAACTGCTGTTGCGTACCCACACCAGCCCGATGCAGATTCGCTATGCGCGCATGCATGTCGAAAAGTACAACGGTGCCGCACGCATGCCCGCCATCAAGGTGATCGCACCGGGCCGCACTTACCGGGTGGACTCGGACGCGACTCACTCGCCGATGTTTCACCAAGTCGAAGGTTTGTGGATTGACGAGGACGTGAGCTTCGCCGATCTCAAAGGCGTGTTCCTTGATTTCATGCGTACCTATTTTGAAGACCCACAGATTGCTGCGCGTTTTCGACCGTCCTACTTTCCGTTTACCGAACCGTCGGCGGAGATCGACATAGCGTTCTCGTCCGGCCCGATGAAAGGCAAATGGCTCGAAGTGTCCGGCTCGGGCCAGGTGCATCCGCAAGTGATTCGTAACATGGGCCTCGACCCAGAGCGCTACATCGGCTTCGCCTTTGGCTGTGGCATCGAGCGGCTCACCATGCTGCGCTATGGCATTGATGATCTGCGTTTGTTTTTTGACGGCGACATGCGTTTTTTGCAGCAATTTAACTGACGATGAAATTCTCTGAAACCTGGCTGCGCAGTTTCGTCAACCCTTCGTTGTCGAGCGAAGCACTGGCGCATGCGCTCACGATGGCCGGCCTTGAAGTCGAAGAGCGCACCGCTGCCGCGCCGCCGTTCGCCGGCGTGGTCGTTGCGGAAATTAAATCGTTTGAGAAGCACCCGAATGCCGACCGCCTGAACGTCTGTCAGGTCGATGCCGGGCAAGCACAATTGCTCAATATCGTCTGTGGTGCGCCTAATGTGGCAGCGGGGATGAAAGTGCCGTGCGCGTTGGTGGGAGCGGCTCTCCCGCCAGATGCCGAAGGTAAAAAGTTTGAAATCAAGCGCGCCAAAATGCGCGGAGTCGAGAGCGAAGGCATGCTGTGTTCCGGCCGTGAGTTGGGCATGTCGGACGATCATTCGGGCTTGCTGCCGCTGCCGGCCAATGCGGTTGTAGGCACCAATGTGCGTAGCGTGCTTGATCTCGACGACAGCTTGTTCACGATCAAGCTGACACCGAATCGCGCGGATGCGCTGTCGGTATTGGGAGTAGCGCGCGAAGTTGCGGCCCTTACTGGTGCAACGCTCACGCTGCCCTCCTTTGCACCGGTCAGCGCAGTCACGCAAGACCGCCTGCAGGTCACCGTGCATGCAAAAGACCTGTGTGGCCGTTTTTCCGGCCGCCTGGTCAAAGGCGTGAATGCACGCGCCGCAACGCCGCAATGGATGAAAGATCGCCTGGAGCGCTCCGGTCAGCGCCCCATCTCGGCCTTGGTCGATATCTCCAACTACATCATGCTGGAGCTGGGCCGCCCGTCGCACATCTTTGACGCTGCCAAAATTGCTGGTCGCCACCTGCATGTACGCTGGGGCAAAACAGGCGAGCAGGTCAAGCTGCTCAACGGCCAAACGGTGGAAGTCGATGAAACTGTCGGCGTCATCACTGACTGTGCCAGCAACCCGGCAATCGAAGCGCTGGCTGGCATCATGGGCGGCGATGCTTGCGCGGTGACGCTCGACACGACTGAAATTTTTATCGAGGCCGCGTTCTGGTGGCCCGCCGCAATTCAGGGGCGCGCACGACGGTTTAACTTCACTACCGAAGCGGGACACCGGTTCGAGCGCGGCGTCGATTTCTCCACCACCGTCGCCCACATCGAGCGCATCACCGCTCTGGTGCTGGAGATTTGCGGTGGCCAGCCCGGCCCGGTCGAAGATCAAATTCTCGACCTGCCGAAGCGCGACCCGGTGCAAATGCGCATCGCGCGCTGCCGCAAAGTGCTCGGCATCGCGCTGGAAAAGCGCGACATGCTGGCCGCATTTGAGCGCCTCGGCTTAGCCGTCAAAGACTTGGGCGAGACGCTCGAAGTCACGCCGCCAGCCTATCGCTTCGACCTGTCGATTGAAGAAGACTTGATCGAAGAAGTCGCCCGCATCCACGGTTTTGACAACATTCCCGCCGAGCCGCCGCGCACCCGCGCCGCGATGATGCCGGCGCGTGAAGCGCAGCGCTCCCTGCTCGGCCTGAAACAATCTCTGGCAGCACGCGACTATCGCGAAGTCATCAACTACAGCTTTGTCGACGAGAAGTGGGAACGCGATTTCGCTGCCAATCACCAACCGGTCAAGCTGCTCAACCCGATCGCCAGCCAGATGGGCGTGATGCGCTCCACCCTGTTCGGCGGTCTGGTAGCGAACGTCGCTTACAACGTCAACCGCAAGCAATCGCGGGTGCGCGCGTTTGAGGTCGGCAGCGTGTTCCGTCGCGACGCCGACGCGGCTGACGGCCCACTCGCGGTCGCCGGTTTCAATCAACCGCGGATGATCGGCGCGATTGCCTTCGGCCCAGCGTCGCAAGAACAATGGAGCGTCAAAACCCGCCCCTGCGACTTCTTCGACCTCAAAGGCGACCTGGAAGCGCTGCTGGCCCCGTTGCAAGCCACGTTCGACGCGTCACCCCACCTTGCACCGCACCCTGCGCTCCATCCGGGCCGCTCGGCCGCCGTGAGCTTGAATGGCGCGGTGATTGGCTTTATTGGCGAGTTGCACCCGAAGTGGGTGCGCGAGTACGGCTTGCTATCGGCGCCGGTACTGTTCGAAGTTGAGGTGGCCCCTGTGGCGCAACTGCCACAGGCCCGGCACAGCAGCGTGTCGCGCTTCCCGCCGGTGCATCGCGATATTTCCCTAGCAATGGACGCTTCGATTCCGGTCTCCGCCGTGCTGGCCACCCTAAAAAGTGCCGCCGCCAACCACGTGACGAGCGTCGAACTGTTCGATCATTACCGTCCCTCCAAGCCCGATTCCGCCCTCGCCGAAACCGAAAAAAGCCTTGCATTCCGGGTAGTTATGCAAGATACTCAGAAAACACTTACAGATGCAGATGCCGACGAAACCATCAATCAGATGGTCGCCGCAGCCGAACAAAAGCATCAAGCCCGATTGCGCGCATAAGCGGAGGAGCCAGGCTACACACTAGCCGGGAATACATGACTCTTGAAGACAAGCTCCCAGCCAACGAGGCCGGTCAGGACGACGACGACAGCCAAGGCACGCTCACCAAAGCGGAGCTGGCCGATCTGCTGTTTGAAAAGGTCGGGCTGAACAAACGCGAAGCCAAAGACATGGTCGAGACCTTCTTTGAAGAGATTCGTACCGCGCTGGAGAACGGCCAAAGCGTCAAGCTCTCCGGCTTCGGCAACTTCCAGTTGCGCGACAAGCCGCAGCGCCCGGGGCGCAACCCGAAAACCGGAGAAGAAATTCCGATTACCGCACGCCGCGTGGTCACCTTTCACGCGAGTCAAAAACTGAAGTCAATGGTCGAGGCGCACTACCATGGCGGGTCCGCGAACGCCTGAACGCGCCAGTGGCGGCACCCTGCCGCCGATCCCCGCCAAGCGCTACTTCACCATCGGCGAAGTCAGCGATTTATGCGGGGTGAAGCCCCATGTGCTGCGCTACTGGGAGCAGGAATTCACCCAGCTCAAACCAGTCAAGCGGCGCGGCAACCGGCGTTACTACCAACACCACGAAGTATTGTTGATTCGGCGCATTCGCGAGTTGTTGTACGAGCAGGGCTTCACCATCAACGGCGCGCGCAACCGGCTCGACGACAGCGCTGCCGCAAAAGCCGCTGCTTCGGCGATTGCAGTGGCAGCAGTCACCACTGGCGCCGCCTCCTCTTCAGGCGCCGCAGCGATCCGGCGCGACCTGTTGGCAGTTGCAGAATTACTCCGCGCGTGAAATCGCTGGGCGAAACGCCCGCGCTACGCTAAAATAGTTGCCATACCTTGCAGTATGACCATCACCCGGAGAGGTGGCAGAGTGGTCGAATGTACCTGACTCGAAATCAGGCGTAGGTGTAAGCCTACCGTGGGTTCGAATCCCACCCTCTC
>JAYVSR010000206.1:0-6582 GCA_043775155.1 Burkholderiales bacterium | reverse complement strand
CCTGGTATTCGGGGATGGTCTTGGCCAGGTCGAGCATCATCGTGGCCAGGTCTTTGACCGAGAAATTATTTTTCGGGTTGCCGATGTTGTAGATCTGGCTGTCGGCGACGCCGTTTTTGTTGTCGATGATTTTGATCAGCGCGTCGATGCCGTCATCAACATAAGTGAAGGCGCGTTTCTGTGCGCCGCCATCGACCAGCTTGATGTTTTCGCCGCGCACGATGTGGCCGAGGAACTGGGTGATCACGCGCGATGAGCCTTCTTTCGGCGTGTAGATCGAGTCGAGTCCGGGGCCGATCCAGTTGAACGGGCGGAACAGGGTGTACTTGAG
Source organism: Burkholderiales bacterium (assembly GCA_043775155.1). Classification (GTDB taxonomy): domain Bacteria; phylum Pseudomonadota; class Gammaproteobacteria; order Burkholderiales; family JAEUOS01; genus CANJDH01. The sequence goes on along the minus strand of JAYVSR010000206.1, from coordinate 6,251 downwards.
GCCTTCCTGCATGCCGTAGGCGTGGATCACGCGATCCATCAACTGCTTGGCGCACGAGTAAATCCAGCGCGGTTTGTTGATCGGGCCGAGGACGAAATTAGAGTGTTCCGGGTCGAATTCAGCGTCTTCGCTCATGCCGTAGACCTCGGAGGTTGAGGGGAAGATCACGCGCTTGCCGTAGCGGACGCAGTCGCGCACGATGGGGAGGTTGGCTTCGAAGTCGAGCTCGAACACGCGCAGCGGTTCTTTGACATAGGTGGCTGGCGTGGCGATGGCGACCAGAGGCAGGATCACGTCGCATTTCTTGACGTGATACTGAATCCACTCGCGGTTGATCGTGATGTCGCCTTCAAAAAAATGAAAACGCGGCTCGGCCAAAAGATCAGTGATGCGCTCGGAAGCCATGTCCATGCCGTACACCTCCCAATCGGTGGTGGCGATGATGCGCTTGGACAAATGGTGGCCGATGAAGCCGTTGACGCCGAGAATGAGGACTTTTTTCATGGTGTGTTTCAGGTGACTGCTAGAGATGAAATTAAGGGGCGATTTTACGTGACGGCAGGTTGATCCAGCTTGATCGAACGCCGGCCGAAGATGGCTTCGAAATTCGCGCTGGTAACGGGCGCGTTATTCGCCTCGAAATCGGTGAGGAGCACGCGCACGCCGTCCGGGCAACGCAAAATCACATTAGCGCCTTCCTCTGAGAGTGTTGGTGTGAGCGGTTTTCCCGACGCCGATGCCTTGATAGCCTTGTCCCGCAAGGGTTCTAGCCCGGTGGCCCAGATGATGATTCGCTTGCTGCCGCTGGCGGTGGTGATGTCGGCGAACGCGCCGGGGTAGGGGCGGGTGAGGGCGCGCACGAAGTTGTGAACGCGTTGACCACCCCAGGCGAGGTCAATCCGGCCATCTTCCGGTTTGCGGCCGGTGAAGTAAGCGCCTTGGGTGAGGTCTTGGGGGATGTGCGTAGCTTCGCCTGCGATGAGGGCAGGCAATACTCTGTCGAGCGCACGCTCGGCAGCGCCGGTGACCTTGGTGAAAACAGCTTGCGCGGTGTCGTTGATCGCGATCGGCACGGCTTCTTGCACGACGATCGCGCCGTTGTCGGGCTTCTCAGTCATCGCGTGCAGTGTTGCGCCGGTCTCGGTTTCGCCGTGGATGATCGCCCAGTTGACCGGCACGCGGCCACGGTATTTTGGTAGCAGCGAGCCGTGCATGTTGTAGCAGCCGCGCTTGGGGATTGCCAGCAGCGGTGCTTTGAGCATGTTGCGGTAGTAGAACGAGAACAGGAAATCGGGTTGCGCGGCTTCGATCTGCGCAATCACGTTCGGCGTGTTTGGGTCGTCCGGCGTGATCACCGCGATGCCGTGTTGCTGCGCCAGCGCGGCAACACTGTCGAACCAGATCGTCTCGTTCGGGTTGTCGGTGTGCGTTACCACTAACGCCACTTCAACGCCGTGCTGGAGCAGTACCGAGAGGCAGCGAACCCCGACGTTGTGATACGCGAAGACGACGGCGCGCGTCATGGTTGGTATTTAAAGAAAACGATCACAGTTGCGACCATGGAAGAACGGATACGCCTGAGCGCGTAAATCTGTCTTTGCCGCCGTAGACCAATCCGAGGGGATGGGCGTCGTCGCCGGCGTATTTGCGCCACTTGAACAAGCCATCGAAGGCGTCGCTTCCGACGGTGATGCCTGACTTTAGTTCAACCGCCGCCAATTCGGTTCCGCGCTCCAATACCAGATCGACCTCGGTGCCAATGTTGTCGCGCCAAAAATGGACTTGCTCATGCGAGCCGGCATTACGTCGCGCTTTGATGAATTCGTTGACCACCATGGTCTCAAACAACGCCCCACGCAGAGGGTGGGAGTGCGCGTGTTCTGGTGTCTGGATTCCCAACAGCGCGGCTGCCAGTCCGACATCGTGAAAATACAGCTTGGGCATTTTGACCAGGCGTTTGCCAAAGTTGCGTAGATGCGGACGGACGAAATGAATCAAATAGCAGGTTTCAAGAATCGATAGCCATTTGTCGGCGGTGCCGTGGGCTATGCCGGCATCGCCGGCGAGGCTGGCGACGTTGAGAATTTGTCCAGTGCGTGCAGCAGCAAGACGCAAAAATCGCTGAAAAGCTGCCAAGTCCTGAATCGCAGCCAGTTGACGCGCGTCGCGTTCAGCGTAGGTGACGAGATAATTTTGCAGCCAGTCATGCGGCGACACCGGTCTGGCGTAGAGAGCCGGATAAAAACCACGTACGATCTGAGTGGCGGCGTCAGGTATCTGGACGCGCGCCGCGCGCAGCTCAGCCAACGAAAAAGGCAGCAGTTCAACCAAGCCGATGCGACCGGCCAAACTCTGCGAGATGTTTGCGAGCAAGGCAAGGTTCTGCGAGCCGGTCAGGGTAAACAAGCCCATGCGGCCATCCGCATCGACCACGCTTTGCAGCTCGGACAGCAGCGGCGGCGCATGTTGTGCCTCATCAATGATCGCGCCATCCGGAAAACGCGCCAAAAACCCATGCGGGTCGTGCAGTGCAAAATCGCGCTCACGCGGAGTTTCCAGTGAGACATAGGGGCGATGCGCCAGAAGTGAGCGGATCAGCGTGGTTTTTCCCGACTGTCTGGGACCAGTCAGAGCGACAACGGGAAAGCCGGCAGCAAGGCGCTGCACGGCGGTGGCGGCAAAACGGGGGATTAGCATTCTTTACAATTATTCAGTGGCATTGAATAATTGTAAAGAATTTTTCAATGCAATATGTGCTGTCCGGTCGGCAATCAGGGCTTGGCGAGACGCTCAAGAACCGCCTGCACCAAATAACGCGGCCGCGCCCGCACCTGCTGATAGATGCGGCCGATGTACTCGCCGAGCAAGCCGATGCCGAACAAGGTGACGCCGATCAAAAAGAACACGATGCCGAACAAGGTGAACACGCCTTCCGACTCCGGGCCGATGATGATGCGGCGGGCGGCGAGAATCAGCGTGAAAAGGAAAGAGCCGCCAGCGATGAGAATACCGGCGAAGGAGAACCATTGCAGCGGCACCACCGAGAAGCCGGTCATCAAATCAAAGTTGAGACGGATCAAGGAGTAGAGCGAATACTTTGACTCGCCCGCCATCCGCTCTTCGTGAGCGACTTCGATCTCGACCGGGCGCTGGGCGAAGGTGTACGCGAGGGCCGGGATGAAGGTGTTGATTTCGCGGCAGGAGTTGATCGCGTCCACAATGCCGCGCGAGTAAGCGCGCAGCATGCAGCCTTGATCGGTCATTTTGATGCGGGTGATTTTTTCGCGCAAGGCGTTCATCGCCCTCGATGCCGTGCGGCGGAACCAAGAGTCTTGCCGTTGGCGGCGAATCGTGCCGACGTAGTCGTAACCTTCACGCGCTTTGGCGACGAGCTTGCTGATTTCTTCTGGCGGGTTTTGCAGGTCGGCGTCGAGCGTGACGATGATTTCGCCGCGCGATTGCTCGAAGCCCGCCATGATCGCCATGTGCTGGCCGAAGTTGCCGTTGAAGAGAACCACGCGGGTGACATCCGGGCGCGCTTCGAATTGCGTTCTTAATAGGGCTGCCGAGCGGTCGCGCGAGCCGTCGTTGATGAAGATGACCTCATAGGTTTCGCCGCTGGCTTCGAGTGCGTCGAGCGCCGGATACAGGCGCGCGAACAGGGCGGCGAGGCCGTCTTCTTCGTTGTAGACCGGGACGATGATGGAGATCGAAGGAGACATGATGGTTATGGTTGGTTGTCGCGACGCCAGCGCTGCGGCATTTTCTCATGCCGCCATATCCACTTGAGCAAGAGCGGCACCAGGCCGATCAAGGCGAGCGAGGCGATCAGTGACGGTGACAACAAGCCGGAGAGGGATTCGATTTGCGCCAGTTGTGTGCCGGCATTGACCACGAGGATGGTCTCGATCAGCATGCCGGCCTGGCTCGCCCAGTAAAACGTCGTGACGCGCATTGGCGTGATGCCCATCACCAGGTTGATCATGAAGTAAGGGAACACCGGAGTGAGGCCGAGCCAGACCAGGTAGAACGCGCCGTCTTTTTCGATGCCCTGATTGAATGCGGCGAGTTGGTCAGCCCAGCGCCGCTGCACCCAATCACGCAAGAAAAAGCGTGACGACAAAAACGCCAGAGTGGCTCCCAGAGCGGATGAGAAGGACACAAGAAGAGTGCCGGAAAGCAAGCCGAAGATCGCCCCGGCTGAGACGGTGAGGAGCAAAGTGCCGGGCACGGACAGCGCAGTCACCGTCATGTAGAGAAGAAAAAACAGCGCGGCAGTGCGCAGCGGCTGGGCGTGGTAGTAGGCGGCGAAGGCTGCTTGGTGGGCTTTGAGATTTGCGAGGCTGAAGACACTACCAAGATCGAACCAGAACCATGCGCCGGCGAGCAGCAGCGCGGCTGCGGCGAAGGCTGGCAGCCGCCAATGACTCGTTGATTTGGGTGCGGCGCTCACCCGTCGTTATGCTGCTAAACGTTGCGCTGCGAGAAAAAAGCGCCGCTCGAAATCGTCGCGCTTAGAAATACGATTGCAACGAACCGCGACGGCGAATGTCGAGCGTGGCGCAGTGAAAGCCGCCGCCAAACATTTTGTAATTCATGAAGGGCAGCGGAATCGGCTCGAAGCCCCAGCTCTTGAGCGAGGCGATCATCGACACCTGCGACTCTTCGCAGATGACGCGCTTCTCGTCGAGCTTGAGCATGTTGAGGCTGATCCACTTGCTCACTAACGACAGATAAAAACGCCAGCTCGATGAAATTGGATCGGGCGCGGGCGCGACCAGAATCTCCCAGTCCTTCAAGACTTTCGGCAGGCGCGTCACATCAACGAATTCCGGATTGATCAACACCTTGCCAGGCCCCAGTGGCACGAAGGTGGTGTCGATGTGCATCGGCTGGGTGCAGCGCGTTTCGATCTCGTGCAGACGGTATTCCGCGCCGAGGTGGCGGCGCAGCCACTCGACGCCGCGCTTGTTGGTAACGTTGCTGCGGGTGTAAAAAAGATCGCGGCCACAGCGGGTGAAGTCGGCGGCGTCGAACAGCGGCTCGGCTTCGGTGAGCATGTAGCGCATCGGCTCGCCCGGGTTCGGCGGCGTGTAGTTGTAGTCGAACGCGCGGTCATCGAGCATTGGCTTGGGGGCCGACGTCCAGCGCGCGCCGGCGTCAAAATATTCGTTCAGCAAATCGCGGTAGGCGTAGACCTCGAAATAGCGCGAGCGCCAAGCCATCGGCGTCTCGATCATTTCGTCGCCGATGATCAGGATGCCGTCGCGCGGGCTGGCGGTACAGAAGCCCTTCGATTTCCAGAATGGCGTTTTGGCGTTGTAGTTGAAGTCAACCGGCGAAGGGCGGCGTACCTTGATGCCTTCTTTTTCGAGCAGACGCGCGAGGCCTTCGAGTTCTTTTTTCGCCGGGTTGGCGATCACGCCGGGGTAGCGCATGCCGGCCAGCGGGCGGTACAGAGCCTTCGCCTTCGACGGCAGATTGCCGGTGAAGGTGAGGTGGTTCACCGGGATCGTTGCGTGTTCGAGGCTGCCGACGATCACTTCTTCGAGCGGATCCCATTCGTTGTGGGAGTTGACGACGCAGGAGTCAGCGCTGGCAGCGGCGGGGGCGGCGGACGGGTCAAGCCGGATCGGGTCAGGTGCGTTCATGGAGCCGTAAAGTGAGAGGCAAAGAGGTGAAATTATACAGGGCCGAGGAGCCGGTTTTCCGTCTCAAATAGGGTTTAGCGCAGAGCGTGAATCGACTCTGTGACGGCGACGCAAACCCGCTCGACATCGGGCAGCGTCATCGCCGGAAACAGCGGCAGCGTGACGATGCCCGCGCCGATCCGCTCGGTGTGCGGGAACATGCCAGGCCCGAAGCCGCGCGCGCGGTACAGCTTGAATAAATGAATCGGCGGGTAATGCACGCCGGTGCCGATGCCGCGCTCCTTCATCTGCGTCATGAAATCGGCCCGCGCCACGCCGCGCGGCAACACGATCTGGAACATGTGCCAGTTGGAATTTTCCATGTCGAGCACGGGCAACTCGCAGCCCAACTCAAGATCGAACTGGTCGAAGTAGCGTTGCGCCAGCATGCGGCGGCGTTCGGTGAACTCGGCCAGGTGCGGTAACTGGCCCAAGCCGATGCGGGCGGCGACATCGGTCATGTTGAATTTGCCGCCCAGCAGATCGACTTCCATGCCATCGACGCCGTGGCGCGACACGCCTTGCAGGCGGTAGCGCTCGGCCAGCGTCACGTCGATGTCG
>JAYVSR010000205.1:0-6825 GCA_043775155.1 Burkholderiales bacterium | reverse complement strand
CGATCATCGGCGACATGGCGAGCACGACCAGCGGAATCGACAGCACGATGCCGATCCACAAGCGGCGCTGCAGGTCGCGCAGTTCGGAATCATCGGCATTGCCGGTGCCAGCCACCGGCACCAGCGCCATGCCGCATTGCGGGCAAGAACCCGGCTCGCTGCGCACGATCTGCGGATGCATGGGGCAGGTGTAGGTCGCGCCGATCAGCGGTGGCGCCGGAACTGCCGTGGCACCGTGCGCGCCACCCTGCGTGACCTCGCGCGCGCCACACGGCGCGTGCGCATCATGATGTTCATGGTGCTGTTGACTCGTCATGCAACTCCCGTTCGTTTAAGCGCATCCATTGCTTCCGGTGGCAATTCATCATAGGCAATCCGGATGCGAGAGCGTTGATCTGCCGCAAACGCCGGTGTCGCAACGGATCGAAGCAAATGCAAATTGCTTCAGGGCCTGTGTGTACCAATCTCTGCGGCGCTGGCGAGGGCCGCGTGCAGTGCGGCCAGCCGGTGGCCGCTGCGCTTGATCTGGGTGTGCGGAAACGCCGAGGTGAACCAGGCGTAGGCGCTGTACTTGACCAGCTTGCCCAACGACAGAGCGATCAGCACTTCAGCCACCGGTAAGCGCGAGATGCCCGCGAACATCAATGCCGGGGTGATCGGCAGCGGCAATGCGGCGATCACGAACAACGCCGCCACGCCGTAGGCCGTGAGCCAGCGGATCGCATCAGCCCACGCCCTGGAAGCGACGACGTCTGGATACAACTCAAACAACCGCGCCCAGCCGAGGTGATGGAACGCGAGATAGAGCAGACCCGCGCCGGCCGCTGCGCCCACGCTGGACCACACCGCAATCGGCCACCAGCGCGTGGGCGACAGCAGCACGGCAATGATCAGGAGCGATGCAAACGGCACCGTCATCGACAGGGTCGCGGCAAATGCGGCACCAGCCACCCACTGCGGAAATGCCGGATGCCGGGCGCGCCGCGTCAGCGTGCGCGTCAGCCTGGTCTCTAGCGCATGGAGCAACATGGGGTCGTGTAACTGGCTGGCCCGGCAGTGCGGAAACCGTGGGGCAAGCTCATTTCACCGTTTCGCCCGCCGCCATCCGCTCCATCATCATCTTCATCATCTGCTGCATCATGTCGATGCGCTTTTCCATCAATTCATGCGACATGTTGGCACCGCCGCTTTTCTTCATATTCATTCCGCCATCCTTCTTCATGCCCATGCCACCAGCGGACTTGTCCATGATTGACATGCCATCGTGCATTGACTTCAAGTGCTCGGGCATCATGGCGCGGCGCGCCTCGGGCGTCTTGGCGGCCATCATTTTTTCGTGCATCGCCTGCATCTCCTTCATGCGCGCATCTATTTCAGATATCGCCTCTTTCGAAGGCTTCGACGGCGCAGTCTTTTGGGCTCGTTTGGCCAGCGGATGATCGTGGCTGTGGTGAGCCGGGTCAGCGGCAAGGCCGGGCAGGGAAAAGGCGGTCAGGGCCGTCGCTGCGATCAGGGCGTTGAGTTTTTTCATTTCGATAACTCCTTCAAAAGGTCGGGTTGTCCCACTGGTTGTCGATGCACGTTGTGTGTGGTTACACACCGTGTGCCGATACATACTCGGCATGATGTTCGGAAGATTCAGTGTGGGCGCGTCATTGAACGAACCTTTGCGCCAGATCAAATGCCGACCAAATCGCAGCAACCGGTGGGAACTTTCTCGTGTCGCATATCCACTGCACTGCCGGTGATCTGCTGATCGCCGCTGCGGCCCTGCTGCTTTCATTGTTGGCGGCAGGCGGATGGTGCCGATGATTGATGTTGTCCTGTCGCCACTGCTGCAATGGGTGGTCGTGCCACTGCTTGCGTTCAGGTACGTGAAAAGGGCCTGATAGCCGCTCCCACCAACGGTTTTGAGGAAACTTCCTTGAGTGAAAAAGCAATCCATCTGCGCGCTGTAACCGCCGCCGGTGCAAACCGCGGGTCTGGCCGTTCGGCATTTCTTTACCGATTGATTCACCTCAAACCGTTTGTGGCAGCTTGGATCTGATCCACTGCACCAGCGCCGATGCCGCCATCGCGCCAGAAGTGCGCGCCACCTCCACTCCCTGATTGAACAAAATCATCGTCGGGATGCTGCGAATCCGGTACCGCACCGAGGCTTGGGATGCTTCGTCCGAATCGACCTTGGCAAAACGCACGCCGGGCAATTGCGCAGCAGCGGTAACGAACTGCGGCGCCATCGCCTTGCACGGGCCGCACCACTCGGCCCAGAAATCGACCACTACCGGCTGCTCGGTGCCAGCCAGATACGCGGGCAACGCTGCGTCGGTCAACGCGAATGGTGCGGGCGCGGCAACGAGCACGTACTCGCCCTCGGCATAGCCCTAAAACCAGCGGGCGGGCGCTCGCCGCAGCCTGCCAGCAAAGCTGCGGCGAAACCTATCGATGCACTGGCGGTACCCATAAGCATCGGCCTGTGACGCGCTCCCACCAACGGTTTTCGCCGCTTTCCCGTCTACCGGATCACCAGCACCGGCACTGTGCAACGCGCCAGCACGCGGGTCGCCGTCGAGCCCAGCACCAGATTGGCCAGCAGGCCGTGACCGTGCGATCCCATGATGATCAGGTCGAACTTGTGCAACGTTGCATATTCCGCGATTGCATCGCCAGGTTCACCGGCTTTCCACGTATCGTCAAACGCGACGCCGGCTTTTTTGAGCGCGCGGCGTGCCGGGTTTAATGCCTTGTCGCTTTCCTCGCCGTAATACTTTTGCACTGTTTCCCGCCCGAGATAGCTGGCAGCCCGGCCGGGCATCGGCCGGTGCGCATGGAACAAAGTGACATCGGCACCACCAAACTGTTCGGCATGCCGGGTCAAATAGTCAACCGCTTTGGTAGTGAATTTGCTGCCATCGGCAGCGACGAGAATTTTCATGATGGCTCCTTTATGTTGAGGGGAAATGCCGGTTCATCGTAACCACAGGCGGTGCCGACGGTTTGCGCTGGATCAACCTTCACCACTTGATCGGCTCCCCGCACGTCAGCGCGAAACAAACCTCTCGGCTTCACGTAAACGCGCTTCAAGCGCGTCGATCCGGGCGAGCAGCGAAGCGACCAGCATCAACGCCGGTGCATCGAGCTCGAAGGCGGCGCGCACCCGGGCGGCGCGACGGCCCACATGCAACAGGCGCGCAGAGTATTGCCGCGCCGCGCCGCTGCCACTGGCGGCGATCAACGCCGCGTCAGCCAGCTCGTCGAGTTCCTCGCTGGTCAGACCACACACCTGCATCAGCTCAACGGCGCCAATCAATACCGTGTCGTCGAGAAAATGAATGTCGTCTGAAATCATGCTGTTTCCTTCGGATTGAAATGCGCACGCGGATCGTGGTGCGCTGCCGCTCTTAGCGACTGGTACAAGGTTTTTTCTGCTTCAGACAAGGTGGCCGGCAGCACCAGTTGCACCACGGCATACAAATCCCCCGCCGTGCCCGCCGGGCGCGGCAAGCCCTTGCCGCCCAAGCGCATCTTGGTGCCCGACGACGTACCGGGCTTGACGGTGACGCGCACCCGGCCCGCGAGCGTGGGCAGCTCAATCGCCGCGCCCAGCGCGGCTTCGGCCGGTGTTAGCGGCAAGTCGATCAACAGATCGTGTCCGCTGACGCGAAACAGCGGATGCGGCAACAAATGAATGCCGAGATACAAGTCGCCCGGCGGCCCGCCATTGAAGCCCGGACCGCCCTTGCCACGCAGCCGCAAGCGCTGGCCTTCGGACGCGCCGGGCGGAATGCGCACGCGGATCGTACTCACATCACGCTGCATGCCGCCATCGGCGTGCAGCTTCGGCACCGCCAGTTGCAACGTCACCTCGGTGCCGCTGGCAGCGTCTTCGAGTGAGATTTTTACGCCCGCTTCGAGATCAGCGCCGGGAAACGCCATTCGCAGCGGGTCGCCATGGGTCTCATGTGTGCCGCCCTGGCGGCTTGCGCCGCCGTGCCGCTTGCCTTCACCCATGCGCGCGAACAAATCAGCGAGATCACCCAGGTCTTCAAACTGCGGCTGCGCTCCACCCGCGCCGCCACGCCAGCCCGGCGGCGCTTGAAAATGCTCGCCGCCCGGGTGGCGCGGCGGGTGGTCGTAAGCCGCGCGCTGTTCCGGCTCTTTCAGCGTCTCATAGGCTTCGCGCATTTCCTTGAAGCGCGCTTCGGCATCGGTCTCTTTCGAGACATCCGGATGAAACTTGCGCGCGAGTTTGCGGTACGCCTTCTTGATCTCTTCGGCAGATGCGCTGCGTTCGACGCCGAGAATTTTGTAATAGTCTGGTTGTGTCATTTTGACTTGTCACTCGTGCGTGTCACATTGATGCGCTAATGTTAGAAACTCCCTGCACCCCGCGCTTGACGTGGATCAAACGCGATTCGAATGTTTCCGCCACGATGGGCCACCATGACGTCCCACTATCTTGAACGATTGTTTACCCCGCGCAGCGTGGCGGTGGCCGGCGCCAGCACGCGTGAAGGCTCGTTGGGCCTGGGCTTTGCGGTGCAGCCGCACTCCGATGATCCGGCGGTGACGGAATACGCCAGAGAAATCGCCGCGCCGACTTAAGCGATGACCCCCGCCAGACTTTCCACCTGAAAAATTGCGATGGAACTTCTCGCTCATGCCCTTTGGGCTGGTGCCGGCAGCGAAGTAGCGCGACGCCGGGGCCATTTACCCAAACGCGCCATTCCGGTATTAGTCACACTCGCCGTGCTGCCGGATCTGGTGCAGTATCTCCCGCTCCTCGTCGCGTTATTCTTGGACCAGATCAAGCTGAGTACGCTGATCGCATTCATGACCGCAGCGCCGGGCGCGCCGCATGGGCTGCCGCCGCTGGTGTGGCAGTTCTCGCACCATTTGCACTGCACGATGCACAGTATCGTCATCGCCTGCGCTGTCACTCTTGTGTGTTGGGCGCGCTGGCGCGCTGGTGCGGTCGTGCTGGCCGGCTGGTGGTCACATATCCTGATCGACATGTTCAGCCACTCGGCGGACTACTACGCGGTGCCGGTGTTGTACCCGTTCAGCATGCGCGGCCTGGATGGTTTCGCCTGGAACACACCGGCATTTTTTGCGGTGAACTACACGCTGCTCATCGCGGTGTATGGGTGGCTCTGGCATTCGCAGCGGCGCGGTGGCTGACCCGCACTACCGCCCCGCACTACCGACCCGAGGTTTGACGCGACACCACGTCTGAAATCACCGTCAAATCACCGGCCAGGGTCGCCAACAGGTCATCAATCGCAATGATGCCGATCAATTCATTGGCACCGTTCACTACCGGCAGGCGGCGCACGCGCCGCGCCCGCATCAGTGCAACGGCATCGGTCACACTGAGCGTCGCTGGCGCCGTCACCAGCGACGGCGACATGATGTCGCCTGCCGTCAGCACCTTCGGATCCAAATCCAGCGCATCGATCTCGACCACGATGTCGCGGTCCGTCAGCATGCCGGCCGGCACGCGTTTGCCGTCACTCTCGTCCACCACAACGAGACTGCCAACCTGGTAATGGCGCATCAATTTGGCTGCCGCGTTCACCGTCACATCGCGATTGACGTAAACCACGTTTGGATTGCAAATTTTGCCGACGTCCATCTTGCTCTCCTTATCCGGCACAGCGGGCCAAGCCTCTGGCCGCCACCAGTGATGCGGGTCGATCCATCTTACAAACCACGCAACGGCATGGTTTGACCTGGATCAACATCCCGACGTTCCGCCAAGTGGTCATGTCAATGTAGCCGCACCTGCGCGCCGATGATCTGGCGCAGACCGCCGGAGTCGAGAATGCGCACCAACCGGCCTTCGAGCCCAAGCAGACCACGGCGCTTGAAGCGTGAAAAGCAACGGCTCACGGTTTCGAGCGTGAGACCCAGATAGATGCCGATCTCTTCGCGCGTCATCGCCAACATAAACTCGCTGCGCGATTGCCCACGGGCTTCGTAACGGCGCACCAGATTGAGCAAAAAGGTGGCGACGCGTTCTTCCGCCTGCATCCGGCCCAACAGCAGCATCACCCCCTGATCGCTCACCACTTCGTGCGCCAGCAGCCGATGCAGATGGGTTTGCACCGGTATCGAATGCTGACCCATGCGCGACAGTTGCGCGAACGGAATCGCGCAGACGCGCGCTTCGTCAAGCGCCACCGCATCGCTCGCATGCGCGCTGTAGCTGATCGCATCGATCCCCAGCGTATCGCCGGGCAGGCGAAACCCGGTGATCTGCTCGCGTCCGTCGTCAGTCAACACCACTGTCTTGAAGGTGCCGGTCTTGATCAGATACAAATGCGTGAAGACATCACCCGCGTGGTACAGCGCCTCGCCTGCAGCCAGCTTGCGATGTTGCGCGATCAACCCGGTGTATTCCTTCCGATCCTGCGGGTTCATGCCAGCGGGCAAGCACAGGGTATTGAGGCGGCAGAGATCACACGCCGAGCCGACGCCCACCGACCCCGCGACCCGAAGCTGCGCCTGGGTACGCTCTGGCTGAACCGGCTGGATTGGAATGGAACGGAGGGCGGTGGCAGCAAACATGAGGGTTCTCCCGGTTGGTTGGTACATTGGTTGACACGACGGCCCCACTATGAGCGCCCGGAAGTCATGCCGCCATCAGCAGCGGCCGAATCGCTGGTAGTCGCTCGCCACCGGGTTTTGTAGGGAAAATCCTACAGCCGACGCACTCGCCCGCATGTTGAGATGGATCAAAGGATCCGCGTCAAAATAACATGATCATTATTTTTTGCGACTTGGCAGTAGTTTGTAATTCCATTCGCCATGGAAGTTGGCGCG
>JAYVSR010000204.1:0-4843 GCA_043775155.1 Burkholderiales bacterium | reverse complement strand
CCGCATGTTGCTCAATGAGTTCAACGCGCCAGCCGCGTACGCACAGGCGCTCGCACACGGCGGCACCAGCAAGACCAGCACCGATGACTATTGCGTTGCCCGCGGCGGCAATGGATTGCGCCACGCTCGCGGTCACCAAGAGAACTGATAAATCAGCCTAAAACCTTTGGTGGAAGCCATTCTCCGCTATTTAACCAGCGTGACGCGCACGCGCCATCGCGGCGCCCAGTCCGAGGGCCTGCAACTTGGCGACTGCAATCTCACGCTGCATCGGCGCGAGGCCGCAGTTGGTGCAGGGAAACAACCGCTCCTTGGGTACAAACTCCAACGCGCGCTCAATCGTGGCGGCGACTTGCTCGGGCGTCTCGACAACATCCGACGCGACGTCGATCACTCCGACCAGTACGTCTTTGCCGGCCAGCAGTCGGATCAAGTGCATCGGCACATGCGAGTTGGCGCATTCGAGTGAGACTTGGTTGATCCGGCTTGCTGCCAGCGCGGGAAAAATTTGTTCGTACTGAGACCAGTTGTCGCCGAGCGTTTTCTTCCAGTCAAGATTGGCCTGAATGCCGTAGCCATAGCAGATGTGGACTGCGGTGGTGCAAGTGAGGCCTTCAATCGTCCGATGCAGCGCGTCAATGCCCCAGGCGGTGACGTCTTCCATGTAGACGTTGAAGGCCGGCTCGTCGATCTGGATTACATCGACACCGTCGGCTTGCAAGGCGCGCGCTTCCTGATTCAACAAATCGGCAACCGCCATCGCCAGCTTGATTTTGTCGCCGTAGTATTGGTCGGCAATCGTATCGATGATGGTCATCGCCCCAGGCAGGGTGAACTTAAGTTTTTTCTTGGTATGCGCGCGGGCCAGCCGCGCTTCGGTTTGATGCACCCGGCCCTTCAAGCGCAGCGGACCAGTAACAATTGGCACCATCGCGTCGTAGCGATTGTTGCGGATGCCCATTTTGACTTTGTGTTCGAAATCGATACCCTCGACCGACTCCAGAAAGCCGTGGACAAAATGCTGGCGCGATTGCTCGCCGTCGGTGACGATAGACAGCCCGGCGTCTTCCTGTGCCTTGAGCCAGAGCAGTGTGGCGTCGCGTTTGGCGATGGCGAGGTCGTCGCCGCTGGCGGTCCATTGCGGCCACAGCTTGGCCGTCTCGGCGAGCCAAAAAGGTTTCGGCAAACTGCCGGCCAGGGTAGCTTCAAACATGCAATGCTCCAATGAAAACAAAGATGGGCGAAAAAATCAGTGCTTGATCAGTGCTTGACGCGCACGATGCGCACCACTTCCTGCAAGCGGCGCAGGCTGCGCATCAGACGGGCGAGGTGGGCGCGGCCGGCGACTTCAATCGAGAACTCCATGATTGCGTAGGCGCCGTTGTCGTCGTCTTCGGTATGCACATTGGTGATGTTGGTGTCCGCCGCCGAGATGGCCGAGGCGACTTTGGCGAGAATGCCGCGGCCGTTGCGCACAATCACCCGCACACCGACGCTGAAGAAACGGTCCGGCTCGGCGTCCCACTCCACATCAACCCAGTCGTGATGATCCTTGCGGCGCGATTTGACCAGGGTCTTGCAATCATGCGTGTGAATTACCAGCCCCTGCCCTTTGCTGATCAAACCGATGATCGGGTCGCCCGGAATCGGGTGACAGCAATGCGCCAGTTGCACCGCCATGCCATCGGCACCGCGAATCACCACCGGTGCCGGCCTCGTCTCATGACGGCGCTCGTGTTCGTCAAGCGGCACATGCCCTTGAATCTTGCGCGCCACCACTGCCGCCAGCCGCTTGCCCAGGCCAATGTCGGCGAACAATTCGTTGCGCGATTTTGCGCCGCTGTCGCGCACCAGCTTGTCCCAGCGTGCCGAGTCGATTTCGATGTCGTTGATACCGACGGCGCGCAGGGCTTGGCCCAGCAAGCGCTCGCCCAATCCGGCTGACTCCTCGAACTTCATCGTCATCATGAAATGACGGATGTGCGCACGCGCCTTGCCGGTGCGTACGAATCCGAGCCACGACGGGTTCGGCTGCGAGCCGGGCGACGTGATGATCTCAACGAGATCACCGTTTTTCAACTCGGTGCGCAGCGGCAGAGGCTCGTTGTTGATCTTGCAGCCCACGCACGCATCACCGACACCGGTATGCACGGTGTAGGCGAAATCGACCGCCGTCGCGCCGCGCGGCAGCGACATGATGCGGCCCTTGGGCGTAAACACATAGACTTCGTCGGGGAACAGATCGACCTTGACGTGCTCCAAAAATTCGGCCGGATCGCCGGACGAGTTTTGAATATCGAGCAGCGACTGCAGCCACTTGTGGGTCTTTTTTTGCACGTCGGAAATCGACGCGTCGTCGGTCTTGTAGAGCCAATGCGCAGCGACCCCCGCCTCGGCAACGCGGTGCATGTCAGACGTGCGGATTTGCAATTCCACCGGGGTGCCGAACGGGCCGATCAAGCTGGTATGCAGAGACTGGTAGCCGTTCACCTTCGGAATTGCAATGTAGTCTTTGAACTTGCCCGGCACCGGCTTGTATAAAGCGTGCAGCACGCCGAGCGCGTGATAGCAGGCGGGTCCGTCAGCTACCACGACGCGGAAGCCGTAGACGTCAAGCACCTGCGCGAAGGTGAGTTTTTTCTCCACCATTTTTCGGTAGATGCCGTAGACGTGCTTCTCGCGGCCATACACCTGCGCGTTGATACCGGCCTCGGGGAGCGTGCGCTGGATCGCTTCAAGAATTTTGTGGATGCCTTCGCGGCGATTGCCGCGCGCGGATTTGATCGCCTTTGAGATCACCGCGAAGCGGTACGGATACATATTGGCAAACGACAAATCCTGCAACTCGCGATAGACCTGATTGAGGCCAAGCCGGTGTGCAATCGGCGCGTAAATTTCCAGCGTCTCGCGCGCGATGCGGCGGCGCTTGTCGGTGCGCAATGAGCCAATGGTGCGCATGTTGTGCAGGCGGTCTGCCAGCTTCACCAAAATGACGCGCACGTCGCGCGCCATCGCGAGCAGCATCTTGCGAAAGTTCTCTGCCTGCGCGGCTTCTTTGCTCTGAAACTCGATCTTCTCGAGCTTCGAGAGGCCTTCGACCAGATCGCCTACCGGCGCGCCAAATTTGGCAGCGATGTCGGCGGTGGTGATGCCGGTGTCTTCGACTACATCGTGCAACAGGGCGGCCATCAAAGCCTGTGGGTCGAGCTTCCAGGCGGCGCAAATGCCAGCGACCGCCAGCGGGTGAGTGACGTATTCCTCGCCACTGGCGCGCATCTGCCCATGGTGCGCACTGTCGCTATAGGTGTAAGCCTCGGCAATGCGCTCGATGTCGGCGCTTTTGAGGTAGGTCGCGAGAATCGAGCGGAACGCATCGAACTGAACCGCCTTGCCGGAGAGGTCTCCTGGCCCCGAACCGGTGCCTGGCGTTGAGGCGGTTACAAGGCCGGCAGAATGTCCCGCACTCGGAGAATCCGGGCTCGCCGGAACTGGGCTCGAGGTGCGGCGGCCACGCGCGCTGTCGAGATTGACTACTTCGGCGCGCGCACTGTTGCGGGTTCGGGTGTCCATGACATCACCGCGCCCGCATTGCCGTTCAGGTCGGCACGCGCTTCAACATCTCTACGCCGACGTGGCCCGCAGCGATTTCGCGCAGCGCCGTCACAGTGACCTTGTCAGCGCGCTCTTTGACGCCGCTCACCTTAGGCTCCGCGCCCTGCGCCAACTGGCGCGCACGGTAAGTCGCGGCGAGCGTCAACTGAAAGCGGTTCGGGATGCGTGCCAGACAATCTTCAACGGTGATGCGTGCCATGGGGATGTGCTCTTAGGTAAATGATCTATCGGGGAATGCGCGAAACGGACAGCGCGGCGAAACATCGGCTTGAACGCTAGGCAGAAATTCCGAGTTCCCGAAACGTCACCGGCTCGCGTTCCGCCGCTTGCTTGACGCGCTGACGGGCTGCCACAACGACGGCTTCTAAAGCGTCCGCCGCCTCTGAAAAAACCGCATTGATAATAACATAGTCAAACTCTCCAGCACGACGCATTTCCTCTCTGGCGTTGTGCATCCGGCGCGCAATTTCGGACTCCGGATCGGTGCCGCGGCCGCGCAATCTTTTCTCCAGTTCGGCCACCGATGGCGGCAGGATAAAGACGCCAACCGCCGCCGGAAACAGGCGCTTGACCTGCATCGCGCCCTGGCAGTCGATTTCGAGAACGATGTCGCGCCCGCCCTTCATTTCGGCTTCGATCCAGGGTTTTGAGGTGCCGTATAAATTGCCATGCACCTCAGCGCTTTCGAAAAAAGCACCCGCACTGCGCATCGTCTCAAACGTCGCGCGCGAAACGAAATGGTAGTCACGCCCTTCTACCTCGCCCTCACGCATCGCGCGCGAGGTGTACGAAATCGACAAGGCCAGCCGCGCATCGCGCCCGCGCAGCGCATTGACCAGACTCGACTTGCCCGCACCGGAAGGCGCTGCGACGATGATCAGGGAGCCGCTCATGCCGGCTTACTCCAGGTTCTGCACCTGTTCGCGCATCTGCTCGATCAGGATTTTCATTTCCATCGCCGCCGTGGAGACGTCCGGCGCGACCGACTTTGACCCCAAGGTGTTGGCTTCGCGATTCAACTCCTGCATCAGAAAATCGAGCCGCTTGCCGCAGGCGCCACCCTGGTCAAGCACGCGCCGCACTTCGGACAAATGCGCGCCCAGACGTGACAACTCTTCAGCGACATCGATCTTGATGCCGAACATTGCGATCTCCTGGCGGATGCGTTCGTCGTCTATCGCGCCCAAAGCTTCTTTCAGCCGTGCGGTCATGCGCGCCTGCTGGTCCGCTA
>JAYVSR010000203.1:0-2247 GCA_043775155.1 Burkholderiales bacterium | reverse complement strand
CGTGAAGCGCAGATGATCCTCAATCACAAGGCCGCCATTGAACTGCTGGTGGAACAGGTCGAAGACATCGGCTTCAACACTTTCACCTTCTTCAACCTGCATGCCCTGCTCTCGGAAAACCTGCTCGCCGACGCCAATGAAAGCGGGCGGCTGCGCCAGCGCATCGTCGAGGTCAGTGGCACGGTGTTTCACCGATTGGGCATTCCGCAGCAGATCGACGCCTGGTTCCAGATGATTCTCGGCAAGGCGGCTACCATAGACGATGCGTTCGAGCAAGCCTTCTTCATCATGGTGCATATCCCCTATCTGCAACCGTTTGTGGATGTGAACAAACGCGTATCAAGACTGGGCGCCAACATCCCGATGATCCGTCACAACCTCTGCCCGCTCTCATTCATTGACGTACCCGAAAGCGCTTATGTGGACGGCACGCTCGGCGTCTATGAACTCAAGCGAGTTGATCTTCTGCGTGACGTATTCGTGTGGGCCTACGAGCGCTCCTGCCAGCGCTACATGGCGATCCGGGAAACCGTGGCCGAGCCCGACCCCAGGCGTCAGCGTTACCGCGAGGAGTTGATCACTGTCGTGGCAGAAATCGTGCGCAGTCAACAGCCACCGGGCGAGGCCGCAGTACGAGCCATGTTGACACCGCTGGTTCCGCGCGAAGATCTAAACCGCATCACCACACTCGCACTTGCCGATCTGCGCGATCTGCACGAAGGTAATGTCAGCCGATACCGGCTTCGATTGTCCGAGTACCGCTTATGGCAAGCGAGACAGCAGGCCGAATGAGCCAAGCGCGATGACTCAAGGCGGCGCATCGAGCATTTGTTGCAGTGGCCTGGTTCGACAAGAAGGAGGCAATCAGGGCGACAAAAACCTTAAGTGGTGAGCGCCGGCGGGCGCGTGAAGCGCGACGAAATCTTTCGCGAATATCAACGGTGCCTTCCTCTATCAAGCGCGATTTATTGCCGCTATTGTCCAACAACTGCCAAGAATCGACATTGACGAACACCGGGCAGCCCTGAAACCATTGGTACAAGCCACTTGTAGGCCGGAACCCTTGAAAAACCGCTCCCAGACCGCTCCTTCAGCCATCTGCCATATCAAAGCTTGAGCTTGTCAGTTCAATTGGGCAAGACGATGCAGTTTGGCTTCGAGGTCGGGCAGGCGTTCCTGACTGGCGGAATCGCCCGGCAAATGCCCCGGCAGCGCATCCAAAAACGCCGGTGTCCGCAACAAGCGCACCACCCAGTCGCGCAGATAAGCTCTCAATTTCGGATCGCTTTGTCGACATTCTTCGACCAGGGTTTCACGCCCATCGATCACCGACAGCAAATCACCCAAATCGTGGCTGAACAGGTAGTCGTGGTTGCCACGGCCGGCAAAGGCTTCGAGTTTGGTGGCCAGAAAAACCGGTGCCTGCACCAGCCGGATCACGACTCCACTCGGCAAGGCGACCGGCGCTGCCGTCTTCAGCGCCAGCGGATACCAGCGGTTCGAGAAGCCGAGAATCTTCTCCAGTGTCGGCATCACATCGACCGCGACGTTGTCGATACGCCAGCGGCACACTGGCGCTTCGGCGCTCATGTCGTGCTTGAATCCCAGTTTGGCGAGGGCTTTTTCGACGCGGTAATAGTCCACCAGCGCCAGCGCCTGGACGATCAGGTCCACATCTTCGGTCGGGCGAATCGCCGGCAGCGCAGAATCGGTGATCAACAAGCCCGCCACGGCCCCGCCGACGAATACCAAGTCCCGGCGCAACTTTTCGCCCAGCCGTTGGGCGACCAATTCCAGCAACACCACGTTTGGGTCGTTCGGGTTCATGTTCGGATGAATGCGCGGGTTCATGCGAGCCGTTCTTCAAGCATCTGCGCGGCGAGCGCGCGTTCACGCATGCTGCCGCCACGGATCGCATCGAACAGCACCAGCAGTTCGTAGAGCGCCGGGTTGCGGCCCGCTGCCTCCGGCACCGTAGGGTAAAGGGGATAAAACGCCACGCCCCTCACATGCCCGTTTTTGTGTGGCCAGACCGGGGCAGGCTCGTTGGGCTGGACGATTTTGTCTTTGAGCGGCGCGGCTGCGTAGCCGGTAGGCATGCCACGCGTGGCCGCTCCAAGCGTGGCCGGAAACGCATAGCGCGCCCCGTGCAGCACAAAGCGCTTCAGCGCTTCGCGTACTGCAAAGGCTTTGCCGCTTTGATCCTTGCGTGCCAATTGCGCGATGGTGGCGCGCTCCAGCCCGGCA
>JAYVSR010000202.1:0-4546 GCA_043775155.1 Burkholderiales bacterium | reverse complement strand
AGTGCTGACAAATCACCCACGGCGACTTCGGGATACACCTCAAAGGTAGCCACAAACTCGAACGAGGCATCGTTGGCCGCTTTCACTGCGTCTGTGGCGCCCGCATTTGCACCAGCGGCCGCATCGTCTTTCTTCGCCTCAATGCGCGGATAGCCGGCCACCCGAATATTCTGCGAAGTCACCGTATCGGAAAAATTTTTCTGAATCGCATTGCCCAGTACTTCCGAACGCACTTGCGGACCGTGCGTGGAGGCAATCAATTTCATCGGCACTTTGCCGGGCCGAAAGCCCTGCATGCGCACCGTGCGCGTGAGCTGCTGCAAGCGGCTGGACACTTCCTTCTCGATTTGTGCCGAAGGAATCACGAGGTTAAAGCGGCGCTCAAGCGCACTAATGGTTTCGATAGTGACTGCCATGATGAATGAGAAAAAAGTTATTGGTGCGAAAGGCGGGACTCGAACCCGCACGCCTTGCGGCGCTGGAACCTAAATCCAGTGCGTCTACCAGTTCCGCCACCCTCGCGCGTGGATTGTGTGTGGTCTGTAATGTTGCGCGGTTCCGATGAACAGCAACGGCATCACGCGGACCATCCAAAACGGTGTCATTTTACTCGAAAAAACATCGCAAATTCGCATGCGACAATAGATTCTTCCACACCATTTCGCCATGACACCGGATCAGTACTGTCAACCCGCCGCAGCGCCGGGCTCCTCGACGCATTACAGCCTGCTGTTTACCGAAGCACCGCGTCGGCACGCCCTGATCGCGTTGCGGGCGTTTTGCAACGAACTGAATACCGTCGTCAACCAGACAACGGACGAGAATGCGGCGCGCATCAAACTGGCTTGGTGGCGTACTGAAATCACCGCCCTGTTTGCCGGCAATCCGCAGCATCCGATAACCCGCGCACTGGCCCCCGCCATAGCGCCCTATCAATTGCCGCAGCAACAGCTTGACGAGATCATTGACGGCGCAGAAATGGATCTATTGCAAACCCGTTATCTTGATTTCAACGCCCTCGAGCGCTATTGCTGGTTGTCGGGCAGCGCAGCGGCGGCGTGCGCCGCGCAGATTGGCGGCGGCGCAGGCGAGTCGGGTGGCGGTTTCACTCGTCCGCTCGGCCTGGCATTGCGTTTGAGCCAGATGATTCGCGCGGTCGGCGAAGATGCCCGGCGTGGGCGCGTCTATTTGCCAGTGAATGAATTGCAGCAGTTCAACGTTCCGGTCGCCGATATTCTCAACGCGCGCAACTCAGAGAATTTTGTTCGTCTGATGCAGTTTCAGCATGATCGCGCCGTGGGATATTTCGATCAGGCATTGGCCACCCTGCCCGGCACGCATCGCAAGGCGCAGCGCCATGGTCTGATTCTGGCCGCGATCAGCCGGGCAGTACTCGACGAAATACAGGCAGAGGGTTTTAAGGTACTGCGACAACGCACCAGTCTGACGCCGATCCGCAAACTGTGGCTGGCGTGCAAGACCCGGGTCAGCGCTTAGCAGCGCGCAGGCAAGGTTTCGGTTTTTGCGGCTCTCAAAGTGCGAACGCAAACAAGCCGCCGCTACGCGTTTGCACCACAAACATTTCCTTGCCCGGCGCGATGAGCGCCAGCGGCGGTGCGGTGATTGCACTGCCGTCCGTTTGGGCGCGGCCAATCAAGCCGCCTTCCTCGCGCGACAACGCATGCAGCATGCCCTGATAATCACCGACGATAATGGCGCGCGAAAGTGACACCGGGGCGCTCAAACTGCGATAGCTCAGTTGATCCTGCTTCCACAAACTGGAGCCGGTGGTGCGCGCCAATGCGACCATCGCCGATTTATCATCCGACACAAACACATAACGCGCATCAAAAGTCATCCCCATGAAGCTCGATACTTCACGGCTCCAGAGCGGCTGACCATTGGCGATATCAAAGCAGGCGACGCGTCCTTGAAACGCTACCGCGCAAACATCGCGCACGCTCAGCACCGGGCTGCTGGTGATGTCGGCGATCCGTTCGAGTTCGGTCGCGCCTTTGGGCAATGCCACGGTGCCCTCCCAGCGCACGGTGCCATTGCTGCTGTTGAGTGCCACCAGCTTGCCGCCTGGAAAGCCGGCATACAAGGTATCAGCCGAGGCCGAGAAGCCGGCAAAATTGCGCACGATCAGTGCCGGGGCGGTACGTTGATAAGTCCACAACCGCTTGCCATCCGCCGCGCCGAAAGCGTAGACCCGATTGTCGTTGCTGCGAATGAACACTGCATCGGGCGTGACCAACGGCGACGCCAGCACCTCGCTCGATACCTGGGTCTTCCACTTCTCTCGTCCCTTCGCATCAAACGCCAGGATATCGCCCTTGAGCGTGGCGACGACAATCGTCTCGCCCGCCGCGCCCACGCCGGCCGAGAGACCGTCTTTGGACGCTTGCACGCGCCATTTTTGCGTGCCTGCGATAGCGTCGAAGGCAGCCAGTTCACCATTGCCGCCCGCCGCGTAGAGTGTGTCGCCCACCAGCGCCGGGGTAAAGGCAAATTCATCTGCCCCGCCAACGCTGGCGCGCCAAGCCGGAGTTAGCGTCAACGTCGCCTTGATCTCTTTTAGTTCGGCCGGCTTGTTCGGGCTGTCACTGCCAAACCAATTGAATGGGTTGAGCTTCTCGGTCACGCTGGCGCAGGCGCAAAGTATCAGCGCACTGATCAACGCCACGCCACGCCGCCGCGCATGACTTGGCCAGCGCGATGAGTTGAGACTCTGGCTGGACCCGGCGTCAGGTGCGCAATGCAAAGCGAAATTCGGGGTCGAATACGCAATCATGGATGGCTTGAGCGGCGCGCCAGGAGCGGCTGAACGGTCGATGCTGGTCACTCGCGCGCCCTTCCTACTTGGCCGCAGCCGGAACAGTCGGCGAGGTCGGCGACGTCGGCGACGGCGTGGTCGTGGCAGGCACTTTGACCCAAGCCGGCGTGGCCGCAGCACCCCCAGTCAATTCCATCTTCAACTGCACGCTGCCGCGTATTGTCGTCTTGGCGTCCAGCTTCGCCAGCGCTTCTTGCCACGCAGTACGTGCTTCGGCAGTTTTACCCTGTGCCAGCAGCAAGTCACCGCGCCGGTCGGCAAACAACGCATCGAAATGCACCGGATGCGCGGCATCCAATACTTTCAAACCCTCGTCATACAACTTCTCATCGAGCAGAGCGCCAGCCAGACGCACCCGCGCGATGTGCTTCAACTCGTCGTCGCGACTGTTGTCGATGACCCACTGCAGCTGCGCTTTCGCGTTGGCGATATCGCCGCCTTCAAACTGCACCTTGGCCGTCATCAAGGCGCCCATCGGCGCATACGAGGTGCTGCCGTAATTGGCCAGCAATACACCCGAAATTTCGCGCGTCTTCGCCTTGTCGTTGACGGCCACTGCACCTTGCAATTGATCGAACACGCTGGCGGCTGCCAGCGCTTGCGAGCGCTGGTAGTAGCGCCAGCCGTTGTAGGCGGCGATGGTGAGAAAGACAATGATCGCCGCCGTCAGCAGTAAATTGCCGTAACGCGCCCACCAGGCCTTGAATTCCGCCAGTTGTTCTTGTTCCTGAAGATCGAGTGCAGCCATCTAAGCGTCCTGTTCCACAGTCAGTTTATCAATGACTGTTTGAGTGAGTAAATCGATGGAGATGCGCTCCTGGTGCGCGTCTCCTGGCTTTTTTGAATCTTGTGATTGAGTGTTCGATTGGGCGCTCAATGTGCTGGCCGGCGACACCGCAGCAATGGCCGGTGCGCGCAAGGCCTTTAGCGTCACCGCACGCGCCGCGACTTCTTCGTCACCGATCAACACGGCAAACTCGGCGCCGCTGGCATCGGCTTTTTTCATCTGCGACTTGAATGAGCCGCCGCCACAATGCAACAGCACTTCGAGCCCGGCGTCGCGCAACTGCTCAGCAACGCGGAACGCCAGCCGGGCGGCAGCGTTGTCCGCATCGCCCGCACCACCCGTGCCACCCGCGCCGCCCGCGCCGCCCTGATGCACGATGTAGACATCGCAACCTTCAGACGCATCGAGCGCACCGGTCAGCTTGACCAACTCGATCAAGCGCTCGACGCCAATCGCAAAGCCCACGGCCGGTGCTGGTTTACCGCCGAACAATTCGATCAAGCCATCGTAGCGGCCACCGCCACACACCGTACCCTGGGCACCGAGTTCATCGGTGATCCATTCGAACACGGTGAGGTTGTAGTAATCGAGGCCACGCACCATGCGCGGATTCACCGAGTAAGCGATGCCAGCATCATCGAGGTATTGCTTGAGGGTATCGAAATGGGCGTTCGATTCCGCTCCGAGATGCTCAGGTAGACGCGGCGCACGATTCACCAAGTCCTGCATTGCCGGATTTTTTGTATCCAGAATCCGCAATGGATTGGCATGCAGACGACGGCGCGCATCGTCGTCAAGTTCGCCCTGATGCGCTTCAAAGTAGGTGATCAATGCGGCGCGATGGGCGCGGCGCTCCTCCAGATTTCCCAAGGAGTTGATCTCCAGCCGCATCGCCTTCAAACCCAGATCGCGCCACAGGCGCG
>JAYVSR010000201.1:0-22044 GCA_043775155.1 Burkholderiales bacterium | reverse complement strand
TGCCCCGCCACTGCGGTTGGCGCAGCGACCTCTGCAGCGGCACCCGCTGCAGAGGTCGCAGACTGCGTCCCGGAGCCGGTCTTCGCCGTGCCGGCGGGCTCGCCACAACCCTGAAGTCCGAGCGTCAGCAGCAAGATACCAGTCGCCAAGAGCAAGCGTTCGATCAACATAAACTTTCCTTCAGGTGCGCGCTTGGCGCAAGATGCATTGCACATTTCATTCTCTGACTCCTTCGATATCGCGTGCTGCGATTCGTTCCAAATCCGTCTTGGCGGCGTAGAGTTCAAAGCGCGCAGTGATCAAATCGTTGCGCACCAGACGAAACTGGCGGCGTGCGTCGAGATACTCAAGAATGCCGCGCTCGCCGAAGCGATATGCCGCTTCGGCCACTTCAACAATCGAGCGTGCCTGCGGCAAGATGCCGGTCTCCAGTGAGCGCACCGCGCCAAGCGCCGACTGAAACTGATGCCATGCCGCCTCAAAGCCCTGCAATTGCTCAAAACGGCGGCTCTCGGATTCGCTCCGGCTGCGCAGCAGTTGCGCCCGCGCTTCATCGACCGGCCCGCCGCGCCGATCCCACAGCGGAATCGACAGCGCGATCCCGGCGCGCACCGAGGTCGTGTCCGGTGTGTCGTCACGGCTCAGACGCAAGCTGACCGACGGCAACACCAACTGCCGCTCGACTTCGACCTGGCGCTCGGCGCGCGACACATCGGCTTCGGCACGGCGCAAATCCGGATTGGCCGAGATTGCAAGTTCGCGCAGGGTGCGGTAGTCCGCCTCCGGCAACGACTTATAGAAGTCGCCGTTGAGCGAAAAACCTTCCGGCAACGGACTGCCGGTTGCGCCCGCCAGCTCGGCCCTGGCCTGCGCCACACGCCCGCGCGCACGCGCAAGCTCACGCTGCGCGATGGCGACCTCAGTGTCTGCGCGCATCAAGTCGAAGCGCGCGCCTTCGCCGGTGCGCACCCGCACCGCGATCCGGTCGCGAATCTGCTGGGTGAGCTGCACATCTTCGCTGGAAGCGGTGACTTCTTCCTGACGCCGCAACACTTCAAAAAACTGCACCTTGATCGCAGCAATCAAATTGTTCTCGGCAGCCCGTACGCCGATCTCTGCACCGCGCGCCACCGCCTCGGCTGCGCCGGAACGCGCTGCGCGAAGCGCAGGATTTTCAAGACGCTGCCCAATGGAAAATTGCCCGCCCGTGCCAGAAGCGGCGCCCGCGATCAATGGACGCACCGGGCCGCGCAAGAGTTCGATCTCGGGGTTGGGATAAGCGCGCGCACTGGTGACGCCGGCGCGCGCCGCCAGCGACTGCGCACGCACCGCCTGCAAGGCATGGTTATCGCGGCGGGCAATTGCGATCAAATCGTCGAGCGAATAGCTGGTAGTACGCGCTGCTCGCTCAAGATCCGGGCCTTGCGGTGCGGTCGCGCTCCAACTGAAGGAACATGCGAACAAAAACAAACTTGCGGCCGTTGCGGCCCTTGCAGCCCATGATGAGGCCGTGCCAACTCTGTGCAGCTTGAACATGATCTTTCGAATCGCGGGGTCAGGTTATGTTGGTTTGGGTCAAGTGATGCCCGGTGTTGCTCAATCTGCGGGCGTGCGTATGCCGTCACAGAGCAGCCACACTTTCGGGGACTGCTCTCTGACGGCGCATCGTCATTGATTGGGTGATGCCAAGCGTTACTACGAGGTGGTGCGCGCTGCTGGGTGGTACCCGCCGGCCCTGTAAGCCGGGTGATGCCCGTCTGCGGCGGCGCCGCAGACGGTAGGATCGATCAGTCGATTGCCAGCACCGCAATCACCGCCCCAACACCGGCGGGCCAGGCAAAGCGGCCAAACGCCGAAGCGTCACCGTGCAGCACCACTTCAACCGGCACGTTGGCCCGCTCCAGCACACGCCCCGGCACCGACATGGTCAACAAGCGCGCCATGGCGGACTTTTTCTGTGCGCCGATCACGATGCGCTCGCAATCGAGTTGATCAGCCAAACCGGTGATGGCACCAGCCAAATCGCGTGAGCGCAACAGATGGGTCTCGACTTCGAAGCCAGCATCATGCAAACGACGCTCAATCGGAGCCAGTGCCTGTTCGAGGCGCTGATTCAGGAACTGGCTACGCGCCGCTTTATTGACAAAGCGCGACACGTGACGGTGAATCGAAGGCGCGACATGCACCAGATGCACCTTGACGCTGCCACCGGTGGTGCGTGCAATGAATTGCGAGACCGCCGCTGAGGATGCCTCTGACGCATTCACCGGAATCAGCACCGAACCCTTTACCGCACTTGCAAAATTATTCACAGCAGTATTCATGTTGCATACCTCCACGGAAGTTGACGACAGAGCCGACAGAATTGCCGGTGACTGGTGAAACACGGCTTGCACTTCAGGTTGCGCAGCGGCTTCAGTTACGGCAGTCGCCGCTTGCGCACCAATGACAGCTTTCGAGGCCGCTTTCGCTTTGTTGCGGCTATCAAGGGTGCGTCCGGCCAGCAACACACCACAAACGATAATGATGTAGGCAGCCCAGGTCCAGTACCCCATCGCATCCACCACCGGGCGGGTCAGCGGCTCAGACAGCATCATCTTGACGGCAGTCGCGGCCAGCACGGCGGCACCGACATAGACAATCGCCGGGAAACGTTCGATCAACTTGAGGATCATCTGCGAGCCCCAGACCACAATCGGAATGCTGATCAAGAGACCGAGCACCACCAACACGAAGCTGCCCTGTGCGGCACCAGCGACCGCCAGCACATTGTCGAGGCCCATCACGGCGTCAGCGATGATGATGGTTTTCATCGCGCCCCAGAAGCTGTCGGCAGCGCTGTGCCCCTCTTCATGGTTTTCTTCCTGCGGGGCCAAGAGTTTGACCGCGATCCACAACAGCAATGCGCCGCCAGCGAGCATCAGGCCAGGAATATTGAGCAGCCAGACCACCACACCGGTCATCAGCGAGCGCACGATGATCGCGCCAGCGGTACCCCAGACAATCGCCCGGGTACGCAAGACCGGCGGCAGCTTGCGGGCTGCCAGGGCGATCACAATAGCGTTATCGCCCGCGAGTACCAGGTCGATCAAGACGATGGCACCGAGGGCGTACAAAAATTGCAGCGAGAAAAAATCCATCAAATCCTCCAGAAGCGCTCATGAGTCACAAAACCCAATGATCATGAAAGCGGTCTGAAGGTGAGCACGGACCTTCAAACCGGCAATGCCGATCATCAAGGTCTTGCTCGCAGCCTTGCAACTGGCTGCCGTGCTACCCGGCACTGCGTTTGGCGCAGTGCGTATTGACGGGAAACACGTCTGGTGGTTTACATGAACAATGCAGACCACCTGCTTGAGC
This sequence comes from Burkholderiales bacterium, assembly GCA_043775155.1. Taxonomy (GTDB): domain Bacteria; phylum Pseudomonadota; class Gammaproteobacteria; order Burkholderiales; family JAEUOS01; genus CANJDH01. The sequence goes on along the minus strand of JAYVSR010000201.1, from coordinate 18,684 downwards.
TACTCCCCTTGGCGCCACCCGTTTTGGCAGGGTGGCGTGGAGCTATGAATAGATATTATTAAACTGAAATTGACTTGTCAATAACTTTTTTTAAATTGTTGAAAATAGCTCAATTCAAGCAGCGACCTAGCGATCCTTGCTTTGTCCGGTCTTGCTCTTCCGTCCCTGCGCCGCCACCCCGCTCTGCGCCAGCACGTGCGCCGCAAACGCCTCGGCCACCGGTGACAGGCGCTTGCCGCGCGGATAGACCAGATACCAGTCGTCCTCCAACGGAAAGCCGGCCACATCGAGAATCGCCAACCGGTCCAACGCCGGGTCGATGTCGAGCGCCAATTGCGACAACACGCTGATCCCGAGTTCCGCCGCCACCAAATGCTTGATCGCCTCGTTGGTGCCAAGCTCCATCCGCACCTCGGGTACGAACCCCTGTTGTTCAAAATGCGCCATCACGCGCGCACGCGTGCCCGAACCGGTTTCGCGCAAGATAAAGCGCTCGCCCTTAAGCCGCTCCAGCGCAATGCCCTTGCGCCCGGCCAGCGGGTGGCTAGCGCTCGCCACCACGACAATCGGATTGGCGCGAAAGCGCGTGCTCTCAACGTCAACATCAACCGGCGGCGCAGTCATGATGGTCAGATCATCGAGATTGTTCTTCAGGCGCTCGACCAGCGCATCATGATTGACAATCGTCAGACCGGCATCCACCTCGGGGTAATTGTGGCAAAACGGCCCGAGCAAATCGGGCGTGAAATATTTCGCAGTGGTGGCACAGGCCAGCGCGAGGCGGCCGCTCTTCAAGCCGCGCAAGTCGGCAACCGTCATTTCAAACCGCGACCAGGTATCAAACACCTGACGCGAGGCCGCCAATAGCTCGCGCCCTGCGGCGGTGAGATTGACCGTCTTGCCGATTTGCTCAAACAAGGGCAGACCCACTTCATCGCTCAACTGGCGGATCTGTGCCGACACCGTCGGCTGCGACAGCGCCATCTCTTCCGCCGCGCGGGTAAAGCTCAGACGGCGGGCGACGCACTCGAACACTTTGAGTTGATGGAAGGTAACTTTCATGCTGGTCTCCGATTGAAAATGTCGTCTGATTCTGGCGCGCGGTACCGTGCGCGACCTTCTCCACGCGCGCGCCCCTGCATCTAAACCGACTCATTGAATCAACTAACTTTATTTCATTTAGTTTACTCTATGATTTAGCAAAAATCCAGCTTCACCACTCGTGTCCGCAAGTTTTCAGTCCCACAAGGCGACGCCGCCGTCGTAAATCAATTTGCAGCCAGTCAGGAACAAGCCGATACGGCCAACCCGGTACACCGCCTCAGTGCTGACGCGGCCTTGCAGCCACAGACCAATGCGAATCCCGATCGGTGTCACCAGGCACAACACCAGCGCGGTCGAGAGATTGGCGAAGTTCAATTGCCCGAGCGCGAAGTACGGCGGAATTTTGATGAAGTTAAGAAACGCGAAAAACACCGCATTGGTCGCAATCAGATGTTGCTTGTCGAGGCGCAGCGGCATCAGATAAATCAAGGCCGGTGGCGCACCGGCGTGCGCGACAAAGCTGGTGTAGCCGGCGGCGGTGCCGGCGACAAAGCCTTTGCGATGGTTCGGTTGCGCAGCAGGCCGCCTGGCACCGATTTTCATCCACATCATCAACGGGAAAGTGACCGCAATCACGCCAATCACTACGCGCACCACGTTGGCATCGAACGCGCCGAAGGTGACAGCGCCGAGCAGCGTGCCAGCCACACCGCCGGGCAGCAGGGTCAGCAACACCTTGCGGTCGATGTGTTTGTAGAACGCCGCCAGACCGAACAGATCCATCGCCAGCAACACCGGGAGCATGATGGCGGCAGCCTGCTGCGGCGCGATGAAGATCGACATCAACGGCACTGCGATACCGGCAAAGGCGCCGGCGAATCCGCTCTTGGAAATACCGTTGAGAATGATCGCGAACGCAGCGACGGCGTAGAACGCCGGGTCGGTGATCACGCGCTGCGACCCGACAGCAGCGGCGCGCGCATGGTGCGATGGGGAATCCCGGCTTCGATGAACTCTGCGCCCTCGACCAAATAGCCATGCTGCGCGTAAAACGGTGCGACGTAACTCTGTGCGTGCAACAGAATGTTGTCGAAGCCGCGCGACGGTGCCGCCTGCATCAGCGCCTGCAACACAGCACTGCCGATGCGGTGGCGGCGCGCCTCAGCGAGCACCGCCATGCGGCCAATGTGGCCGGTGGCCGGCGACGCCAGATCAAATTCTGGTGGCAGCAAACGACCGGTACCGACCGGCTGCTGCGCCGCGTCGAAGACGACTGCGTGCAGCGAAGATTCGTCCCATTCGTCCCACTCCAGTTCGACCGGAATGTTCTGCTCGATCACGAACACGGCCATGCGGACCGCGCGCGCGGCGGTCTTGAATTCGGGCCATGCGCCGAGCGAAAGCGTGTAGCCGGGCGGCAAATTGAAACTGGTTTTAGACGTAGAAGTAGTCACCGCGAAATTATAATTGCCGCATTCGGGTGCGCTCCGCACCACTCTCTGCGCCACTCTGCGCTCCACGCTGCACTCCGCTGCACCACTCCGCCCCCTCTGCACCAGTCTGCTCCATTCACGCAGTCCTCCCTACATCGCTCCTTACCTCCGATGAAAAAAAACTCCGCCCGCCACCCGACGATGCACTGGGACGCTACCGCTCCCGCTCTCGACCTGATCGATCAGCGCGTGCTGCCGCGCATCGTGCGCAACATCCGCTGCACCAGCGCTGCGTCCACCGCGAAGGCGATCAAGACGATGGTCGTGCGTGGTGCGCCAGCGATTGGCTGCGCCGCCGCGTTTGGCATCGCGCTTGAAGCTGCGCGCGTGCAGTCGCACAGTGAAAAATCGCGAAGAATGGCTCTCACCAAGGGTTTTGCGGCATTGGCTGCGAGCCGCCCGACAGCGGTGAACTTGTTTTGGGCGCTCGACCGGATGCAGCGCGCGGTCGATGCGCACTACACCACCGGCGCAGATACGCGCCACCGCGCTGCTGCCGCGGCACCAGCCACTGCGGGCGTCGCATTGGCAAAAAAACTCGAACGCCTCGCGCTGCAAATTCATGCTGAAGACATTCGCATCAATCGCGCGATGGGCGTGCATGGTGCTGCGTTGATCAAAGCGGGCTCACAAGTCCTAACCCATTGCAACGCCGGCGCGCTCGCCACGGCAGACTACGGCACCGCCCTCGGCGTGATTCGGGCAGCCGGCAAAAAAGTCACCAACGTCTGGGTCGATGAGACGCGGCCCTTTTTGCAAGGTGCGCGCCTCACTGCGTGGGAGTTGATGCAAGACCGCATCCCCGTCACCTTGATCACCGACAACATGGCGGCGCACTTCATGCAGCACGGGCAGATCGACGCGGTCGTGGTCGGCACTGATCGCGTGGCAGCGAACGGCGATGTGTGCAACAAGATCGGCACCTACAGCGTCGCACTCGCGGCGCGCGCGCACGGGATTCCGTTTTATGTCGCCTGCCCGCTCTCGACCATCGACATGAAGACTTCGACCGGAAAGCAGATTCCCATCGAGGAGCGCGGGCGCAGCGAAGTCGTGGGGCACGCCGGGCGCGAATGGGTGCCGCAGGATGTGCGGGTGGCGAACCCGGCCTTTGACGTGACGCCAGCCGGCCTCGTCACCGCGCTGATCACTGAAAAAGGCGTGGTGCATGCGCCAACCAAAGCCAAGCTTCGCGCGTTGATGCGCGATGTTGTTTAACTCTTCGCCATCGCCGCAGCCGGGTCGCCATTTCCGCTTGGCGGCGATCGCGGCCACCGCCGCCATCGCCATGACCGTGTTGACCAGCGCGCCGGTGATGGCCGCCAGCTTCGACTGCGCCAAAGCACGTTCCAAGCTCAACCGCATGATCTGCGCTGATGCGGAACTCTCAGCGCTCGATTCACAGGTCTGGGATTTTTACGGCGAGCGCATCAAGACCTTGAGTCTGGCAGAGCACGCACACGTGCGCGAACGGCATTTGATCTGGCGGCGCCAGCGCGGCCTGTTCGACAACACGGTGGCCGAAATCAAGGCTGACTACAGGCAGCACTTCACCTGGCTCTCACATCCCCTGCTGCCGCTCGAGGGCATGTACGAACATGGGGACGGGCATAGCATCACGATTGAAATTGATCTCACCGCGGCTGACCGGCTGGCGGTATTTGGGTCGGTGAAAGGGCCTGAGCCACTCGCCTGGGTCGCGCGACCGGCAGATGAAACGGCAGAATCAGACGCCCCCTTGGCGGACGCGCAACGTGCGCGCTCCGTGATGGTCGAAAAAAAACAGTTTGCAGCCGTGCGCGCTGCGCCTCTCGAACAAGCGCTTAACGAAAATCGAATTTGCACGATTGGCCTTCGGTTCGAGAACGACACCATCAGCGTCACCTCGATTGGCCCAGCGAAAAACCTCTCATGCACGTTGCACAGCGGGGACTACCGAAAAGCACACCCTCTACCGCGATTTTGAATGGTCTTGCGAATTCAATTCGCAGCGGTGCATGCCTTGCCAAGTTCGTCAAGCAATCTCAAAAGCCGGAGCGTTGATGAACTGCTTCAGGCTATCAAAGTAGCGGCGGTGCGTCTTGCGAACGACCGCTTGATTCGCGGCCTCAATCAGGACTATCTCCAAATCATCACCGCGTTTAAGCGCTTGCTGTTCAAGTGCGAGGCGTGCTTGTTCAGCGTCGGCGCGAAATTCGTCCGCAAACTCAGTAACCTTTGCGGGGTCACCGGTTTTGCGTTCATACTCAAAGAGAAAAATCATGATCGCCTTTCAAGCTGTGTCAACACCATTTGAATTTTATCGTCAATGGCCGATTTGAAATCACTCGAAACTTTGCCCCAGTCAGCGGCAATATGATTCAGTATTTCCGATGAGCCAGCCTGGTCTGAAAACTCAGAAACCTTGCGCTCAAAGTCGTTTTCAAATTCGGCAATTGTGTCCGAGAGCTCGTTGAGGCTGGTGCGAATCTTGTCAGGTCCGCCGCCATACTTGAGATCGCCGCCAAATGAATCGGCCACTTTTTCAGATAGTGCCGCCCAAGCATGTTGAAGACTGGTGCGAATCTGAATCTCCACCGGGTGATCATATTCACGCACGACCAGATGGAGAGCACGGTATCCAAAGCTCGATCTGACGCGCCGGTCAAAAACCGTCACGTCAAACAACGCGTCCACTTTAGCGTGAGCTTGGTCTTGCTCCACGATTCCCGCGACAACAATCCGGCAACCCGCGATATCTTGCATCTGCGATAAGCGCATTGAGCTTCGCTGAAGTTTGTCCAAAATGGCCGGCGTTGACTTGGCGGGTCGCCCGCCTATTTCAATCCCAAATTCGGCAAGTAGCTTTGCCTTGACTTTCTCGTAGGCAGGCCGAAACTCTCGCCTATAGTCGTTCAATAGGTCAAGGTCTTCAGTGCTCAATCCTTTGCGCAGCCGCCCGCCCAGCCGATCTATTTCTGATCGTTTCATTCGGCAAATTTGAAATTTAAAGAACGTACCGTATCACGATCCGCTGAGCGAATCGCAAGCTACACCGTCGCCACCGGCGTCATCGGCGACCCTACCGCTCCGGGCAAACGCAGGGGCGGCGCAGTGAAGAAGCAGCGCGAGCGCCCGTTCGCACGCAGCCACTCAGCCAAATCCTTGAGCCAGAGAATCTCGCCCAGCGGCACGCCGAGCTTGAACAGGCAATGCTGATGCAGCGGCAGACCGGGGCGGCGGCCCGGCGCGGGCGTCGCTGGCAATTGTTCGACGGCGTAGTTATCGGCGCAAATCGCCGCGATGCCGCACTCGGTGATCCATTGCAATAGCCTGTCGTCACGCCCATCGAGCGCGGCGCAGGCGTTGTCGAGCACGTTCATATCCGGGTCGCGATTCATCCCCATCACCAGATCAGTCCAGCCGGTGTAGAGCATCAAAATGTCGCCCTCCTCGACCGACACGTTGTCTTGCTTCATGATGTCCATCAGTTGGTCGTAACCCACCTTGACACGCGCATCGCCGCAGTGCGCGCGCAGGTTGACGAGCACGCCGCGCCCCTGCATGCCCTTGACCGCGAAGTTCTCGATGCCGAGTTCGCGCGCGCCTTGATGCGCGCCGCAATCGTGATCCATGCCGCCGGCCGCTACTGACGCCAGCGACGCATAGCGCGCTGGGCCGCAAATTTCCACATCGGCGCGATAGCCGTTGTAGTAGACCTTCTCTTCGACGCCGTCACCATCGGCGTCGAACCACGCGCCGACATGGGCGAACGAATCCCACTGGGTCGAATATTGCAGCGTCAACTGCACCACGTCGTCGCAGATCAGGTCAGTGTTCTGCTGCTCGGCACGCTCCAGCGGAAAGCTGAACATGGGTTTGCCGTCGCGCAACGTCGGCTTCAACACGGGAGCGAAGCGGCGTGGATTGACCTTGTTGCCGCCGGGATAGTCGAGCGGAATCGACAGACAAAAGTTGCGCCCGGTCTGAATCTCGGCCGCTGCGCGGCGTACGCGTTCGGGCGTGAGCAGGTTCAAGCGGCCGAGTTGATCGTCGGGGCCGAAGTCGCCCCAGGTGGAGCCTTCGGGGCGGTGTTTCCAGCGTGGGTTGGTCATGGTGATTTTTTTCAGAGAAGGAAATGACGGAAATCGTTGATGGGAGCAGTTCTCCGGTCAGCGCCCCGGCGGCGGATTGAGTTTAGGGAACTGTGACCAAAAAGCTCATGCTCCAGCTGGACGCACGGACGTCTCGACGATCCGAACAACAACGTGTCCGCAGTCCGCACAGAAGCCCTGGATGCGAATGTCTCCCTCATCCGTGGTGACACCGGTGTGATCGAGAACACGCCGTCCGCCGCGACAATGCCCGCACCACACGGCCGCCAAGATGCCGTCCTGTGCAGCGGTTGAAATCTGCTGCCAGAGCGCGTCGGCTTTGGGACTGAAATGATGGCGCATACTCGATGGGGTGTGGTGCGGCCTAACGTTCCGGTTGTGCCGCATGACCGACGATTGGATGGCCGCAGAGATTTGAAACGTCCGGCGCGTAAGCCTCGAAGCGGCAGTTAAGTCTTTTACTCATTGGCGACCGTACAAATGCAAACAACAAAGAATCATGAGGGCAGTAAAGCTTGGCGCGACCGCGACAAAGACAGTACCTGGCGTACAGCGCTGCTGGTACCTTCGAAAACAGATTTTTTTACAACCTCGTTAGGCAGCACAGACTGTGCTCGTTGCGCTGTATCCAACACTTCAGGCTGATGCATTCAGCCTGCGTGAATGCGTTTCTTAAATGAATTCGCTTGCTTTGCGAGCCACTCGTAGTCATCCCAGAACTCTTGTGAATTGCGTATCACCCGATACTGTGTAACTAACGGGGCGAGTATCGTCCAAGACCGACGAAGCGAGTCCCCCCAACTATCTGCAACAACTTCTGTTGGTATGAAACCTTGACGACACATTATTCCGACTGAATCATAGTTTTGGCAGACTCGTTCTGCGCAGGACTTTTCATCTGCTGTCCAGCTATCGATCGGCTTCTTTGACAGACTTCCCAGCACCAGCCCACGATCTTCTCGACACTGATTCGATTGAAGCATGTCGTATACGCTCTTGAATGCGGTTGCGAAAGTCGCGCGCTTCATTTCAGAGACTTGTTTGGCTACAAATACTGCTGTAATGAGAGTGACTATGGTGCCGATAGCTACTAACACGGCACTGGCAACGGCTGCTTGGGCGCTAATGACTTCAGGTGGCATTTGGGGCTCACTTAATTGGGAGGCGGGGGAGAGATTTAACGAATGGCGTTTATCCGCCGCGACGCGAATGAGAGAAGGAAGCGAGAGGTCATCGCGGAGGATAAACGTGGTTGGACTGAACTGCGGGTTCAGGAGTGGAGCGGGGGATTGTAAGCAAAGCGCAGGTGGTTGACGAGAGGCGTGGCATGCGCTGAAGGGGTGAAGTGGGGAGCAGATGGGCACGCCAACAAGTACGGCGCGGCCGAAACGTGAATTCAAGCGAGAAGAGTGGGTCGGTTTGAGAAACAGCCAAGGCGGTCAACCAAGCAAGGCGCGAACGCCCCCGCGTCCGATCATGGGAACGAGGGCCAATCAACCGGAAACCATTGGTGCATGCGGCTCTTGCGGCATTGTTGCAAAAAATCCATGGTGGGAGCGCTTCTCCGGCCGGGGGGGCGGCTTGAACGTTCGCTCCACAGCAATAACCGTTACCGCGTCGTCGCGGCACGGGGCGGCTCAACGCCCCTCAATCATCCCCGTCATCCAGATCCGGAAACAGCACGCTGGTAAACCCGAAGCGGCTCATGTCCTTGACGCGCATCGGGTAGAGCACACCCCAGAGGTGATCGCATTCATGCTGCACCACGCGCGCATGAAAGCCTTCCGCTTCGCGTTCGATGGCGCGGCCTTGTTCATCCACGCCGGTGTAGCGGATGCGCGTGACGCGCGGCACGACGCCGCGCATGCCTGGCACTGAGAGGCAGCCTTCCCAACCGTCTTCGGTTTCTTCAGTGAGCGCGGTGATGACCGGGTTAATCAGCACGGTCTTGGGGATCAACGGCGCATCGGGGTAACGCTGATTGATTTCGTCCGAACCAAAAATCACCACTTGCAAATTGACGCCAATCTGCGGCGCGGCAATGCCGGCGCCGTTTGCGGCTTGCATCGTGTCGCGCAAGTCGGCGAGCAGCGCGTGCAGTTCGGGCGTATCGAAGCGCGTTACTTTTTTCGATGGCTCCAGCAAACTCGCTTCGCCCATTTTGAGAATTGGTTTGATCATGGCTTGCCGGTGCTTATTGTTTGCGGTCGATCATTGTTTGCGGCGCTTCACGGCTTGATGCTCTCTTCAAGAATCCGCTGCACCCGCTGCATCGCCTGCCCCATCACCACACCAAGATGTTCGACCGAGATCGCTTCGGCGCTGTCGCCCTTGCCTGCCGCATGATTGACGACGACTGCGAGACAGGCGTAATCGAGGCCCAGCTCGCGCGCCAGCGCGGCTTCTGGCATGCCGGTCATGCCGACCAAATCACAGCCATCACGCTCCAGCCGCGCGATCTCGGCAACGCTCTCCAAACGCGGGCCTTGTGACACGCCGTAGACACCGCCGTCATGCACGGTTTCGTTTGACCGCTTGGCGGCCGCGAGCAGCTTCGCGCGCAGGGTGTTTGAGTAGGGCCAGGTGAAGTCGATATGCGTGACCGACGCGTCCGGCCCTTCAAAATAAGTGTGGCGGCGGCCATAGGTGTAGTCGATGATTTGATTCGGCACGACCAGCGTGCCGGGGCCGAAGTAATCGCGGATGCCGCCGACTGAGGCGACCGCGATGATATTTTTCACACCCGCTTCTTTCAATGCCCACAGATTGGCGCGGTAGTTGATCTCGTGCGGCGGAATGGTGTGGCCATAGCCGTGGCGCGCGAGGAACACGACGTCGTGGCCGGCGAGCGCGCCAAACGTCAACGCACCGGAAGGCTCGCCGTAAGGCGTGCGCATCACCTCGCGCCGCTTCACGCTGAGGGTAGATAGATTGGTCAGGCCGCTGCCGCCGATGATCGCAATCATCACATCCCTTTCACTGCATACACTGCCGGTAAATTGCGCCACAGACCCTTGACATCCATCCCATAGCCGAACACATAGCGGTTCGGCACCATCACGCCGGTGAAATCGGCGCGGATCGGCTTGGCGCGCCCGAGGTCTTTTTCGCAAAACACTGCCGCAACAAACCGCTTCGCACCCAATTCCAAAATCCGCTCGCGAATCGCGTGCATGGTCTCACCCTCATCGAGAATGTCATCGAGCACGATCACCGTGCGGCCCTTGACGGTTTCTTTCGGCTCGACCTTCCAGGCCAGATGACCGCCAGTGGTCTGGCCGCCATAGCGCGAGACGTGGATGTAATCGAAGTCGAGCGGGAAATCGAGCAGCGGCAGCAATTGCCCGGCGAACACGGTCGCGCCTCCCATCACGGCCAGCACCAGTGGTACTACTGCGGGTGCCTCCGCGCCGACCTCGGCACCGACCTCGGCCTTGATGTCGCGCGCCAGCCGCTCGACGGCAGCGCGGCAGGCCGCAGCGTCAACGATGCAATCAGCTTCGGCGAGGAGAGCGTTGGCATGTGCAATATCGATCAATTTGTCAATCCTCAGTCAACTCAAACATTGAGCGATTTCAAGTAGGCCTCGAAACCAGCCGCCACTTCCGGATGGCGGCGCGCAAAGTCTACGGTGGCTTTCAGATAGCCCAGTTTGGAGCCACAGTCATAACGCGTACCAGCAAAGCGATGCGCGAACACCGCCTCGTGTTGCAGCAGCGCGCTGATGCCGTCAGTCAATTGAATCTCGCCACCGGCACCGGGCTTGACCTGCTCCAGCAATTCAAAAATTTTAGGCGTGAGAATGTAGCGCCCCACCACCGCCAGCGCCACCTCGCCTTGCGGCGTCATCCGCAGCGGTGCCACCTCTGGCGCCGGCTTCTCGATGATCGCCGAGACTTTCTCGGTGCGTGAATCGACCTCAGTGCCGCTCACCACGCCGTAAGAACGCGTGCTCGCCTTCGGGACATCTTCAACCCCCAACACACTGCCGCCGCGCGCGTTGAACACTTCGACCATCTGCGACAGTGCGCCAGGCTGATGATCAATCAAGTCATCTGCCAAAATCACTGCGCAAGGTTCATCATCAATCATGCCCTTGGCACACAGCACTGCGTGGCCCAGGCCAAGCGGCTCGGCCTGGCGGATGTAGACGCACGTGACATGCTTCGGCACGACACTGCGCAAGATGCGCAGCAAGTCATCCTTGTTCTTGGCGGCGAGCTCGGTCTCCAATTCATAGGCCTTGTCGAAGTGGTCTTCGATGATGCGCTTGGTGCGGCCAGTCACAAAAATCATCTCGGTGAGGCCGGCCGCGACGGCTTCTTCGACCGCGAACTGGATCAACGGCTTATCGACGATGGGCAACATTTCTTTCGGCGTCGCCTTGGTGGCGGGCAAAAAGCGCGAGCCGAGACCGGCTACGGGGAAGATCGCTTTACGGAGTTTTTTCATGCTGGATCATTTCTCTTCAGTGCTAGGCAAAATGTTTCAGGATTGTTCGAGCAGTTGTTTCAGCCCGGCTTCGTCGAGGATCGTGAGGCCGAGTTGTTGCGCTTTCAAAAGCTTGCTGCCGGCCTCGGCGCCAGCGACGACGTAATGAGTTTTCTTTGATACCGAGCCGGCGACTTTCGCGCCCCGGGCTTCGATCATTTCTTTCGCTTCCTCGCGACTCAAACTTGGCATGGTGCCGGTGAGCACGAAGGTCTTGCCTGCCAAGGCGCTGGCGACGTTGGCCTGCGGCTCGCCCTCTTGCCAACACACCCCGGCCGCACGCAACTGCTCGACCACTTCAACATTATGCGGTTGCGCAAAAAACCGCACGATGGACGCCGCCACAATCGGGCCGACATCGGGTACCTGCAGTAATTTTTCTTCGTCGGCTGCGAGGATCGCATCGAGCTTGCCGAACGCGCGCGCCAAATCTTTCGCGGTTGACTCACCGACATGACGAATCCCGAGGCCGAACAGAAAGCGGGCCAACGTGGTCCGCTTCGAATGCTCGATTGCCTCGACTACGTTTTGCGCAGATTTCTCCGCCATCCGCTCCAGCGCGGCGAGATGGGTGACGCCGAGTTTAAAAAGATCGGCCGGTGTTTTCACCACATCGGCATCGACCAGTTGATCGGCCAGCTTGTCACCGAGGCCTTCGATGTCGAGCGCGCGGCGCTGGGCAAAATGCAGCAACGCCTGTTTGCGCTGCGCCGCGCAGAACAAACCGCCGGTGCAGCGCGCGGCTGACTCGCCCTCTTCGCGCACCACGTCCGAGCCGCAGACCGGGCAATGCGTGGGCATGTGGAAATAGTTTGCCACGCCGCGCGGCCCGGGGTGCGACACCATCACCACTTCGGGGATCACATCACCCGCGCGCCGCACGATCACCGTGTCGCCGCGCCAGACATCCTTGCGCCGTACTTCGTCTTCGTTGTGCAGCGTCGCATTGGTGACGGTGACGCCGCCGACGAACACCGGTTTGAGGCGGGCCACCGGCGTGATCGCGCCGGTGCGCCCGACCTGCACTTCAATGTCGAGCACCTCAGTCAACTCTTCTTGCGCGGGAAACTTGTGCGCGATGGCGAAGCGCGGCGCCCGCGACACAAAGCCCAGCGTCTTCTGCGCGGCAAAATCGGCCACCTTGTAAACCACGCCGTCGATGTCGTAAGGCAGCGTGCTGCGCGCTGCGCCAATGCGTTGATAAAAATCGAGCAAGCCCTGTGGGCCGCGCACCACGGCACGTTCGTCGCACACCGGCAGGCCCAGCGTTGCGTACCAATTGAGTAATTGCGAATGACCTGAAACCGTTGGTGGAAGCCATTCTTCGCCGTTTTCTCGGCGACAGACACCAAGGCCGTAGGCGAAGAACTTCAACGGTCGCCGGGCAGTGATGCGCGAATCGAGCTGGCGCAACGCACCCGCCGCTGCGTTGCGCGGATTGACGAATTCTTTTTCACCTGCCTCGCGCTGGCGCCGATTCATCTGCGCAAAGTCGGCCTTGAACAGCAGCACTTCGCCGCGCACTTCGAGCAATGCCGGTGGGTTGTCAGTGGCGAGCTTGAGCGGAATCACGCGAATCGTTTTCACGTTGGCTGTTACGTCTTCGCCGCGCTCACCATCGCCGCGCGTCGCCGCTTGCACCAATACGCCGCGCTCATAGGTGATGCTCATCGCCAAGCCGTCGAACTTGAGTTCGGCGGCGTATTCAATCTCGGAGTCACTGGTTACGGCGTCACCCTTGACCGCGCTACTCGCCAGCGCGTCACGCACGCGCTTGTCAAACGCCGCAACCTCTTCATCCGCAAACGCGTTGTTCAGCGACAGCATCGGCGTGCGATGCGTGATTTGCGCAAACTGCCCGAGCGGCGCGCCACCGACGCGCTGAGTCGGTGAGTCCGCCGTCAGCAGCTCGGGGTGCGCCGTTTCAATCGTCTGCAACTCGCGGAACAAGCGGTCGTACTCGGCGTCCGGCACCGAGGGCGCGTCCAGCACGTAGTAAGCATGGTTGTGGCGCGCGATCTCGGCGCGCAGCAACGCGGCGCGTGCAGCGGCGTCGATCACGCGGCGTTCCTCACTTCACGCTCATACTTCGCGCTCTTCACGTCGATAAAACCCGGCTGAACCAACAACACGCTTTAGCGAAACACACGCCGCGCCAACGCGCCGCCAGCCGACATGCCCGCCGTATCCATTCGCGTATAGATCGTCGCGAGACTGGTCTGGATCGCCGTGAGCGCGGCTTCATCGAGCGGCTTGCCGTTGTCGTCCACCAGCTTGCCGTCGAGCCCCTTAGCGAGGCGCTTGGCGCAGGTGGTCATCAGCGTGAACGGCGCAGTCTCGCGCGCGACGCACGGCACGTCGAGCGCCAGCGACACGGCCTTGAGTCCGCCGGCCACCGCAACGCCTTTCAAACTCAACACCTCACCGCCGCCTTCTTCCACCGGATCACGGCGGCGGAACACACCGTCGTCTTCGCGCGTGAAGCCATTCGCTTCGGCGAGCCCGCGCAACTTGGTTTCAGCAAACGGCGCTGCCGCCACCACGTTCACTCCGATCAGAACATCGACCCCGGCGCAAAACCCGTCGAGCTCGGCCGCACGCGTCAGCGGGTTTTGCTCGACCGGCCAGGTGATGCGCGCATCCAAGTGTTGCGCCATCGCCGCGACGCCGCTCTGAAACGCCTCCAGTTCCTCACTCTTCAGCGGACCACCGCGATCAGAGAGTTGAATGCCGACGCGCACGCGCTCATACACCGCGTCGCGATTGAGCGACTCCCACCCGCGAGCTGATTCGTTGTAGCCATCACCATCAATGTTCTTGGTTTGCGCGAGTTTCTCTACTTCAAGCTTGACGTGCGAGCCCAGTAGCGGCTCTTCGACGCTGATCTCAACGATGAAATCAATCCGCAGGTCGAGCGCAGCGGGCGCAAACAGGGTGGTGAAGACGGCGGGGAAACCATCGTCCACCGGCGCAACCGGCATCGCCTCACCGGGAAACACATCGGCTGCCGCATCCCAGCGCGGCTCGACTCGTTCCGCCGCTGCCGTAGGCGCCGCCTCGAACGCATTGAAGTCATCGCTCGGCGCGGCCGCACTGGCTACGACTTTCACCTTCACCGGCGTGGCTTCTTTTTTGTCCTGCGGCTCAAGCAACACATCGTCGTGCTTGCGGCCAAACTGTTTCTCCGCCGCCCGGCGCGCCCTGCTCTCTTGCAGTTTATTGAAGATCAGCACGCCGATCACCACCACAATGCCGAGGCCCAAGAGGCCGATCTGAAGTTCACTCATAATTTGGATGAAATCCGGAAATCGTTGGTGGGAGCCATTCTTAGGTTAACTGTCGCCATCGTTACCGCTGTGTCAGGCCGCTTCCTTCAAGCGCACCGCCTCGTCCATGTCGACCGCCACGATCCGCGACACGCCAAGCTCTTGCTGCGTCACGCCGACCAGTTGCTGCGCCATTTCCATCGTGATCTTGTTGTGGCTGATGAAGACGAATTGGGTTTCTTCCGACATTTTCTTCACCAGGCGGCAGAAGCGTTCGGTGTTCGGATCATCGAGCGGCGCATCGACCTCATCGAGCAGGCAAAACGGTGCCGGGTTGAGCTTGAACATGGCGAACACCAGCGAGATCGCGGTGAGCGCTTTTTCGCCGCCTGACAGCAAATGAATCGACGAGTTCTTCTTGCCCGGCGGGTGCGCCATCACCTGCACGCCGGCGTCGAGAATCTCTTCGCCGGTCATGATCAGTTTGGCTTCACCGCCACCGAACAGCGCCGGGAACAGCTCGCTGAAATGGCCGTTGACCGCGTCGAAAGTAGCCTTCAGCAGATCACGGGTTTCATGATCGATCTTGCGGATCGCTTCTTCGAGCGTGGTCACGGCCTCGTTCAAGTCGGCCGATTGCGAGTCGAGGAAGCCTTTGCGCTCGCGCGCTGAGGTGAGTTCGTCAAGCGCGGCCAGGTTGACTGCGCCGAGGGCGTCGATCTCCAACGCAAGACGCGCGATGTCGGCACCCAATGTCGCGGCGCGCGCGCCTTCGAGCTTGGATTGCAAGAACAACTCGTCGGCTTTGGCTTCTTCCAACTGCTGGGCGAATTGCTCTTGCGCCAGGCGCGCGGCCTGCTCTTTGAGACGCAGGTCACCCATCTTGTTGCGCAGCGGGTCGAGCTTTTGCTCGGAGCGCAGGCGCTCTTCGTCCATGCCGCGCAGTTGCGAGGTCAGGCCATCCAACTCGGTGCGGATGCGCGCGAGGTTTTGCTCACGCTCGAGACGCCGATCGAGCGCGCCTTGCAGGCCATTGGTCACGACTTCGTCGTGCAGGCTGTCGAGTTCGGTGCGGACGTTTTGCGCCTCACTCACGACGCGTTCGATCTGCCCGGCGATGTTGCGCGCGTTGGCAGCGAGTTCTTCGATCTTGGCACGCGCCTGACGCGCGTGGAACTCGGCCTCTTGTGCCTGGCGCTCGGCCTGACGCACGGCCTCACGCTCAGTGTTCAGACGCGCCTCGGCGGTCTCGGCGGCGACGCGGGTGTCCTCAAGCTGTTGTTGCAAATTGGCGACCGACTCATCGAGCTGCGAAAAATTCGCTTCGGCTTCGAGCAGACGCGTGCGCTCTTCTTCTTCGTGCGCGGTGATCTCGGCGAGTTGCGACTCGATCCGCCCGGCGGTCTCGTTAAAGCGCGCGAGTTGCTCTTCATCTTTCACCACATCGAGTTGCAACTCATGCAAGCGCTGCCGCGCGACTTGCGTCGCCGGGCGCGTTTCGTTCAACTGGAGATTCAAGCGCGTCAACGCAGCTTCGGCACGCGCCGATTGGGCCCGCGCTTCGTCCAGATGCAAATGCTTGGCTTTGAGCGACTTGCCCAAATTTTCAATTTCGTTTTGCCGCGCCAGCAACCCGGCCTGCTCGGTGTCAGCTGCGTAAAAGGTCACTGTCTGCCGACCCACCATATGACCGGCTTGCGTCACAAACACGCCGCGCGGGGGCAATGTCGCGCGTTTGGCAAACGCCTCTTCGGCGCTGGCACAGGCATAGCGCCCGCCGAGCCACTCTGAAAACAGGCCACGCAAATTCGCGTCGTCAATCCGCACATGCGCGATCAACGGCGTCAGGCCCGGCGTGGCGGGCTTGACGTCTTCGACCGTCGCGAGGGTGACGAACGCCAGTTTGGCCGGCGGCGCGTCGTTAAAAAATGCCTTGACCCAATCGAGATTGCGAATCTCAAGTGACGCGAGGCGCTCACGCAGCACCGACTCCAACGCGGTCTCCCAGCCCGGCTCGACATGCAGACGCTGCCACAGACGCGGCAGGCTGGCCAACTCGTGCTTCTCCAGCCAAGGTTGCAGCTTGCCGCTTTTTTGCACCTGCTCCTGCAAATTTTTCAGCGCGTTGATCTTCGCTTCCATCTCGTGCGATTCACGCGTCTGCGCTTGTAGCGTGGCGGCGGCGCTATCGCGCTCGGCATTGGTAGCCGGCAGCGCGGTGTCAAGCGCAGCCAGCGCACCTTCACGCTGGTGCAATTCGTCTTCGCGCCGCGCCCGCTCTTCGCGTTTGCGGTGGATCGATTCTTCGTCCGGGCGGTTCAAACTCTTTTGCTCTTGCACCAGGCGCTCTTTGCGCTGGCCCAAGGTTTCGAGCGCGCGCTGAGCGTTGCCTTGATGCACGCCTTCGACTTGCAACTGGCGCTCGGCTTGCGACACACCAGCGCGCGCTTCGTTGAGCTTGCTTTGGGCGCTGCGCGCGGCGGCTTCCACATCGGGCAAGCTGGCCGCCCGTGTCTCCGAAATTTCAGCCGTCTCTTCAACCTGCAATGCGGCGCTTTCCGACTCGCCCTGCCAATGGCTGGTGTCAGTCGCATTCTGCTCAGCTTGCTGCTTCCAGGCTGACTCTTGCGCGGCCAGTTGCGTCAACTGGTTCGACAAACGCGCCCGCGCATCGACAATTGACTTGATCTCGGATTCGAGCCGCGCCACGTCGGCGCTCGCCTCATAGAGCTCGCCTTGCGACGAGTTCAGGCGATCACCCGCTGCGTAATGCGCAGCGCGCATCGCCTCAACCTGCGCTTCAAAACTACGCAGCGACGCGGTCTCCGACTCCAGCTCATTGGTGACACGCTCGATCTCGCGCGCGTGCTTCTCTTGCTCAGCCGCCGCCTCGTTGCGCTTCAACATCCACAGCGTGTGCTGCTTCTCGGTCTGCTCGGCGTTAAGGTCGCGGAACTGCTGCGCCACCACCGCCTGGGTTTCGAGCTTGACCAGGTTGATGTCAAGCTCACGCAAAATATCTTCGACCCGGGTCAGGTTCTCACGCGCACTCGACAAGCGGCTCTCAGTCTCCTTGCGCCGCTCTTTGTATTTCGAAATGCCGGCTGCTTCTTCGAGAAAAATCCGCAGGTCTTCGGGCTTCGCCTCGATCACCCGCGAAATCATGCCCTGCTCGATGATCGCGTAAGCGCGTGGTCCCAGGCCGGTGCCAAGGAAAATATCCTGAATATCGCGACGCCGCACCTGCTGGTTGTTGATGTAGTAAGACGAATCGCCCTGACGCGTCAGCACACGCTTGACCGCAATCTCGGCGTACTGGCTCCACTGCGTGTTCGTCGCGGCCTTGCCTGCCGTGTTGTCGAACGTGAGCTCAACGCTGGCGCGCGCCACCGGTTTGCGCTGCACCGAACCATTGAAGATCACGTCTTGCATCGACTCGCCACGCAGGGCCGACGCTTTTGACTCGCCCAGCACCCAGCGCACGGCGTCGATGATGTTGGATTTACCGCAACCGTTCGGGCCGACGATGCCGACCAACTGGCCCGGCACGCTGAGGCCGGTGGGGTCGACAAACGATTTGAACCCGGCTAATTTGATTGAAGAAAGACGCACTTTTGATCCGGAATAGTGAAAACGCCCGGCGGCGGTAAATACCGTCTCGGGCGTGTGAAATCGGCTCTTATAATACCACCCCGGTTCCTCATTTTTGCCGCATTTTCACCTCATTTTCACCTCATTCTCGCTCTTGACAAGCGCTTCGAAAGCACTCTTCGCCATGACCATCAAAATCGCCACCAGACCCCCTGCAAAAGCCACTACACCGCCCGGCAAGCAGCTCGACGTATTCCCCAATCCCGCGCCGCAGCGCGACTTTCAGATCCAGATCCAGATTCCCGAATTCACCTGCCTGTGCCCGCTCACCGGCCAGCCCGATTTCGCCACCTTGTTTCTGGATTACGTGCCGGACAAAAAGTGCGTCGAGTTGAAAAGCCTCAAACTCTACGCCTGGAGTTTTCGCAACGAAGGCGCGTTTCACGAACGCGTCACCAATGAAATTTTGGATGACATTGTGAAAGCGATTGCCCCGCGCTTCGCCCGCCTCACCGCCAAATGGTATGTGCGCGGCGGGATTTTCACTAATGTCGTGGCGGAGCATCGCAAGAAGGGATGGAAGCCGGCGGCGAAGGTCGAACTGGCGGCGTTTGATGACCGGTTTGTCATCACCCCGCCCGCCGAGGTCGCCGCCCGCCTGAATCGACTCTTCCCGTTCGACTCTGCGACCGGGCAGTTCGCGAC
>JAYVSR010000200.1:0-6658 GCA_043775155.1 Burkholderiales bacterium | reverse complement strand
CAACTCCTGCATCGTCACGTCGCCACGCGTCAGCTTGTCGATCAACGCCAACGGCGTGATGCCGCTCTCGATCGCATAGCTGCCGGCTTTGATTTGCGTATCGCGCCCCGATATGCGCGCCAGTACCGCCAGCACATCGGGCTGCACCGGCATCACCTGCGCCGCCTGGCGTGCCGCCGAGCGCATCGAGCTGCCCCGCACGATCGTCAAATCGACGCGATCAGCGCCCAATTTCAGCGGCTGATCGGCATACCACCAAAGCCCCCCCGCGACCGCCAGCACGCTCAAAAATGGCAGAAAAATCAGTCCCTTAACGAGCGAAAACAGAACGCGAAACATGAGGCCTTGCCGGAGCGGTCAACGTGGTGAGCCGCTATAATAAATTGGATCGAGGACCTATGACGAAAACATTCATTGCCCCCCTGCCTGCATGGGGTTTGATCCATGCCAACGGCGCTGACGCCGCCACCTTTTTGCATGGCCAGTTGACCAACGATCTCCTGCATTTGGACGCAGGGGACGCACAGTGGAACGGCTACTGCACTGCCAAAGGCCGCATGCTCGCGAGTTTTTTGGTCTGGCGCGATGGCGCTGACGGATTTTTTCTAGCGACCGATAAAGCTCTGGCACCGGCTCTCACCAAGCGTTTGCGCATGTTTGTGCTGCGCGCCAAGGTGGTGATTGAGGATGTGTCGGAGGCGTTTGCGTGTTTTGGAGTTGCGCGCGACGTTGAAGACGCCACAGCGACAGTGACCGCGCCCATGCTCGCTGCGGCACCGGCGCTCTCGGTAGCGGCACACGGCAGCGCGTGGCAACTGGCGCTGCCCGCAATCGAGGCAGTGGGCGGAAGCACCAGCAGAACGCTGGCCTTCGTCCCGCAAGCCGACGCCCCAGCATTCGTCACCACCACCGCCCTGCCCGCCGGCGACGCATCCGGCTGGACGCGCCTGATGATCGAAGCCGGCGAAGCCTGGGTCACGCCGGCGACGCAAGAGGCCTTCGTGCCGCAAATGATCAACTTCGACGCCATCGGCGGCATCAATTTCAAAAAAGGTTGCTACCCCGGACAAGAGATCGTCGCGCGCGCGCACTATCGCGGCGCGGTCAAGCGGCGCATGTATCGCGCCGACGTTGACGCACCGGCCAAAGCCGGCGACCCTTTGTTTGGCTCGGCAGTTGACGGTCAGGAGTGCGGCGTGATCGCGCTGGCGGCCCCGGCAGATACGTCAGGTATGCCGGGCAGCGCCGTCCTCGCCGTTGTTCAAATGCAATCGCAAGCGGAAGGCGAAATCCGTCTGGGCAGCGCCACTGGCCCGCTGCTGCGCTTCGCGACCCTGCCCTACGCGATTCCCGAGCCGCTATGAGCGCGATCACCGACTACTACGTCTACTACAAGGTGCCGGCCGAACGCTACGCCGACTACATCCCGGTAGTGATTGCGATGCAGTCGGACGTCTATCGGCTCAGCGGCGTGCGCGGTCGGTTGAAAAAGAAAACCGCCGACGATCACACCTGGATGGAAATTTACGAAGGCGTACATCAGCGTCTGCTGTTCGAGGCGACGCTCGCCGACTGCGTCGCGCGCTTCGGCATTGAGCAGTTTCATCTGGGCGGCTCGGCTCGCAAGAGCGAAATTTTCCACGACCCGCTGGCCTAAGGCCGCGCGTGAAAAGCGTCATCGCATGTGCCTGATCGCACTCGCCTGGAGGTCGCATCTCGACTTTCCGTTGATCGTCGCCGCCAATCGCGACGAATTTCATGCCCGTCCAACTGCGCCCGCCGCTTGGTGGGACGATCCGCCGCAAGCACCGCACGGCCCGCGCGATCCGCAATTGTTTGCCGGACGCGATCTGCAATCTGGCGGCACCTGGATGGGCGTCACGCGCAACGGTCGGTTTTGCGCGCTGACCAACGTTCGCGACGCCGGCGACGCCGCGAAAATGCGGCCCGCGCAAGCAGCGGCACCTTCACGCGGCGCGCTGGTGGCCGATTTTCTCAACGGCGCAGATGAGGCCGCGTCAAACGAACCAGCGACGTACCTGCGACGCATCGCGGCCGACTCGGCGCAATACAACGGCTTCAACCTATTGGCTGGAACCCGCGATCAGCTTTGGTATACCGGCAATCGCGGCGCAGCGGCGACCGCACTCGCGCCCGGCATCTACGGGCTGTCGAACGCGCTGCTCGATACACCGTGGCCCAAGACCACTGCCCTGAAACAGGCTCTGGGAGCGGCTCTTGACCAGATGAATGCCGTAGAACCGCTCCAGTCAAGGGTTTCCGGCCTGCTACCTTTGTTGTTTCAAGCCTTGAGCAGCACCCACATCACGCCAGACGACGCGCTGCCGCAGACTGGCGTGCCAATCGAGCGTGAACGGACTCTCTCGCCTGCCATGATCGTCTCCCCGGTCTACGGCACCCGCGCGTCGACGGTGCTGTGCATCGCACGCGACGACACCGTGGTTTGGGAAGAGCGCAGTTTGAGCCCGGAGGGCAACACCGTGTACACCGTGCGCGAACAATTCACGCTCGCTTGACTGACTCAACTGCGGTGACGGAATTTGTCGCGCCCGCGAGCGGGCCACGCCAATTCTCAATCGCTGTCAACACATCGTAGACCGGCAGCCCGGTCGCGCGCCGCACCGCATCCGCATACGGCGGCATGTTGGTGCATTCGAGCACCAACGCGGCGACTTCGGGGTGGCGCGCAGTCAGCCGTAGCGCTGCGTCGACTACATCCTGCTGCGCACGCTCCATGTCGAGCGTCAGTTCATTGCCGAGGATGCCGCGAGTGAATTCGACGCCGCTCTCGGTGCCTTCAACTGGCGTATCGACGCGCGCACCAGCGGCCACGAGGTGATCGCGGGTGAGGCTGTTTGCATCAATCGTGAGGACGCCAACGCGTTTGCCCGGCGTGAGATGTTTTTCGATAGCCGCAATTTGCAACAGGCTCGATGTCATCACCGGCACTGGCAGCGCAGCGGCAAGTTGCTGTTGAAACAGCACGAGAAATCCGCAACTGGTGGTGATCGCAGTGCAGCCCTCGTCCACCAATTCGCGTGCCGCATTGATGAACGGCTGCAACAACCCCGCCGCACCCTCGCGCACTACCTGCTCGGGCGAAGCGCCGCGCACAATCTTGTAACCCACGGGGTGCGCAAAACTCGCCGGGTTGCCGATGTCACCAACCGGGCGCGGGAATCGCGTGTCGAGCATCAGAACGCCGAGCGGCGCCCCGGATGCAGGGTCGCCGAGCGGCGCCCCGCGCACCGGCGCCTGGCGGCTCAAGCCACCCACTCACTCACCGGCGCGTTCGCGTCCTGCAAGGGCTGACAAATCACATCCACCAGCGTCGGCCCGCCGTATTCCACCGCCTGCTTGAACACGCTTCGCAACTGGCGCGGGTCTTCGACGCGCCAGCTTTTCACGCCATAGGCTGCGGCGACCGCTGCATGATCGGTGCGATTGAAATCGACCGAGAAGTAGCGCGCATCGAACCCGGTCTTTTGCCCCGCTTTGATCCAGCCGTACACCGAGTTTGAAATCACCACCATGGTGATCGGCGCTTTTACGCGCACGATGGTTTCCAGCTCGCCGACGGTGAAGCCGAAGCTGCCGTCGCCCATCACCGACACCACCTTGGCGGAAGGCTCGGCGAACCACGCGCCGAGCGCGGCCGCCATGCTGTAGCCCAAAGCGCCATGCGCGCGGTTGGAAAAAAACCGCCGGCCGCTGCGGCGAATCTCGTAGTAAGCCGAGAAGTAAGGACAGGGCGTGCCAGGGTCGGCGACAACAATCGCGTCATCGGGCAACACCGCTTGCAGGTCATGCACCACGCGCTCGGGCAAGATCGGCGTGGCGTCGCTCTGCGCCAGCGCCAGAAACGCCGCGCGTTTGTCCGCCTTCGCTTGCGCGATCACGCTTTCATTGAGGTGTGCAGGCAGATCGGCAGGCAGCTCGAACGTGGTCTGCGCGCTCAGCGCGTTGATCAACTGCCGCAGCACCACGCGACAATCGCCCACCAAGCCCAAATCAGTCGGGTAGCTCGCGCCGATCACCGCCGGGTCGATGTCGATGTGCAACACCTTGGCGCGACCCGGTGCAGGAAAGCGCCGCCGCTCGGTGGTCACACTGCCGGCCCGGCAACCGACGAACACCACGAGGTCAGCCATCTCGACAATCGCCCGCGTCCACGGCGTGCCGCCATTGCTGCCGACCACGCCGGCGCAGAGCGGATGCGTCTCTGGCACGCTGCCCTGCCCGCTAATCGTGGTGGCGACGCCGGCTTTGAGCGCCTCAGCGAGTTCGGTCAACTCGTGCTCAGCGCCTGACAACACCACACCGCCACCGACCACAAACAACTTGTTCGCCGATGAGGTCAACAGCGCCACTGCCCGCTCAACATCGTGCGGATCAGCGCCCGAGCGCCGCACGGGAAATGTCGCCAGTTCGGTATCGCCCCAAATCTCATCCGCCTCGACCGGGCCCTTCTGCGCGTCAAACGGCAGCGACAAATGCGCCGCCCCGGTGCGCCCGGTACACATCGCCGTGAACGCGGTGCGCATCAAGCGCGGGATGTCGGCGGCACTGTTCGCTACCCCCGCCCACTTGGTCAGCGGGCGAAACAGGTTTTGCTGATCGAGTTCGGTCAGTGTGTAGCGCCCGCGCGATGTCGTCGCGATGTCGGTGGTGATCGCCAGCACCGGAATCGACGACTCGTTCGCCTCCACCACCCCCGGCAAGATGTAGGTCGCACCGCCGCCCGACGGCCCTTCGCACACGCCTGGTTTGCCGCTGATGCGCGCATAGCCGTCCGCCATATACGCTGCGCTGCGTTCGTCGCGTGTCAGTACATGGGTGATGCCATGATCGAGTCGGGCCAGCGCGTCATACAGCGGCAAACTGGTGTCGCCACACAGACCGAAGACGTGTTTGACCTTGAAGTGTTGCAGCATGCACACGAGGGCTTCGGCGCCGTTTATTTGGGTCATGATTTATCTGAGTTGGGTTAAACGAATGGCATCGTAGCCACCAATGAGAAGAATTTTTTCGCCGCTCAACACCTTGTTGAGAAAAGCGTTGCCGGCAGTTCGGCGGCGGCGAAATTCTGCTGGCGTGTAAAGCGTGGGATTGATTTTTCGGCCGAGACGGCTCTCGGCAGGCGCGAGCACTGCGAACAATTCTTCGAGCATCAACTCGTCTGCGACGATCATCACGTCGATGTCACTGGCCGCAGTGTCGCCGCCTTTTGCCACTGAGCCGTAAACAAACGCGAGCGCAATCCGCGCGGCCAACGGCTTCAAGGCGTCGCGCAGCGGATCGGCCAGCCCGGTGGTCTTGCTGATCAGCCCACGCAATTCGGCGAATATCGGGGCGGCGTCGTTGGCCTGGTAATGTTTTTGGTTGCCGACGCGAGTCACATTCACGAGGCCGCTGTCGGATAGGCGCGCCAGTTCACGTTGCACAGCGCCAGATCCAGCTTGCGCAAGCCCGATGATTTCGGTGGCGAAAAAGCTGCGGTCTGACTGGCCGAACAGAAGTCCGAGCACACGCTGCTGCGTGCCGGTAAACAGCGCGTCCGCCAGACCTGGCGGCTTGCGCACTGCCGCGCGAGGCGCTTTGACCGTGGTTCGCTTGGTGGCTACTTTACGTTTAGTTGAAATACCCATATTGGGCATTTTAATACCCAACTTGGGTATTTGCAACCAATAGCCTTGTCCAACGTGGTATGAGCCTAAAGGGGCAGAAGTGGTTACGTAAATTTGAACAAGGCGATTCAGGTTGCTCGATCTGCAATCAACGGATTGCGCGTAGGCAGCATGCCAAACCGGGCGAAGTCCCGGTCTGCCGTCCACAGTTCGCGCGCGCCGTTTTCAACGCAGATAGCCACAATCCGCGCATCGTGAATTTGCCCACCCGTAGCCTGCCCTTCCACCAGCACTTTTTCAAACACCTGGAGATGCGCACTCGTGCTGTGTAGCACTTGAGCAACCGGACAACTTAGCCATTCTTTGATTTGCTCCAAGGCACGTTTGGCGCTACTGGGCTTGGGCAAGCGCGTGACGACTGCAACAAACTCGTGAACGCAAGCCACTGGAATCGCCCAAGGCATATTTCCGTCAAACAATTGCTCGATGACAGCATGCGCACGCTGATGGTGTGTCATCTCGATACGATGCGCATACACCAGCAGGTTGGTGTCCAAGGCGATCATGTGGAGACCTTCACCAACTCGCCATCGACGACGACAAAGTCTCGATTGCTGCGCAACTGCTCGACTGGAATATCGATCGAATTTGGTGGCCCGCCAAAGCTCAAATCGCGCATTTTTCTACGCTTGGGCGCAGCCTCAGAAGAAGCCAACACCTTGGTAAGCCCCGCCTCGATCAAGGCGCGCAGGGTGGTGCCCTGCTCTTTAGCGGCGTTTCGCGCACGTTCGAACAGAACGTCAGAAATATCAACGGTAGTTTTCATATTGCTTACCCATATTAAATGGTATGGGTAATATTGTATTTTAAACACTTTGATCTGCCAACCGCCAGTCGTGTCCCAGCGCTCGCTTGCCCGCCGCTTACCGCTACCATACGCGCCATGCTCTCCCTCGACCACATCGTCTTCAACACCCGCGACCGGATGGACGAGGTCGTGGCGTTGTTCC
>JAYVSR010000199.1:0-3894 GCA_043775155.1 Burkholderiales bacterium | reverse complement strand
GAAACCGTTGGTGGGGGAAGGTCTCTGGCCTATACCGGCGCCACCCTCATCTCAATCCGCACCTTGAGTGCCCGGCCTACCGCGCCGATGATCGCCGAGAGATTCGCCATCGTTGGGTTGCCGGAAGCCGACAGCATGCGGTGCACGCTCTTGCTCGACTTGTCGATCTCTTGCGCCAATTGCTCGAAACCGACCGTGGCGTTCACCAAGTCACGCAGGATCAACTTGGCTTCGTCCGGCTCGTTGTTGAGGAACAGGGTGAGCGCCTCGCCCAGCAGCGCGCGTGCGAAATTCGGGTCGCGCTCGACGCGGGCCACTACCGTGTCTTTGAAGTCTCTTGTCAGTGCCATGATTCACCTACTTTCGTTTGCCGGTTTGCGCGGCGCTTTTGCGTTGCTTGTATTCCTGCCATAGCTTTATCGCCCGATCGATGTCGCGCTGTTGCCCGCGCTTGGTGCCGCCACCCAACAGTACGATGAGCTTTTCGCCATCGCGCGCCAGGTAGATGCGCAAGCCCGGGCCCCAGTCGATCTTGTATTCGCCGATGCCGCGAAACCATTCGACGCTTGAGAAATTGCCGCTGACCATGCGCACCTTGGCGGTCGTCACTTTCGCGGCCGCTTGGGCGTCAAGCGCGTTGAACCAGTCTGCATAGGGGCTTGTGCCGTCCTCGTTGAGCAGTTCCTCGACTTGATAGGTCATTTTTAAATGGTACCACATACGTTACTACAAAATGTTGACTGCCTTTCCGCGCTTCCGGCAAGGAGCGCTTCATTGAGTTGAAGACCACTTGATTCGGCAAGGAGACGCCGTTCTTCATCAGCCGCAATGAGGTCGAGTTTTCGCGCGCCAACGACGCGCACTTCCATCTTTACCGGCTGTTCGAATTCCGCAAGAGCCCGCGCCTGTTCGATCTCGCCGGGCCGGTGGAGCGCAACTGCCTGCTCAATCCCATTTCTTACGTCGGGCGGTTTTCGTAAGAAGGGGAAATGGATGAAAGCGTTGGTGGGAGCAGGTCGCAGGCCTATTCTCTGTGGTTTCTATGGCGGAAGCCGGGTCTTTGTCGGCCAGCGGTTCCTGCGATGCGTTTAGAATGCTTTCAGCCAATATACTGGAGCCCACCATGCAACCCTTTGATCGCATCACCTCCAACCCCGACATCGTGAACGGCAAGCCGTGCATTCGCGGCACGCGCCTGACGGTACGGCGCGTGGTTGAATCGGTTGGGCTTTATCCGGATCGGGCCGAGCTCAAGCGCCAGTTTCCCGAGTTGGCGGACGAAGACATTGCCCAAGCAATTGCCTTCGCCGCGCGCTCCTTAGATGACGAGCTGGTCAACCTGGAGGCTGCTTGACGCGGCTGTTGCTCGACCAAGGCCTGGCACGCGACGCAGCGGCGATTCTGCGTAACCGCGGACTGGACGTTCGGCATGTCGGTGAAATCGGTCTGGGCGCAGCCAGCGATTCGTCAATCGTCGCCGAGGCGATCAAGTCTCTCAGCGTTATCGTCACGCTCGACGCAGACTTCCATTCTCTCGTGGCCGCGTCAGGCGGTAACGTACCTTCGGTCATCCGGATTCGCCGTGAGGGCTTGCGGGCGATCGCTCTGGCACAGGTGATCGAGCAGGCGCTGGTGAAATGCGATTCGGCGCTGGAGGCCGGTGCGCTGGTGAGCGTCACGGAGCGCACGTTGAGAATTCATCCGTTGCCGGTCAACAAGGCTTAGCCGACTCGGAGCGGGTTCCTTGTCGAACGCGGCGTTTCGCCGTACCATTTCTCGATGCGCACCTCTGAACTTCTGAAGATCAAACGCACTGAAATCCTCGCACTGGCCGCCAAAGCCGGTGCGTCAAACGTGCGTGTGTTTGGTTCGGCAGCGCTCGGTGACGACTGCGAGGAATCCGATCTTGACCTGCTAGTCGATTGGACGCCGCAGACCAGTCTGTTCGATGTCGGTGGGCTGATCACGAATTTGCAGGAACTGCTCGGCAAGCGCGTCGATGTAATCTCGGCTGAGCAACTGCATCCGCGCTTTCGTCTGCGCGTGCTGGCGCAGGCGCGGCCTGTCTAGTTAATCATTCCATCAGAAGCGAAAACGACTGAAACCGTTGGTGGATGAGCATCTCCGCTGATCAGTTTTTTCGCGACGTCGCGCGCAATCTCGATCGTTTCCTGAATCGTCCGGCCTTGCGCCACCAGCCCCTGCACCTCCTCGCTGGTCGCGAGGTAAACGCCTTCGGGCAGCTTCTCGATGTGGAGTTGGATCAAGCGCCCCATGTCAGCCCTTTAGACAAAACGATTGGTGAGCTTGACGGCTTTGCCGAGCAGGCGTTTAAAGTGGTCGCGGTTCACGCCGCTGCCGGCTCGCGCAGCAAAAAGCCGAAGGGCGTGTTGTGCATCAACGCGACGCCGTTGGGCGCGTCGGCGCGCAGCACGCGCTGGCGCAGTTCTTCAACCGGGTTGGAGAGAATGCGCCGCCATTCTTCAACGTAGAACGGGCTACACGTTTTCGCACTCTCCCACTTCGAGACAGCCGCTTGCGCGCGCGCCATCACCGGTGCGGCGTGCAGCTGATCCGACATCAACGCCAACGCCCGCTCGTGCAGCGCGCGCAGTGCGTCGTCCTGCCGGTGCTTGTCGGCACGGGCGGATTTTCGAGCGTCGAGTAACGAGGGGGATGACATGGCCGATAGGTGAACTGATGTTCAAGGGCTCAGTTTACAGACGGATTGATTCGCGTGTAAACCGTTGGTGAGGGCGGTTCTTATGCTGCTTTCAACAGCGTCTTCACCTTCGGCCGCTTCTTCTGCTTCGCGTGGCAAAGGTCATAAGCCGACTGCATCCCGGTCCACATCTCAGCGCTCGTCTTAAGTGCATCCGCCAGACGCAACGCCATATCCGCACTGATACCGGCACGCCCATTGAGAATCGCCGACATGGCCTGGCGCGATACGCCGAGCCGCAGCGCAGCTTCGGAAACCGAAATGCCGGTCTCCTTGAGGTGCAATTCCCACAGCACTTCGCCGGGGTGGGGAGGGTTGTGCATGGTGCTCATGATTATTTCCTTCAGTAATAGTCGCGATAGTCGACGAGTTCGACGCCTTCGCCGGCGAATTTGAACGTGACGCGCCAGTTGCCGTTGACCCAAACCGAGATGAAGTCTTTATCCGTGCCGATGAGCTGATGTGCGCGCAGCCCATGCAATGCGGTTACGTCATCCACGCTGGTCGCGCGGTCGAGCACGCCAAGAATCAGCCGCAACTTTTCCGCATGGGCCGCCTGAATGCCTGCCTTGCTGCCAGTGCGGAAAAACTTCTCCAATCCCCTGTGCCGGAAGCTGATGATCATAGCGCTACTGTAAAGTGTCGCTTGACACTTGTCAAACGCTCAGCGTACTTTCCACAATCTTTGAGAGGAGAAAATAGCGGAAACGATTGGTGGGAGCGGTTCTTAGCCCAATTTATGCGGGCCGAATAAGCAGTTCAGGATCATCCGGGCTTCGTTCGGCTCACCGGTCAGGAACAACGTGAGCGCCTCAGCCAGCAGGGCGCGCGCAAACGCAGGATCGCGCGCAATGCGTGTCGCAATCGTCTGTTTGAAGTTGCGGGTTAACGTCATGACTCAAGCCACCGGTACTGGCATTGCCTTCTTCAGATCCAGCGTGCGCACCAACGACCACGCGGCGAATGCGTCCTTGCCATTGTCAATCGCCTCTCTAGGCGTTTCGCCGTCGGACATGCAGCCCGGCAGCTCGGGCCAGGTGATGAGCCAGCCGCCGCCTTCGCCTTCGGTAAGCGAACGTAGCTCGTAGCGATAGTCATCAAAGTTGAATTCACCCATGCGTCGATGATACCGGCGCGCCGGCCACATGCGATAGCGATTCTGTTGCGAACGC
>JAYVSR010000198.1:0-5047 GCA_043775155.1 Burkholderiales bacterium | reverse complement strand
GTTGGGGTGGGCGAAGCGCCCGCCGGCATCGGCCTGCCAGAGCTCGATGATGGTGTTCCAGCGCGGCACCCGCCCGGCCTCGTAGACGTGGCCGCTGATGTGGATGCGTTGCCCCTGTGCGGCTGGCGCGCCCGGTTCGATGATGGTGAGATCGTTGTCGCCCGGCCGGAAGAAATGCGGGGGGAAGAAGGGGCCGACAGTGCCGCTCGGGCTGGGAATCAGTTTTTCGCTCATGTTTGCGCCACGCTCACACGCCGAACGGCGTCCGCCGGCTGCCGCGCACCACGACATCGTGTTCATAGCCCACCACATTGAGCATTGGCATCACCTCCATCGGCACTTGCCGGGAAATCATGCGCGCACGGCCTTTCGGGTCGGGCACCGATTGCAGGATCAGATCGATATCGTTGAACGGGTCGCCGGGGAAAAACATCTGTGTCACCAGCCGGCTCATGAAACCGTCGCCGAAGATCGACATGTGGATGTGCGGCGGACGCCACCAGCGCTCCGGATGGTTGGGGTAGGGGTAGGCGGCCGGCTTGATGGTAAGGAATTCGTAGCGGCCGTTGTCATCCGTTAGCACGCGGCCGGAACCGACGAAGTTGTCGTCGAGCGGATTCGGATTGCTCGCATCCATCGGGTGCATGTAGCGGCCATTGGCATTGGCGTGCCATAGCTCGATCACACTGCCGCGTACGGGGCGCCCGTCTTCATCGAATACGTGGCCGGTCACCCGGATCAACTGGCCGGCAGCGCGTGGTTTATCGGGGTAGGGGTGCGCGAGATTGTTGTCGCCGGGTTTTAGTTTTTGTGCAAGCCGCGTAGGCCCGGTGATCTCGGTCAGCGTCACCGGCCGTTTGAACAACTGGTTCTTCGGCACCCGCACATACGTTTCGCGATAACCGGGGATGGTCATCAATGGTTGGGTCGCATTGTCGTAGGGCTGGTAGCTGTTGGGCAAATGGTTGGGTAAATTCATCGGAGTCCTTGGCAGATTTGGCACACTCTAAGGGGCGCGGCAAGCCGGCTGCTAATGTAAACCAGTTCGGCTTTAAACTATGTGGCAGATTGATCAAACGACATTAAATCCAGTGCAAATCGAGGAGTAGTCATGAGCGCCCAGTTGAAAGAAGTGATGAACTCAGTCAAGAGCCGCGTCTCGGACGCCGAATGGCAGGCCCGCGTCGAACTCGCCGCCGCCTATCGCCTGGTCGCGCACTTTCGCATGACCGACCTGATCTACACCCACATCTCGGCGCGCGTGCCGGCCTCTGGTGACAAGGACGAGCACCATTTCCTGATCAACGCCTACGGCCTGATGTTCGACGAGATGACCGCCTCCTGCCTGGTCAAGGTCGACATCGACGGCAACATCATCGACGACCCTACCGGTATGGGCATGAACCCGGCCGGCTTTGTGATCCACAGCGCGATCCACAAGGCGCGGCCTGACGTGCAGTGCGTGATGCACACCCACACCGGTGCCGGTGTGGCGGTGT
The DNA here is from genome assembly GCA_043775155.1 of Burkholderiales bacterium. Taxonomy (GTDB): domain Bacteria; phylum Pseudomonadota; class Gammaproteobacteria; order Burkholderiales; family JAEUOS01; genus CANJDH01. The sequence goes on along the minus strand of JAYVSR010000198.1, from coordinate 3,548 downwards.
CGGCGCAACAGCGCGGTCTGCTCGACATCTCGCAGCATTCGATGCGTTTCCACAACCGTCTCGCGTACCACGACTACGAAGGCGTCGCGCTCGACCTTGACGAGCAGTCGCGCCTGCAGGCCAACCTCGGCGACAAGTTCGCCATGATCCTGCGCAACCATGGCCTGCTCACCTGCGGCACTGATGTGCCGGATGCCTGGGACAACATGTATTACCTCGAACGCGCCTGCCAGGCGCAGATCGGCGCGATGGCCGGCAACGCCGAGCTGCTGGAGTGCGCACCGGCAGTGGCCGAGCGCGTGGCGCAACAGTTCGCGCGGCCGAATCGCGAGTCACGCAGCAAGCATTGGCCGGCCATGTTGCGGCTGCTGGATCGCACCGATGCGTCGTACAAGCAGTAAATCACTTAAAGAGGTGCCATGAAACCTGCACGCAGAGCCATTCTTGGCGCCCTCGCGGCTGCGATCCTTGCGCCCCAAGGCTTTTCGGCCTATGGCCAGGAGAATTTTCCAAATCGTCCGATCCGCCTGCTGGTACCCTTCGGCCCCGGTGCGCTCACCGATCTGCTCGGGCGCGCCGTCGGCGAGCGCCTCGGTAAAGCGCTGAATCAATCAGTGGTGATCGACAACAAGCCGGGCGCCGGCACGCTGCTGGGCGCCGAGATCGTCGCCAAAGCGCCAGCCGATGGCCACACCCTGCTCATCTCCACCAGCTCCACCTTCGGCATTTCGCCCGCGCTGTACAAGCCGTCGCCCATCGAACCGCTGCGCGATTTTCAGCCGGTGTCTTTGCTCGGCACAGTGAATTTTTTTCTCATCGCATCGAACAGTTTCCCGGCAAAGAACCTGCGCGAGATGATCGATCTCATCAAAGCGAACCCCGGCAAATTCAACTACGCCTCGGTCGGCAACGGCAGCGCACATCAACTCTTCATGGAAGATTTGAAGCAGCGCGCCGGCCTCGACATCCAGCACATCCCCTACAAGACCACGGGTGCCGCACTCGTCGATTTGATCCCCGGAAAAATCCAGATCATGTTCGCCGACGCCACTGCCGCCGTGCCGAATATTCAAGCGGGCAAGGTGCAGGCCTATGGCACATCGGCGGCGAAGCAGAACACCTTGATCCCGTCGGTAGCGCCAGTGGGCCAAGTGGTGGCGGGCTTCGACTGGCAGGCCTGGCAGGGTGTATCTGCACCGGCCGCCACGCCGCCTGCCATCATTGCCCGCCTCTCGGCCGAATTGCAAAAGTTTCAGAACACGGCGGAGTTCAAGGAGCAACTGGTCAAGTTCGGCATGGAGCCTTGGCCGCCGATGTCGCCGGCTGAATTTTCAGCGTTTGTGAAAAGTGAAATGCCGCGCTGGGCCGAGGCGGTGCGCGTCTCTGGCGCGAAGCTCGATTGACGCATCCGGCTGCGCTCATTGAACCGGCCGGTTGCAAATGCGGGAAGCGCAAATACCGAACACGCAAATACGAAACACGCGAATACCGAACACGCACAGGAAATCAATATGAGCATCGAAGTCATCCCCCTCAACGGTTTCATCGGCGCAGAGCTGCGCGGCGCTGATCTCTCGCGTCTCGACGATGCCGCGTTCAACACTATCCGCGACGCGCTGGTGCAATACGAAGTACTGGTCATCCCCGATCAGGCGCGCATGACGCTTGACCAGCAGACGCAATTCGGCAACCGCTTCGGCCCGCTCACGATTCACCCCTTCGCCCCCAACCTGCCGGACAAGCCCGAAGTCATCGTGCTCGACTACGACGCCGAGCACCCCGCCGCGCGCACCGACATCTGGCATGCGGATGAGACCTACAAGCCGAACCCGCCCATCGTCACCATCCTGCGTAGCCGTGTGATCCCCACGCACGGCGGCGACACCTGTTTTTCCAGCATGACGGCGGCGTATCGCGGCTTGTCCGAGCGGATGAAGCGCCACATCCACGGGCTGGAGGCGCAGCACGACTTCAAGCCCTGGCGCAATTTGTTCGACGGCAACGCCGCGCAGCGCGCGCAACTGCGCAAGCTCGAAGACGACTTCCCCAATCCCTGGCACCCGGTGGTGTGCGTGCATCCGGTAAGCGGGCGGCGCACGCTCTACGTCAACCCGCAATTTTGCACGCGCATTCGCGGCGTCAAGCAAGACGAAAGCGACACGCTGTTGCAGTTCCTCTACGCGCAGGCGCAAGTGCCGGAATACCAATTGCGCGTCAAGTGGCGGGCCGACATGGTGGTGCTGTGGGACAACCGCTCTTTGCAACACTACGCACCGCACGACTACTACCCGCAAAAACGCAAGATGGAACGCGTCACGGTTGAAGGCGATGTGCCGGTAGGCGTGACGGGCGACTACACGCTGGAGACGGTGGCGGGTAACGGTATCGTCAATCCTTCCGGCCCGCCGAAAAAAGCGCCAGTGCGGCAGTTTGAGCGGGCGGCGTAGCGGGAAATAGCCGAGTAGGCGAACCGTGCTACCGAGCGTGGAATCGATGAAGAAAATTTGGTTTCTCTATACCGGTCCGACGGATATTCCAGGTTTTGGCTTGGTCAAGACATTGGCGCTCATCAAGATTTCCCACACGGGTCCGCCAACGTATCTGGCTTTCGGTAACGAGGTCTTGGCTAAGTATCGATTAGCTAAGACGAACGCGAGTCAGCACTTCTCAATCGTTGAGTTGAGTGAGATTGACCAAACTTTTTACGTGGATAGAACGCGTCGCGTTCTCGTGTTTTCTTCTCGAGAATCCATTGACAAAAATTGGATCAATTCCCAAGATTTTGACTACGACGGTCTGCTTTGCGACGTCGAGTGGCTTGGCAAAAGCGCCATGAAATGAAAATCTGCATCTACGGTGCCGGCGCCATCGGCGGCACACTCGGCGCACGTCTCGCACGCTCCGGCCACGAAGTGAGCCTGATCGCACGCGGCGCGCATCTGGATGCGATTCGCGCCAATGGCCTTACGCTGTTGCGCGGTGAAGAGCGGTACACCGTGCGCGTGCCGGCCAGCAGCAACGCTGCCGATCTCGGCCCGCAGGACGCGGTGATCATCGCGTTGAAGAGTCACACACTGCCAGCCGCCGTCGAAGGCATCGCGCCGTTGTTGAAAGAAGACACCGCCGTGGTCACCGCGATGAACGGCGTGCCGTGGTGGTTTTTCCAGAATTGGGGCGGCGCGCTCGACGGCGCGGCGCTGCAATCGTGCGATGCCGATGGCCGCATTGCACGGGCGATTGCGCCGGCGCGCGTGATCGGCGGCGTGGTTTACCTTGCTGCCGATGTGCCGCAACCGGGCGTGGTGCGCTGGAATTCCGGCGTGCGCGTGGTGCTGGGTGAACCGTCAAATCAACTCAGTCTCCATCCCTCGGCGCGCGTGGACAATCTCGTGAAAGCCTTGGTGGGAGCGGGTTTCGAGGCTTCTGCCTCGGACAACATCCGGCGCGAACTGTGGATGAAGCTGCTCGGCAATGTGTGCTTTAACCCGGTGTCGGTGCTGACCGGCACCGACACGGCGCTGATGCTGCGCGATGCGTACATGTGTGAG
>JAYVSR010000197.1:0-7274 GCA_043775155.1 Burkholderiales bacterium | reverse complement strand
CGGCAGGCAGCATCACGGCAGCCTGTTTTCTTGAGCGTTACACCAAAAAATATACTTGGGCGCATTTAGATATTGCCGGAACGGCGTGGAAATCGGGCGCAGCCAAAGGGGCGACTGGCAGGCCGGTAGCGCTGTTGTCACATTTTTTGCTGACGCGCGCAACGGCGTAACAGCGACATGACAGCGACTCAGCCCGTGGCCGAAGCCCAGCACCTCGCCGCAGCCCAGCACCTCGCCAAAGCCCGATGACCCGGATCGATTTTTATTTCAACGCCCCCGACAAGCTCGGCATGGCCGCAACACTGGCGCGCAAGGCTTACGCGAAGAAAAATCGCCTGCTGGTCTACAGCAGCGACGCCGCGCAGCTCGATGCATTCGACAAATTGCTCTGGACGATGCCCGCCACCGGCTTCTTGCCGCATTGCCGCGTCGGTGCCAAAGCGGCGGCGGATACACCGATCCTGCTTTCAAACGATGTGCGCCTAGATGCCGACGCGGTGCCGCATCACGAGGTGTTGCTGAATCTCGATCACGACTGCCCGGCCAATTTCAGCCGCTTCGAGCGTCTGCTCGAAATCGTCAGCCGCGACGACACTAACGACCGCACTCGCGCCCGCGCACGGCTCAAGTTTTACCGTGATCGCGGTTACGCAATCGTCACCACCGACATCGCGACCCTGAAATCTGCAACCAAGGAAGCAGCATGAACAAACTGGCGCAGGCGGACGACGGCATTCCGCTGTTGACCGATGTCGTCGCGCCGGCGCAACCCGCCGCAGTCGGCAGCGCAAACGCAGACGCCGCCGCCGCAGCAGCAGCAGAAGCAACAGAAGCTTGGCGCGAAGAACTCACGCAACGCGTGCAATCGCGCGTGCTCGCCGGTCTCACTGCACGCATCGACCCATTAGTCGAGCAGCGCCTGCGTGAGTCGCTCACCGATTTGCTCGAACAAGTACTGGCCGGCATGACCGCCGAACTCAAAGTCACCGCGCGCAACATCGTGCGTGATGCGGTAGCGCAGGCAGTGGCAGCGGAGCTGGCGCAGTTGCATTCGCCTAAGCCGGCGTAGTTACCAAATGGGCGGAATGCGCGCTGGTTAGAATTCCACTCACCCCGCTAAAACCCGCTCCCACCAAGGGTTTCAGCCATTTTCTCCGGCCCCGCTTAGGCCAAACTGGCGAGCGTCTTCACATGCGCCACGGCACTGCGCCCCAGTGCTGACAAGTTGTAGCCGCCTTCAAGCATCGACACCACGCGGCATTTTGAGTGACGCGCCGCGACATCCATCAACTGCCGCGTGATCCAGGCGTAATCCGCCTCGACCAGCTTCAAGCCGCCGAGCAAGTCTTCGCGATGCGCGTCGAACCCGGCCGAGATCAGGATCATCTCGGGTTGCCAGTCGTCGAGCGCAGGCAACCAATATTCTTCCACCGCCTTGCGCGCAGCAGCGCCGCCACTGCCCTCGGGCAATGGCACGTTGACCATGTTGGCGGCGTGGCCGTCGCTGCCGCTATACGGGTAGAACGGATGTTGAAAAAAACTCGCCATCAACACCCGGTCTTCCCACTCGGCCTGATCGAACATGTCTTCAGTGCCATTGCCGTGATGGACGTCGAAGTCGATCACGGCAACGCGCTTCAACCCATGCGCTTCGAGCGCATGCGCCGTGGCGACCCCAATGTTGTTGAAAATGCAAAAGCCCATCGAGCGCGCGCGGGTGGCGTGGTGGCCGCAGGGGCGGACTGCGCAAAACGCGTTTTCTGCCCTACCAGCCATCACCTGATCGACCGCGAACACGCCCGCGCCAGCGGCGCGCAGCGCGGCGTTGAGCGAGTCCGGGTTCATCGCGGTGTCGGGGTCGAGTTGCGCATAGCCGTCGCTTGGGGCGCGCTCAAAAATCGAATCAACATACTCGGGCCGGTGTACCCGTTTCAATACATCAGGATGGGCCAGTGGCGCGTCGAACGTGGCGACATGATCGATCACACCGGACGCGCGCATCTGGTCGTTGACGGCGTGCAGGCGGTCCGGGCACTCCGGGTGGCCGCGGCCCATCTCGTGTTTCAGGCAATCGGCGTGGGTGATGTAGGCAGTGGTCATCGGGTTGTCGTGGCGTGGGAAAGTGAATGGTGAATGGTTATTGCTATGATCAATCTTTTGGCGCGCGCTTGCAACAACTTGGTAACCGCTGCAACCAACAGTGCAACCGTTCCCTCGCCGTCACCGTATCTTCGGTCACGATTCTCCCTTTCAAAGCCGCTCATGTCCGCCGTTCTCAAAAGTCCACTCTCTGCCACCAACCCGCAGCTCAACGCCCTGATCACGCAGTTAAATCAGGTGATCCTCGGCAAAGACCGTCCGATCCGCATGGCGGTAGCTTGCATGCTGGCGCGCGGCCATTTGCTGATCGAAGATGTGCCCGGCGTCGGCAAGACGACGCTGGCGCATGCCTTGGCGCGCTCGCTCGGTTTGCAGTTTCAGCGCATCCAATTCACCAGCGATCTGTTGCCCGCCGACGTGCTCGGCGTCTCGATTTACGAGCGCGAGACCGGCACCTTCAAGTTTCACCCCGGCCCGATCTTCGCGCAGTTCATTCTGGCGGACGAAGTCAATCGCGCGACGCCGAAAACCCAGAGCGCGCTGCTCGAAGCGATGGAAGAGCAGCAGGTCACGCTCGACGGTATCGGCCACGCGCTGCCACAGCCGTTCTTCGTCATCGCCACGCAAAATCCTTCGCATCAGGTCGGCACCTTTGCCTTGCCTGAGTCACAGCTTGACCGTTTTTTGATGCGGATGGAGTTGGGCTACCCGGACCGCGCCGCCGAGCGCGCCCTGCTCTCGGGTGCCGACCGCCGCCAAATCGCCGCGCAGTTGAAACCGGTGATGAGCGTCGCCGACTTTGAAGCGTTGCAGCAACAAGCGGCAGCCTTGCATGTCAGCCCGGCCTTGATTGATTACATTCAAGCGCTGATCGAAGCGTCGCGCCGCGCGCCACAGTTCGCCGCCGGCCTGAGCCCGCGCGCCGGTCTCGGTCTGCTCGCGGCTGCTCGTGCCTGGGCGTTCGTCGAGGGCCGTGAAGCGGTGCTGCCGGAAGACGTCCAGGCGGTGTTGCCAAACGTCGCGGTGCATCGACTGAAGCCGGCGCAGAACACCGGGCGCGGCGCGACGCCGGAGATGATCGCCGAGTGGGTCAAGTCAGTGGCGATTCCTTGATCGGTGCGCTGTAGTCTCCTCATCGCCGCCTCCCCGCCGCCGCTCACTCGTTCCACACTCGTCGCACTCAACCTGCCATGCCGAGCGCCACTCTGAACCGCATGCTGCGGTTCTCGATGATCTACAACTGGATCTTTCAGCCGCGCGGGCCGGAGAACGGTGACGTGTATTTGAACCAGCGCCGGGTGTTTATTTTCCCGACGCGCTATGGATTTTTTTTCGTCGCCTCGTTGTTGGCAATGCTGGCCAGCTCGATCAACTACGACCTCTCGCTCGGCTTTGTGTTGACGTTTTTTTTAGCCGCAGCCGGCATGGTGGCGATGTTGCATACGTTTCGCAATCAAGTGCATTTGACGCTCCGGCCGCTCAAGGCCGAGCCGGTGTTTGCCGGTGAGTTGGCGGCGTTTGATTTGCTGCTGGTGAACCAGAAAAATTTTGAACGCGCTGCGATCTGGCTGCGTATCGCGCGTGTGCCGGGCGCCGCAGCCGCCGCTGTGGTCGCGCCGGGCGCGGGCAGCATGGTCGCTACCGACGTGCCGCCGAACCAGACTGTGCGCGCGACCTTGCGCATCCCTGCTGCGCAACGCGGCTGGCTACGCTTGCCGCGTTTGACCGTCGAGACGCGCTATCCGCTCGGCCTGTTGCGCGCCTGGAGCTACTGGCAGCCTGGCCTGCCGTGTCTAGTGTATCCGCGCCCCGCCACGGCCGGACGTGCGTTTCCGCCCGCGCCAGAAGGCTCGGGCGATGGCGCGCCAGCTGGCACCGGCACCGATGACTTCGCCGGTTTACGTGAGCATCAGACCAGCGACAGCCCGCGCCACATCGCCTGGAAGGCCGCGTCCCTCGCGCTGGAAACCGGCGGGCCGCTGTTGACCAAACATTTTTTCGGCACTGCCGCCAGCGATTTGATTCTCGACCTCAACACCTTGCCGAACCACTGGAGCATCGAGACCAAGCTGTCGCAGTTGACACGCTGGGTGCTCGATGCCGAAGAGGCCAAACTTGGCTACCTGCTCAATCTTGGTGGCGACAGCATCGGGCCGTCGTATGGCGATGCGCATCGCCATGCCTGCCTGCGCGCGCTGGCGTTGTTTGCATTGCCTGATGACGGTGGTGGTGAGATGAATGCGGCGCTGGCGAGTGCATCGACAGCGACTGCCGCATCAAGTAACGGCCGGAGCGCGCCATGATGTTCCCGCAACTGTTGCCACAGTGGCTTCGACGCTTTTTCCCGCGCTTTTTCCCGCGCCTGTTCCCGCGTTTTTTTCCAATGACGCGCGAGACCCTGGCCTCCGATCAAGTCTCCCAAGACCAGCCAGTCGGACGGATGGCGATGCTCGCCCTGTTGGTCGCGCTGGTACCGGTTCTCGGCCCGCACACCGCGCATCTGCCGACCTGGTGCATTGCCTTCGGCGGCCTGCTGTTCGCGTGGCGCGCCTGGCTCACCTGGCGCGAAAAATTTGCGCCGGTGCAATTGCCATCGAAATGGCTGCTGGTGTTCCTGATGCTGCTCGGCGTCGCCGGCACGCTGTATACCCATCGCACCTTGTTTGGCCGTGACGCCGGTGTCACCTTCGTCACCCTGATGCTGGCCTTGAAACTGCTGGAGACACGCAACAAACGCGACGCCGTGGTGGCGATTTTTCTCTCCTACTTTTTGATCCTGACTAATTTTTTCTACTCGCAATCCATCGGCACCGGTGCGTTGATGCTGGTCTCCCTGGTGTTGATCACCTCGGCCCTGATCGCCGCCAATCGCGATGCCCAACCAATGCCGGTGTGGCAGCAAACGCGCTTGGCCAGTGTGATTATTTTGCAAGCCTTCCCGATGATGCTGGTGTTGTTCCTGTTGTTCCCACGGGTTAACGGCCCGCTGTGGGGCTTGCCGGCTGACGCGTCGTCGGCGGTGTCAGGCTTGTCTGATTCGATGTCGCCAGGGCAGATCACGTCACTGTCGCTGTCCGACGGCATCGCGTTTCGGGTTGCTTTCGCTTCGCGCGCGCCCAAGACGAACGATCTTTATTGGCGCGGCCCGGTACTCTCGGCGTTCGATGGCCGCAACTGGCGCATCCAACCGGCTGACCCGTTGCGACCGGCCAAGTTTGAACCAGCGGGCGAAGCAATTGATTACACGGTCACGATGGAGCCCACCCAAAAGCCGTGGATGTTCGCGTTGGAGATGCCGACCAAGCTGCCGGACTACGCCCGCCTCACACCCGACTTGCAGCCGGTCAGCACCAAGCCGGTCACCAATCGCTTGCGTTACGAAGCGCGCTCCTATCCAGGGTTTCGCCCGGTCGCTTATGAAGAACAGCGCGATCTCGCGCCCTATCTCGCGCTGCCGTCGTTTCGCAGCAACCCGCGTACCCGTGAGTTAATCGCCACCTGGCTGTTCCAGGGCGTCAGCGGCGAAGCGCTGGTGACGCAGGCGCTGCGCCACTTTCGCACCGAAGAATTTTTCTACACCTTCGAGCCGCCACTGCTTGATAACAATCCGGTGGATGAATTTTTATTCATCACCAAACGCGGCTTTTGTGAGCACTATGCCTCAGCGTTTGTCGTGATGATGCGGATGGGCGGCGTGCCGGCCCGCGTCGTCACCGGCTATCAAGGTGGCGAGATCAACCCGGTCGATCAGGTGTTCACCGTGCGTCAGTCCGATGCGCATGCGTGGGCCGAGGTGTGGTTGAAGGGGCGCGGCTGGACCCGCGTCGACCCCACCGCCGCCGTGTCGCCCGCGCGGATTGAACGCGGCTTGCAAGGCGCGCTGCCGCAGCGGTTTGCCGAGCCGATGATCTCGCGCATCGCCGGTGCCTGGAGCACTGACGCGTTACAAAAGCTGCGCTTCAACTGGGAAGCCGTGTCGAACGCCTGGAACCAGTGGGTGCTCAACTACTCGCCCGACCGTCAGCGCGAAACGCTGGAGCGCCTCGGCATGAAAACCCCGACCTGGCAGGACATGGTGATCGCGATGGTCATCGGCGCGGCTCTGGTCTCACTCGTGGTCACCGGCTGGGTGCTGAAGAACCAACGCGAGCGCGACCCGGTGCAGCGCGCGTGGGAGCGTTTCTGTAAACGCCTTGCCAAAGCGGGCGTGACGCGCGAGCCGTGGGAAGGCCCGCTTGATTTCGCGCGCCGCGCGGTGGTCTTGCTGCAAAAAAATAGCAGTGATTCCGAGCGGCTCGATGCACTGCCCCGGATCAACCGCATCGCCTCGGCCTACGCCGCGTTGCGCTACGGCCGGCAAGATGATCGCAAAGCGGACGCGACGCGCGTGAGACAATTCGGTCAAATGGTGAGGGAATTTTCGGTTTGAGATTGATTATTTACATGGCAGCACTGCTGCTCGCGTTGCCTGCCACGCCGCTGTCCGCACAGGACGTCAGCCCCACCCAACCTGCCCACCCTGCCCACCCTGCCAAGAAGCCGCGCAAGGCCGCAGCCAGCAACAAGGCGGACACCGTTCCCAAAGGCGCCAGCCGCCTCGACTTCAGTCGGCGCGACGACGTCAAAGCGTTCATCGCCGAAATTGCACAAAAGCACGGCTTCGTCGAGTCCGAGTTGTCATTCCTGTTTTCGCGCGCGCGCCACTACCCGGCGATCATCGAACTCATCACCCCGCCAGTGAATCCGCGGGTACGCTCGTGGCAAGTCTATCGCGCGCGTTTCATCGAACCGATCCGCATCGACGGTGGCGTCGCGCTGTGGAAACAATACGAAAAAGAACTCGCGCGCGCCGAAAAAGAATACGGCGTCCCCGCCGAGATCATGGTCGCCATCATGGGGGTCGAAACGGTCTATGGCAAAAACACCGGCAACTGGCGCGTCATCGACGCGCTCTCGACCCTCAGCTTCGACTACCCCAAGCGTGCCGAGTTTTTCAGGAGCGAACTGGAAAATTATTTGCTCTTCGTGCGCGAGCACGATCTCGATGTCTTCAGCGTGCGTGGCTCCTACGCCGGTGCCATCGGCATCCCGCAATTCATGCCGGGAAGCTGGCGCCGCTACGCCGTCGATTACGACGGCAACGGCAAGATCAACCTGCGCGAAAGCTTCATCGA
>JAYVSR010000196.1:0-6629 GCA_043775155.1 Burkholderiales bacterium | reverse complement strand
CAACCAACTCATCGACCGCGAGCTCGGCCAGATCGTCACGCGACTTGATGCCCGCGCCCGCCAGCTTCGCCGCGAGGTCGCGGTTCATGCCCTCAAGATTGAGCAGGTCATCCGCCACGCCATCGAGCGACTCTTCGGACGCAATTGCGGAGGTCAAGAGCGAATTGCGCGCACGATTGCGCAGTTCGTTCACTGTATCTTCATCGAACGAGTCGATTTCGAGCATCTCGTTGATCGGCACGTACGCCACTTCTTCGAGCGTCGAGAAGCCTTCTTCGATCAGGATGTTGGCGACTTCTTCGTCAACATCGAGCTTCTCGATGAACAGGGCGCGCACCGCCGAGGTTTCGGTCTCCTGCTTTTGCGCTGATTGCTCGACCGTCATCAGGTTGATTTCCCAGCCGGTCAACTCGGAAGCCAAGCGGACGTTCTGGCCGCCACGGCCAATCGCAATCGCCAGATTTTCTTCGTCTACCACCACGTCCATGCTGTGTTTTTCTTCATCGACCACAATCGACGACACTTGGGCCGGTGCCAACGCGCCAATCACAAACTGCGCCGGATCAGCCGACCAGATGATGATGTCTACTCGCTCACCAGCGAGCTCATTGGTGACGGCCTGGACGCGCGAGCCGCGCATGCCGACGCAGGTACCGATCGGGTCGATCCGCTTGTCGTTCGAGAACACGGCAATCTTGGCGCGCACGCCGGCGTCGCGTGCAGCCGATTTGATTTCCAGCAGACCTTCTTCGATCTCCGGCACTTCGAGCTCAAACAATGCCTTGATGAAGTCGGGCGAAGTGCGTGACACCACCACCGCCGGGCCGCGCTGCAGGCGGTCGATCTTGTAGATAAACGCACGAATCCGGTCGCCAACGCGGAAGGTCTCGCGCGGGATCATCTGGTCGCGCGGCAGCGCCGCCTCGATCCGGCCTGATTCAATCAGGACACGATGATTCTCGACCCGCTTGACGGTGCCGTTGATCAGCTTCTCGTTGCGCTCGAGGAAGTCATTGAGAATCTGGTCGCGCTCGGCGTCGCGGATTTTTTGCAAAATCGTCTGCTTGGCAGCTTGCGCGCCGATCCGACCGAACTCAATTGGCTCCAACTCTTCTTCGATGAAATCGCCAATCTGCACTTCGGGATCGTCGTCGCGCGCATCGGTGATGCCGATCTGGTTGTCTTCACTTTCGAGGTCGGGCTCATACACCACCTGCCAGCGGCGGAACGCCTCGTGCTCGCCGGTCTCGCGGTCAATCGCCACGCGCACATCGGCCTCGCCCTTGAAGCGTTTCTTCGACGCCGACGCAATCGCTTGCTCCAATGCGGTGAACACCACATCTTTGCTGACGGATTTTTCGCGGGCCAGCGCATCGGCCAGCAATAAAATTTCTTTGCTCATTTCAGTTTCTTCCCTGCTGGTTTAACTTTTGCTGATTTTTCGCTTGCTGATTCGTCACTTGCTGATTCGCCACTTGCTGATTTGTCACTTGCCGGTTTTCTACGTGCTGGCTTGTCGTCCGCTGTATCGCTTGCTTTATCCGAGACTGGCTTGAAATCCACCACTGGTACCAACTTCGCCCGGTCAATCTGCGCCCAATCGAGAGCAATCGTTGCGCCCTCGACGATCAGTGCTGGCTGGTGATGCACACTCGCCACCACACCTTGAAAATTCTTCCGAATACCATGCGCGCCGCCCAAGGCCGTGCGCAATTTCACCACCGCCTCCATGCCAGCAAAGCGTTCAAAGTCACTTTGCTTTTTCAGTGGCCGGTCCAAGCCTGGCGATGAAATTTCCAACCGGTCGTAATCCACGTTCTCGACCGTAAACACATAGGTCAACTGGCGGCTGACTTTTTCGCAATCCTCGACACTAATCATTGCGCCGGTCTTGCTGCGCGGGTTGGTCAGTTGCGCCGCTGCCGCAGCTTCCGGCGTCAAATCAATGAAAACGCGAATCATCCGGCCACGGTTGGATCGCTCAACCTCAACCAGTTCGTAGCCCAAGCCACTGACCGTGGTCTCTACAACTTGCGAAAAATCCATTTCGGCCGCCACAAACAAAAAATGGGCGCAATGCCCATTTACTAAAAAACAAAAACTGCGGATCAACCCTGAAGATTTTGGCATTCGGCCATTTTCTGGCCCGCCTCCGGCACCGCTTTCACGGCATTTTCGCAACAACTTCAGGTTGTCCCACCTAAGCCTTTGGATAATAGCCGATTTTTGCCAGAATTTCCAGAAAAATCAGCGCCGTTCCCGTTTCGCGCGACCACTGTCTGAGCGCAGACTGCGCTCAACTACGGACGACAGACTTAGGCTGCGCCGCCATCACCGCCCGGCTCGGGCATGATTTTGAGTTTCGAGCGGCGGTGAATAATCACCGGCGCTTTTTTGGGCGCGGGCACGGCCGACACGCGGCGATCTCGCACCACGCCCGCACGGCGCCCGTCGAGCGTCATTGATGCCGGATCAAGCTTGCCGCGACGGCCTTTCTTGGCTGGCCCGCTACGCGCACGCCCGGCGCCTAGCAGGGCGCGTCCGGCAGCAGCGTTGCGCCCCACACCGGCACCGCTGCGCGCCGCCCCCTTACGGCCTGCGCTTTTGCGGCCCACACCAGCGCCACTACCGCTTGGCCTGCCGCGCAGGGCGTTGCCCGGAGCCGCCCGCTGTCCCGCCCCAGCCGCAGCGCCTGAGAGGCGACCTTTGCCGCGGCGGCGGCGCGGGTTGTTTTCGCCTTCAGCGCCTTGCATTAAGCCAGGCATCACACCGGGCATCGCGTTGCTGCCGCGGGCGTTGCGGCCACGTTTGCGTGGCGCATCGTCGCGTAGCATCGGCGGCTGACTGTCGTCGTCATCGTCCACCAGATTGGCGTCGCCACCGGCCGCTGCGTGGGACTGTGGCCCGCTACCACCCCGGCGTGCGCCGCCATCGCCGCGCGAGTTTCCGTCAGCGAATGGCACGGCGGCAGCCGCCACTGGTGTCGCGCGCGTCAGTTCTTTTAATTCTTCTGGCGTCAGCGCACGGGTCTGGCCTCGCTTGAGCATGCGCGGCAGCGCAATCGGGCCGAAGCGGGTACGGATCAGCCGGCTCACGGTGACGCCTACCGCCTCAAACATGCGCCGCACTTCGCGGTTACGGCCCTCGCGGATCATCACCCGATACCAGCGGTTGATCCCCTCGCCTTCGTCAGAAAATTCGCCTTCGTCGAGCTTCATGAAGCGCGCCGGGCCGTCATCGAGCGGCACGCCATCGAGCAACAGGTCGGTCTGCTCGTCGTTCAACTCGCCGATCACGCGCACCGAATACTCGCGCTCGACTTCATAGCGCGGATGCATCAGACGGTTCGCCAGATCACCCGAGTTGGTCAGGAGTAACAAGCCCTCGGTGTTGTAGTCGAGGCGGCCCACGGCGATCCACTTGCCGGACTTTGGCGGCGGTACTTTTTCAAATACGCTGGTCCGGCCTTCAGGATCATCGTGCGTGACGATTTCGCCGGTGGGCTTGTGATAGATGATGACTTCGGGCGTCTCGCGGCCGGTGCGAATTTTGACGATCTTGCCGTCTACCCGTACCACCGCGCCGCGTCCGATGCGGGTACCGATGCTGACAATCTTGCCATCGACACTGACTCTGCCAGACTGGATCGCTTCTTCCATGTCGCGGCGCGAACCCAAACCAGCTTCGGCGAGCAGCTTTTGTAATTTGAAATCAACCCCATCGGCACCAGGCTGGGCGTCGTCGTTCGACTCAGTTCTGGTGCCGTCGCGTGTACCGGTGCGGGTGCCGCTGCGGGCGTTGGTTCGCGCGCCGTTTCGTGGATTGTTTGGCGGGTTGTTTCGCGGGTTGCCTCTTCCACTGGGCCGAGCGCCAAGGCGCTGCCCAGGTTGCGGTTGCGCGTCCGGATCAATCGGTTGCTGCCCCTCGCGCTGCGGATTGCGTGGACGCTTGGCAGCGCGTGGGGGGCGCTCTTGATTACGCTCGGTGCGAGGTGCATTGGGATCACGTGGTGCGCGTGGCGCGCGAGGCTCGCGCGGTGGGCGCGATTGACCAACGGTGCCTAGCTCAGCCGCCAAATCGTTCACGCCGTCAGGCGTACTCACACCATCTGCACGCGGCGGTTTGACGCCCTTGCCACCGCGCCCACGGCGGCGCTGACGCCGCCGCTTACCCGGCGCGCCTGACTCTCCTGCGTCACCATCTGAGTGGCCGCGCTCGCCTGCAGGCCGACGCGACGATGCCGGTTGTGCTGCCACGCCGTCGCCACCCGTGCCATTCGCCGAGTCGGAGGAACCGACCGCACCAGAGGTATTTGCCGCCCCGGCGGCGGGCGCGCCCGCGTCAGGCGGCGTCGAGTGATCGTCAGGCTGCATCGGCCAAGTCCATTACTTTTTCCACTTCTTCGAGGGCTGGCAATTGCTCCAGCGAGATCAAACCGAGGTCATCCAAAAACAGTTTGGTGGTGGCGAACAAGGCGGGACGACCCGGCCCTTCGCGATGGCCGATGGCGTCGATCCAGCCACGGTCTTCAAGCGTTTTGACAATCTGCGGCGACACTGCGACACCGCGAATCTCTTCAATATCGCCACGGGTCACCGGTTGCCGATAAGCGATGATCGCCAGAGTCTCCAGCACCGCGCGCGAGTAACGTGGCGCTTTTTCCGGATTCAAACGTGCCAAGTAGTCGCCGTATTCGGCGCGCGTATGAAAGCGCCAGCCGGTCGATAAGGCCACCAACTCAACCGAGCGATCCTGCCATTCGAGGCGCATTTCTTCCAGCAGCGCGCGCACCGTGTCGGCGCCGATTTCATCATCGAATAATTTACGCAACTCGGACAGCGGCAATGGCGCGGTGCTGGAAAGCAGCGCGGCTTCGAGAATTCGTTTCGCTTCGGAGGTATTCACAAGCACAGGGGCGCAACCGTTGCGGGAGGCGCTGTGACTGACATCAGTTGGAATCGGCACTGGCGGCGCGGAGCGCCTGAACTGGCCGGGGGCATTGCCCGCGCGCTTTTAAAAAACTTGACTCGACGACTATGCTGCTGCGGGATTTGTATAAATTATATACCAGCAGGCAAGCGTAAATGCTGGACTTTTTGCCGGTACCCGCCTGTACCCGCGCGTATCCGCCCGCACCCGCCTGTCTGCCAGCTATCCAGGGAAATGCTTTTTGAATCCGCTCCAACAAGCGTCGTAGCCGATTTGCAGCGCCTCTGTTTCCAGCGCAAACGCGGTCGGCCGGCAGGCCAATTTGGTTTCAAACATGAACGCCAGGGTGCCGTCAATTTTGTGCGGTTTCAACTCGACCGCACTGGCTTTCTCAAACGTCGCCGCGTCCGGCCCGTGCGCGCTCATGCAACTGTGCAGGCTCGCGCCACCCGGCAAAAAGCCTTCAGCCTTGGCGTCGTAAACACCGTGAATCAAGCCCATGAACTCGTGCATCACGTTGCGATGAAACCACGGCGGCCGGAAGGTGTTCTCGGCCACCAGCCAGCGCGGCGGGAAAATCACAAAGTCAACATTTGCCGTTCCCACCGTATCGGTCGGGCTGGTCAGCACGGTAAAGATCGACGGGTCGGGATGATCGAAACTCACGGTGCCAAGCACCATGAAGTTGGCAAGGTCGTATTTGTACGGCACATAGTTGCCGTGCCACGCTACTACGTCAAGTGGTGAATGGCCGATTTCGCAGGCCCACAAATTGCCCTGATATTTGGCGACCAGCTCCACCAATTCACCCTTCTCCTCAAGCTCTTCAAAGCAGGCGACTGGTGTGAGAAAGTCACGCGGATTGGCTAATCCATTTGAGCCAATCGGCCCAAGATCAGGCAGGCGTAAGAGCGCGCCGTAGTTCTCGCAAATGTAGCCGCGCGCGCTGCCATCTGGCAGCGCCACTTTGAACTTGATCCCGCGCGGAATCACACAGATCTCGCCGGGGACGACGTCAAGCCGACCCAGTTCGGTGTGAATCGACAGGCGACCCTGCTGCGGCACCAGCAGCAACTCACCGTCCGCGTTGTAGAAATAACGCCGCTCCATCGAGCGATTCGCCGCGTAAATGTGAATCGCGTAGCCGGCCCCCGCAGCGACATCGCCGCCACCGCCCATCGTCGTCATGCCATCAATGAAATCGGCGGCGGCAGAGGGCAGCGGCAGCGGATCCCAGCGCAGGCGATTCGGCGTCGCCTCGGCGTCGTTGAATGGCGCGCTGCGCAGCAGGCGATTGTCGATCCGGCACATCGCGTTTTGCATGGCGGACGGGCGGATGCGGTAAGTCCAGGTGCGGCGATTTTCCGCCCGCGGCGCGGTGAAAGGTGTGCCGCTGATGCCCTCGGCGTATAGCCCCAGCGGCGCGCGCTGCGGCGAATTGCGGCCCTGCGGCAAAGCGCCCGGCACAGCTTCGGTGGCGAATTCGTTGCCGAAGCCCGATTGGTACTCGATCTGCGTGTGAGTGAGGTTGGTGTCGTTCATCGCGCATCCGGGGGAAAGTCGTGGAAAGCACCTATTGTTAGGCGCGACAGGGATTTTCGCAAGCACTGGTGCCGTTTTGCCGCCTACCGTGGCGTGGGCGGTGCACAATGAAAAACGCCCCACCGAATTCGGCAGGGCGTTTTAAATTTGGTTGCGGG